>NZ_JBIIWV010000018.1:0-20976 GCF_044338735.1 Flavobacterium sp. | reverse complement strand
GTAAAAAAGATAAGCCTGTTTTGGATAAAATGAAACCTAAATTCATCGAGCAAGCTTCAGAAAAGGGTCATGATTCGACTATTTTAGAGAAAATTTGGAAAGACTGGGAAGCGTTTGCTAGTTATGCGTTTAACAAATCGCATTCCACTTGTTATGCTTGGATTGCTTATCAAACTGCTTATTTAAAAGCACATTATCCAGCAGAATATATGGCTGCGGTGCTTTCAAATAATATGAACGACATCAAACAAGTTTCTTTCTTTATGGAAGAATGTAAACGTATGGGATTAGACGTTTTAGGGCCAGATGTGAATGAATCGTATTATAAATTTACAGTAAACGAAAATTATGCTGTGCGTTTTGGAATGGGAGCTGTTAAAGGAGTAGGTGCAGGAGCCGTTCAAACTATAGTTGAGAACAGAAAAGAGGGTAACTATAAATCTATTTTTGATTTTTCGAAGCGAATTGACTTGCGTGCAGCGAATAAAAAAGCATTTGAAAATTTAGCATTAGCAGGAGGTTTTGATGGTTTTGCTGAAACCCACCGCGCACAATATTTTCATCATGATGGCGACGGAATTACGTTTTTAGAAAAAGCAATTCGGTATGGATCCAAATTTCAAGAAAACGAAAATTCTTCGCAAGTAAGTTTGTTTGGCGATGCTTCTGAAGTACAAATTGCAGAACCCACTGTGCCTCCTTGTGAAGATTGGAGTACGATGGAAAAATTAGCCAAAGAAAAAGAAGTTGTTGGAATTTACATTTCGGGTCATCCATTAGATGAATATAAATTTGAGATGAAATATTTCTGCTCTGCAAAATTGGAAACGCTAAAAAACTTAGCACAGCATTTGGGTAAAAATCTTTCCTTTGGCGGAATTGTAACTAATGTTCAGCATCGAACTGCCAAAAACGGTAAAGGATGGGCAACCTTTGTTTTAGAAGGCTATGACGAAAGTTATGAGTTCCGAATTTTTGACGAAGATTATCTAAAATACCGCCATTTCTTGTTGCAAAACCAGTTCGTGTTTTTTAAAATTAATGTAAAAGAAGGTTGGGTTAATCGCGAAACGGGTAAAAAATCAGATCCTAGAATTCAATTTATAGACGCAAAAATGTTGGCCGATGTATTGCCTTCATTTGCTAAAAAATTGATCATTCATTTAGATATTAAAGAGTTACATTCCAATTTTGTGACCGAATTAAATGAATTATTTACAGCAAACAAAGGCGAAAATTCGGTAACCTTTGAAGTAATGGAATTAGAACGCATCAAAAAGACATTAGAGATGAGTCCGGTTATTGTTGAAGAAGAAATTGTAAGTACAGATGACGGAGAAGAAGTATCAGAAATGGAACTCGATATTCCTGTTGAAAAGGAAGAAATTGTAGTTAAAACGAAACTTTCCATGCCAAGCCGAAAATTGAAAGTAAAGATTTCATCTGAATTGCTTCAGGAATTAGACAAAATGCAAGTAAGTTTCAAATTGAATTAATATAAATTCTAAATATAAGACTATAGTTAAAAGTAATCTTAAAACATACTTTCATTGGTAATAAATTCCTAAATTTGCAATTCAAATAATTATAAAATTAAATAGAAAAATATGGCATTAGCAATAACAGATGCTACTTTTGACGAAGTAGTTTTGAAATCAGACAAACCAGTAGTAGTAGATTTTTGGGCAGCTTGGTGTGGACCATGTAGAATGGTTGGGCCAGTTATCGATGAAATTCACAGCGAATATGAAGGAAAAGCAGTTGTAGGAAAAGTAGATGTAGATGCAAACCAAGAATTTGCAGCAAAATATGGAGTAAGAAATATTCCAACGGTATTAATTTTCCAAAACGGAGAAGTAGTAGGAAGACAAGTTGGTGTTGCGCCTAAAAAAACCTATACTGATGCAATTGATGCATTATTATAATAGTTTTAAAAAACACATATTGAAGGTTCAACGAAAGTTGAGCCTTTTTTTATCCATAACCATTTACCCATAACCTTTCACCTACAAAATAAAATCTTTCCCTATCTTTACGATATGAATTTAGAGCAGCAAATAGAAAAAATTTCCAGTTTTGAACATTTAGAACTTTTAGCCAATCAAATTGTCGAAGGCTTTATTTCTGGCATGCATAAATCACCTTTTCATGGTTTTTCAGCTGAATTTGCTGAACATAAAACCTATAATCAAGGTGAAAGCACCAAACATATTGATTGGAAATTATTTGCCAAAACCGATCGTTTATATACCAAGCGATATGAAGAAGAAACCAATTTACGATGCCATTTAATTGTTGACAATTCCTCATCAATGCATTATCCAAAATTGAAATCGAATCAGCCTTTTTATGAAAATAAAATTGGTTTTTCGGTATTAGCTTCGGCGGTTTTAATGAATTTATTAAAAAAGCAGCGTGATGCTGTGGGTTTAAGTATTTATTCAGATACGTATGAATATTATGCACCCGAAAAAGGAAGCGATCGTCATCATCGCATGATTTTAAATACTTTAGAAGGAGTTTTAAAAAATAATTCCAACACAAAAACCACAGACACAGTGACTTATTTACATCAAATTGCTGAGAATTTACACCGTCGTTCCATGGTAATTTTATTTACCGATTTATTTCATTCCCAAGGGTCGGAAGAAGACAACGACAAAATTTTTAGAGCGCTTCAGCATCTAAAACATAATAAACATAAGGTAGTGGTTTTTCATGTGTATGATCAAAAAACCGAATTGAACTTTAATTTTGATGCTGCTCCCCGAAAATTTATTGATGTTGAAACTGGCGAAACCATTCAATTATTTGCCGAAAACAGTCAAGAAGCCTATCAAAAAGTCATTTCAAACTATTTTAAAACAATAGAAGCTACATGTTTGCAATATCAAATCAAATATATTCCGGTAGCAATAGATGAAAAATTTGAAAAAATTATGACTTCTTATTTGGTTGAGAAACAAAAGTTTGCCTAGATCGCTCAAAAAACTTTACCTTTTTTTTAAAAAATATTTGCAGGAATCAAAAAGCGTAGTATATTTGCACTCGCAATCAAGTTCACGGACTGCTTTAGCAATAAAGAATAAGTGAAAATGCACTGGTTTGGTAGTTCAGTTGGTTAGAATACATGCCTGTCACGCATGGGGTCGCGGGTTCGAGTCCCGTCCAGACCGCCAGAAAAGAGGAAGCCTTTCTTTTATGAAAGGCTTTTTTGCCCTCTTAAGATATTTAAAATAGTTGTGTTGTTTATTCCCAAGCAATTGGGATAAGGTTTAGTAGTTAGACCAATGAAAAGCTTTGCATTTATGCAGGGCTTTTTTGATTGTATTAAATCCAAATCGATTTATTTTGCCAAACAATAATCATGAACAAAATTAAAAACAGCACACAAACAAATACCTTCATAAACGTTCCGGCAACAAAACCTATAAACGAACCCAAAGCTGCTTTTAACGCGCGTTCTTTTTCATTAGAATTATAGATTAATTCTCCAATGAATGCGCCTAAGAATGGCCCCAGCAAGAAGCCAAAAGGAATAGGTGCGATAAGCCCTACAATTAATCCAATATTTGTTCCCCAAATTCCATAACTACTCCCGCCAAAATATTTAGTGCCTTGAGCCGGTATCACATAGTCTAAAATACCGATAATTATTGCAATCATTAGTGTGATGCCTAGCAACCAATAATTTGTTTCAATTGTTGGACAAAAATATAAAAGTAAGAGGCCAAGCCAACTTAATGGCGGTCCAGGCAACGCAGGAAGTAAACTGCCCGCAATTCCAACAAGCATTAAGCAAAAACCAATGAATAATAAAAAGTATTCCATAAATTATTTCTATTTTTACAATGTATTTTTACAAATTTAAAGTTATTCTATTTCAAATGCATAAAGTTGGATTATTATTTTTAGTGCTTTTAGCAACTTCTTGTCAATTATTTGACAATAAAGTACCCGATGAAAACCAATTATTGCAACAAGAATTGCAAAAAATTAATTGGGAAGAAGTAGACGAATTGCCTTCGGTGATGCAATGCGACACTATTAAAGACGAAGCCGTTAGGAAACAATGTTTTTTTGATTATTTGGCACAAACCATTCAAGAACGAATAGGAATCGATACGTTACAAATGTTATATCCTGAAACCGATACTATTTCGGTAAAAGTTACGATTAATCCCGATTCGAGTTTGCAATTTGAACCGCAATTTTCTAAAGATAGCGTGGCTTACGACAAAGTAAAAGCCGACAGTATTTTAACCGCTCGTTTAGCAGATTTTCCAAAAGTAGAGCCTGCAATTAAACGAGGAATAAAAGTTAAAACTCAGTTTATTCTTCCTGTGATTATTAAAGTTCAAAAATAAATTTAATTGGCAAACGAACGCATCATATTAGGTATCGATCCTGGAACCACCATTATGGGTTTCGGATTGATAAAGGTGGTCAATAAAAAAATGGAATTTGTACAATTGAACGAATTGATTTTATCTAAATACGATAATCATTATCAAAAGTTAAGAGTCATTTTTGAACGTACCATTGAATTAATAGATACGCACAACCCAGATGAAATTGCTATCGAAGCGCCTTTCTTTGGCAAAAATGTACAATCGATGTTAAAATTAGGACGAGCTCAAGGCGTTGCCATGGCAGCCGGACTTTCGAGAGATATTCCTATTACCGAATACGAACCCAAAAAAATAAAAATGGCGATTACTGGCAATGGAAATGCGAGTAAAGAGCAAGTAGCTAAAATGCTTCAGCAATTATTAGGCTTAAAAGAATTACCAAAAAATCTTGATTCAACCGATGGTTTAGCGGCGGCTGTTTGTCATTTTTTCAATTCCGGAAGAGTGGAAATAGGAAAAAGTTATACGGGTTGGGATGCTTTTGTGAAACAAAATGAAAAAAGAATAAGCCCCCCAACCCCCAAAGGGGGAGCAAAATAGCTAAATGTTTAATTCTGAACAAAACAATACCGTTTTTTACAACTCCTCCCCTTTGGGGAGGCAGGGTGGGGCTGGCATATACATCCACATCCCATTCTGCAAGCAAGCGTGTCATTACTGTGATTTTCATTTTTCTACTTCATTAAAGAAGAAAGACGAAATGGTTTTGGCATTGGCAAAAGAAATTGAACTGCGAAGCAAATCCATCACCCATCACCCATCACCCATCACAGAACCAATCGAAACAATTTATTTTGGGGGAGGAACACCGAGTATGTTGCAGATTGAAGATTTGCAATTATTGATTGAAGCTGTGTATAGCAACTACCAAGTTGTTGAAAACCCTGAAATTACTTTAGAAGCCAATCCAGATGACTTAAGTAATGAGACAATTAGTCAATTAGCCAATTCGCCTGTAAATCGTTTGTCTATTGGAATTCAATCGTTTTTTGAAGAAGATTTGAAGTTGATGAATCGGGCGCACAATGCAGAAGAAGCTAAAAAATGTCTTGAAATTGCCACGCAACATTTTGATAATATTTCCATTGATTTGATTTACGGAATTCCGAATATGTCCAATGAAAAATGGTTGCAAAACATCGAAACCGCGCTGTCTTTTGGAGTACCACATATTTCGAGTTATGCTTTAACTGTAGAGCCAAAAACGGCTTTGCATACGTTTATTCAAAAAGGAATCATTCCGCAACCAGATGACGAAGTGGCTGCAGCGCATTTTCAAATTTTAGTAGACAAATTATCGGAAAACGATTTTATTCATTATGAATTATCAAATTTTGGGAAAGAACATTATTTTTCAAAAAACAATTCGAGTTATTGGTTGGGCAAAAAATACATTGGCATTGGTCCGTCAGCACACAGTTACGATGGACAAAATAGAGGTTGGAATGTATCAAATAATGCATTGTACATAAAGTCGATTCAAGAAAATAAATTACCAATTGAAATCGAAACATTAACCAAAACCGATCGTTATAACGAATATGTTATGACCGGTTTACGCACAATTTGGGGAGTTTCGTTGGATCGAATTGAAGAAGAATTTGGGAAAACTTATTTGGATTATCTGAATCAACAAGCGGCAAAATTCATTGAAGATCATTTATTGTTTGTTGACGAGAACATTTTACGAACTACAAAAAACGGAAAGTTTTTGTGTGATGGAATTGCGAGTGATTTGTTTTTATTAAATTTGGAGTAGTTTAAACGCAAAGAGCGCAAAGTTTTTCGCAAAGGACGCAACAATTTAATTATACACGCCAAAATAAATAGTATGACAGAAAACGAATAATCTTTAATTCTTTGCAAACTTAAAAAAACAAATAAACTTAGCGAACCTTGTATAAACCCTTGCGCTCTTAGCGGTTAAATTATGAAAGCAATCATCAATAACATACAAATCGATTTATCAAAGCCAATTGATATCTCTATTCCTTTGACTAATAATGATCAAAATCCGATTGCTTGGTATCAAAGCACACCCGAAATTGAACCGGTAACTATGGGTGACTGGATTGGAAAAGTTTCGGAAGGAAAATCGTCAACCAATTTCAATAATATTTTCTTCAATCCGCATGCACATGGAACGCATACAGAATGTTTAGGACATATTACCCGCGAATTTTATTCAATCAATCAATGTTTAAAGCAGTTCTTCTTTACTGCTGAATTAATTTCGGTAGAACCAAAAAGCGTTGGAGAAGATTTTATCATTACGAAAGAGCAAATTGAAAATGCTTTGGGCACAACTACACCACAAGCCATCATTATTAGAACATTACCTAATTTTGAAACCAAAAAGCATTTGAATTATTCGAATACGAATCCACCTTATTTAGATGCAACAGCTGCTGTTTTTATAAGAGAAATGAGGATTCAACACTTATTAATCGATTTACCAAGTGTGGACAGAGAACACGACGAAGGAAAATTATTGGCACATAAAGCGTTTTGGAATGTGAAAGACGTGAATCAAGTTAATGATGATGCCCGATTTAATTGCACGATTACCGAAATGATTTATGTAGACGAAAAAGTAAAAGACGGAAGTTATATCTTGAATTTACAATTCGCTTCGTTTGAAAATGATGCAAGTCCGAGTAAACCAATTTTATTTAAGATTGAAGAAATTTGAATTTCGATTTCAGAATTTCAACAATCATAAATCGTTAATCTTCAATCTTAAATCAAATGAACATCCAACAACTCTACGAATTTTGTCAATCCAAAAAAGGCGTCACCGAACATTTTCCGTTTGATGAAGATACGTTGGTGTTTAAAGTAGGAGGAAAAATGTTTTGTTTGACCTCATTATCCGATTGGGAAAAAGGAACACCTAGCTTAAATTTAAAATGCGATCCCGAACGCGCTTTGGAACTTCGAGCGGAATATGAGGCCATTAAACCAGGCTATCACATGAGTAAAACACATTGGAACACCATTCATTTTCAAAGCGATGTTTCCGATAAAATGATGTGCGAAATGATTAATTATTCCTACGAACTTATTTTCAAAAGTTTAACTAAAAAAGGGCAACAAGAAATTTTGGGATGTTAAAAAAAACCCTCACATCACTGCGAGGGTTTTTTTATTTAATCTTTTTTTGACTAGTATCTGTAATACTCAGGTTTGAATGGCCCTTGAACTTCTACACCAATATATTCTGCTTGTTCTGGACGTAATGTTTCTAATTCAACGCCTAATTTAGCTAAGTGTAACATTGCTACTTTTTCATCTAAATGTTTTGGTAACATATAAACGTCGTTGTTATAAGCTGCACTGTTTTTCCATAACTCAATTTGTGCTAAAGTTTGGTTTGTAAATGAATTACTCATTACAAAACTTGGATGGCCTGTAGCACAACCTAAGTTTACCAAACGACCTTCAGCCAAGATGATGATATCTTTTCCGTTTACGTTGTAAATGTCTACTTGAGGTTTCACTTCATTTTTAGTATGACCAAAATTTTTGTTCAACCACGCCATATCAATTTCGTTATCAAAGTGTCCGATATTACATACAATCGTTTTGTCTCTCATTTGTTCGAAGTGAGATCCTAACACAATATCCTTATTTCCAGTAGTAGTAATGATAATATCAGCAGTTCCAATAACTGTATTTAATTTTTTTACTTCAAAACCGTCCATTGCCGCTTGTAAAGCACAAATTGGGTCAATTTCAGTAACGGTTACAATAGAACCAGCACCACGGAAAGAAGCCGCAGTTCCTTTTCCTACGTCCCCGTATCCACAAACGATTACTCTTTTTCCAGCCAACATAATATCAGTTGCACGACGAACAGCATCTACTGCCGATTCTTTACAACCGTATTTGTTGTCAAATTTAGATTTAGTAACCGAATCATTTACGTTAATAGCAGGCATTGGTAAAGTTCCTGCTTTTACTCTTTCGTATAAACGGTGAACTCCAGTTGTTGTTTCTTCAGATAAACCTTTGATTCCAGCAACTAATTCTGGATAACGGTCGATAACCATGTTTGTTAAATCGCCACCATCATCCAAAATCATATTCAATGGTTGTCTGTCTTCGCCAAAGAATAACGTTTGCTCAATACACCAATCAAAATCTTCTTCATTTAACCCTTTCCAAGCATAAACTTGAATTCCAGCAGCAGCAATTGCAGCAGCAGCCTGATCTTGCGTTGAGAAAATATTACAAGATGACCAAGTAACTTCTGCGCCCAAAGCAATCAAAGTTTCAATTAAAACTGCCGTTTGAATCGTCATGTGTAAACATCCTGCAATTCTAGCACCTTTTAAAGGTTGCGTTGCACCATATTCTGCTCTAAGAGCCATTAACCCTGGCATTTCAGCTTCTGCTAATTCAATCTCTTTTCTTCCCCAAGCTGCAAGTGAAATATCCTTCACTTTGTAAGCTACAAAAGGTAATGTTTGTGTACTCATCTATTATGTATATTTGTATGTTCTAAAATTAGAGCGCAAAATTACAAAATAACTTTTTATTTTAACAAAGATTTCTATTAATTTGTGAAATGTTTAGCTTTCTAATGATTTGAAAAACAACATACTATAAATGCCATTATATAAAACTATAACAATTAATGAAACAACTACGGCGTACTTTTGGCACATCACCGAAGACGTAACTTCTTTATTTAGAGCGGTTTCATTAAGCGATGCATCTTTAAAACGATTAGAAGGAATGAAGTCGGAGTCGCATCAAAAAGGGTTTTTAGCCGTTAGAATGTTGCTTCAATATTTAGATTTTACAGATAATGATTTAACGTATGATGCTGCCGGAAAACCTCATTTAATGAGAAAACCTGAAAGAAATCCCATCACCCATCACCCAGCATCCATCACTCAACATATCTCCATTTCACATTCACACGAGTTTTCATGTATTTGTATTAGCGATGAGGTAATTGGAATTGATTTAGAGTTACTAAAAGAGAAGACGTTGAAAATTACATCCAGATTTATGGATGTCAACCATTTACAAGGACTTTCAATTGCAGATCAAGTAGCTAAGGCAACAGTTGTTTGGGGAATTAAAGAATCTATATTTAAAATTAAGAACGAAAAAGGAATTAGTTTTCCAGAGCATATTTTTGAAGACAAATTTGATATAGAAGCGGGGAAGTGCACTGCCGAGTTGCATTTTAATCGGCAAATTGAAAAATTTTATGTTCAATTTCATCTGATTGAAGGTTATGCTTTTGTTTTTTCTAAAATTCTAATGTAATAAAGTAAAAGTATGCTCGATTTACTATTTGCTCAATATAAAGGGTATTCTATTTTTTTTATTGCACTTGAAATAACTGCTGTTGTTTTTGGAATCATAAGCGTTTTATTTGCTAGAAAGAACAACATATTAGTTTATCCAACCGGATTGATTAGTACACTCATTTTTATATACATTTTATATAATTTTAAATTGTATGGAGAATTTATAATCAATATTTATTATTCGGTCATGAGTATTTTAGGTTGGTATTTATGGTCAAGAAGGAATAATGGTCAAGAAGAATTTCCGATTTCAATTATGAATTCAAAAGATTATAAAATTTCTGCTATAATTTTTATAGCAACCTTATTATTTATTGCTTTTATTTACCAATTTTTTGATAAATTTACAGACTTAACAGCATATGTTGACGCATTTACAACGGCATTATTTTTTGTAGGAATGTGGCTCATGGCAAAACGTAAAATTGAAAACTGGATTATTTGGATTATAGCAGATATTATTTCTGTACCTTTATATTTTTATAAAGGATTAACCGTTAGCAGTTTGCAATTTATAGTATTCACAATTATTGCTGTTTTAGGCTATATAGAATGGAAAATATTTTTACAAAAGAAGATTTAAATTACATAAACAGCAGAGGCATTTCTATTGATAAAATTCAGCGACAATTTGATTTTTTCAAACAGGGAATTCCAAAAATTAACTTAGTCAGATCGGCTACTGTTAACGATGGAATTTATAGTTTTACAGAAAACGAAATTGATTTCTTCGTTGATTATTTTGATAAAAACAAAGCACATTTCAACATTGAAAAATTTGTGCCCGCCTCTGGTGCCGCTACCCGAATGTTTAAATTTTTGAATGAGTTCTTAATTGAATTCGATATTGAAAATGATACAATAAATAGTTACATCAATAAACATAAGGCAAAAGACGTTTCTTTGTTTATTTTCGGAATCAGAAACTTCCCTTTTTATAAACTTGTAAAAGAAAAAACGGTTCAATTAAACCCCGATTATTATTCGCAATCTAGCGATACAAAATATTATCTTTTAATTAAAACATTACTCAGTAGTGAAGGTTTAAATTTTGCTAATCAGCCTAAAGGAATTATACCCTTTCATTTGAAAGAAGAAAAATTTCTTACTCCAGTTGAAGAAAATATTATTGAAGCAGATTTTTTTATTACTCAAAATAAAAAAACCAAAATTCATTTTACGATTACCCAAAAATTTCAGTTAGATTTTGAAAAAATAGCCAATCGTTTTGCAGACTACGACATTAGTTTTTCTTATCAAAATCAATCTTCAGATACACTTGCGGTAACTGAAAACAACAGCCCTTTTAGATTAGAAGATGGCTCATTATTTTTTAGACCAGGCGGACATGGTGCTTTAATCGAAAATTTAAATTCATTAAGTTCAGATTTTATTTACATAAAAAATATTGATAATGTTTCTCAAAACAATAAATTAATTATTGCTAAAAATAAAAAACTTATCGGAGGCGTTTTGATGCAAACACAATTTCAAACGTTTAATTATTTAAAAAAACTTTCAGAAGGTAATGTAAGTGAAACTGATATTACTGATATTAAAAATTTTACAGAAACTAAATTAGCGTTTTTATTACCTGAAGAGTTTAATTATTTTCAAAAAGCATATAAAGTAGAATACTTAATTCAAGTTTTAAATAGGCCTATTCGTGTTTGTGGAATAGTAAAAAACGAAGGCGAACCAGGCGGAGGGCCTTTTTGGGTACAAGATGAAAAAGGTAGGCAAACACTACAAATAGTCGAAACCTCACAAATAGATTTTAATAATAAGATACAGAAAGATATTGCAAATGATGCCAAATTTTTTAATCCAGTTGACATAGTTTGTGCGATCAAAGATTTTCAAGGAAATAAATTTGATTTACTTCAATTTGTAAATGAAAATACAGGATTTATCGTTTCAAAAAACAAAAACGGAAAACCATATAAAGCTATTGAACTTCCTGGTTTATGGAATGGTGCTATGGCAAAGTGGACCACCATTTTTGTTGAAGTTCCAATAGAAACGTTTAACCCAGTAAAAAATGTAAATGATTTACTAAAACCTGCTCATCAACCCGAAAATAATGGATAAAGAATTACTCATTTCAGAAGTAACTTTTAAAGCAGTTAGGAGTAGTGGACCAGGAGGGCAAAATGTAAATAAAGTAGCTTCAAAAGTTATTTTATCTTTTGATTTATTACTTTCAAAAGCATTAACCGAAGATGAAAAAGCTCATTTACAAACTAAATTGGCATTAAAATTATCCCAAGAAAACATTTTATTAATAACAAGTCAAGAAGATAGAAGCCAAATTAAGAATAAAGAAATTGCAACAAAAAAATTCTTAAGAATCATTGAAAATGGTCTAAAAATCGACAAGCCTCGTAAAGAAACTAAAATTCCGAGAGGTATTAAAGAAAAGCGCCTTAATGCTAAAAAAGTCATGAGTGTTTTGAAGCAAAACAGAAAAAAACCAAACTATTAAATTTCAATAACAAATTCAAAAGTCAAGTTCAATAAAAATGAAATAAATTGAGTTTTTGTATTGCAATTGTAATTGATATTGCATTATCTTTGTCATGTCTCAAAGGGGTGCTTAGATTCTTTCATAATGACAGATTCAAAGCTGAGATCATACCCATAGAACCTGGGCAGGTAATGCTGCCAAGGAATAGAGAGAAACCAACGCCGATACATTCCATTAGGAGTTAAGGAATCTCAAAAATTAATTTATTAACCAAGAGTAATTGCCCCTTTTATTCGTAAAACTTTTACGAATGAAAACTTTACCAAAAAACTGTTGCCACAGAGGCACAAAGTCGCAAAGATTTTTTAATCTTTTTTCTTTTTTCTTTTTTCTTTTTTCTTTCTCTCAAGAAGCGCAGAAAGACACTACCAAAGTCAACACTTTAAACGATGTTATCGTGTCTTCGGTTCGAGCAAAAGACAAAAATCCGATTACATTTACTAATGTGCGCCAACAGGAACTTGCTCCTCGCAATTTAGGTCAAGACATTCCTGTTTTGTTAAATTATTTACCTTCGGTAGTTACTACAACCGATGCAGGAAATGGTATTGGCTATACCTATATGCGAGTTCGCGGTGCTGATGGTTCCCGAATCAACGTGACTTTAAATGGTGTTCCGTTTAATGATAGTGAAAGTCAAGGTACTTTTTTTGTAAACTTACCCGATTTTGCTTCCTCATTAGAAAGCGTTCAGTTACAACGTGGTGTGGGAACATCAACTAACGGAGCTGGCGCTTTTGGTGCGAGTTTAAATTTGCAAACCAAATCATTTCAAGAAAAAGCGTATGCCGAAATTTCAAATTCTATTGGAAGTTTTGCTTCCCGAAAACATACTTTAGCTTTTGGAACAGGATTGCACAACAATTTTGAAATGAATGCTCGAATTTCAAATATTGCGTCCGATGGATTTATTGATAGAGCTTCAACTAATATGTTTGGTTACTTTTTTAACGCAAATTATATTACTGATAAATCCCAAATAAAATTCATGGCTTTTGGCGGTAAAGAAAAAACATATCAGGCTTGGTATGGTATTGAAGATCCCGAAAAATTACAAAATGATCGAACATTTAATCTTGCCGGAATGTATTCAGATGCATTTGGAAATATGCAATTCTATGATAATGAAACCGATAATTATTGGCAAAATCATTTTCAATTGCATTGGTCCGAAAAATGGTCCGAAAAATGGATTTCAAATGTAGCAATTCATTATACCATTGGGAAAGGATATTTTGAACAATACAAAGAAGATGAAGAGTTGTCGGATTATAATTTACCTGCTTTTAACGGAAATTCAATATCTGATTTGGTCAGAAAGCGCTGGTTAGATAATGATTTTTTTGGAACGACCTTTTCGCTAAATTATAAAACAGCAAAAACTGATTTGTTATTTGGAGGAGCAGCTAATCGGTATTTAGGAAATCATTTTGGAGAAGTAGTTTGGACACAAAATTATGTTCCAAATGCAAATCGTTATTATGATGATTTTGGAAATAAAGACGATATAAATTTTTACATTAAAGCATCTTATAATGTTACGAATAAACTAAATTTATTTACCGATTTGCAATATCGAATGGTATTTTATGAAGCTACAAGCGTTAAGTTTTCCGATGTAAATGATACCTTTCGATTCTTTAATCCAAAAGCAGGTTTGAGTTATCAATTGAATGATAAAAATTCATTATATGGTTATTTTGGAATTGCTAACAAAGAGCCAAGACGTGACGATTATGAAAATGGAAGTGTAAAACCAGAACGATTATTTGATTATGAGCTAGGTTGGAAATACAACACTAAAAAAGTAAAATTATCAGCCAATGCTTTTTATATGAATTATAAAGACCAATTGGTTTTAACAGGTGCTTTGAATGATGTGGGTGCGCCAATTTTCACTAATAGCGGAAAAAGTTATAGATTAGGATTTGAAGTGGAGTCTTCAATTGCAATTACTAATAAATTAATATTAAATCCAAACGTAACTTTGAGCCAAAACAAAAACCAAGATTTCTACTTTCAACGAGATGGTGTTTTGCAAAACTTAGGCAATACAGATATTGCATTTTCTCCAAATTTTATCTTCGGAAATCAATTGGTTTTTATGCCAATTAATAATTTTCAAATATCATTTTTATCAAAATATGTCAGTGAACAATACATGGGAAATATCGATTCCAACCGATCTAAATTGGACGCCTATTTTGTAAATGATTTGAATGTTAATTATGAATGGAAACTGAATAAAGGGATACAATCTATTGTTTTTTCAGCCTTGGTAAACAATATTTTCAATTTAGAGTATGAATCCAATGGTTATTTCTATACGTATGATGACGATTGGAGTAATCCAGGAAGCACCACTACAATAGAAGGAACGGGTTATTATCCTCAAGCGGGAATAAATTTTCTTTTAGGAGTGAACTTGAAATTTTAATTGTAAACGCGTAAATTAAAATTGTCTAATTGTTCCACTCGGTACTGTTTCATAGGATATTGCATACCTTGGGCCTGGCCCGAAAATAAACTATAAGAAACATTATCACAAGGACAAATTACGTTAATACCATTTAAAGTCATGGTTGAACAACTAGTTAATGCTTGGTTTGGACAAGCTGCATCAAATGCTACATATCCACCTCCGGTATTAAACACAAAAACACCCCTTATGCCCGTATTTCCAGCATTAACATACACGGCATTACTTGGAAATTGTAAACTACTGTACTGAGGCAAGCTCATATTAATGTTATAGGCAAAGGAATAATTTGGTAAATAAGGATTATTATTGTTAAAATTATCTTTATCGCAACCCATAAATACAAGTAGAAAAGTAAAAAGAATATATTTCTTCATAGAACATGCAGATCAATTAAAAAACAAATTTAATTAATTACTTTCGACATAACATTATACAATGTCATAAATTAATATTAAAAATAAATTACTATCTTTGTGAGAAGGAATCCCATCAGGTGGGATTTTTTCTATTTATATAAATGATGAAGTTATGAGTACAGTATCTTATTACACAGCAGAAGGATTAAAAAAATTAAGAGACGAATTAGACCAGCTAAAGAGCATAGAAAGACCTAAGGCATCACAAGCTATTGCTGAAGCTAGAGATAAAGGTGATTTGTCTGAAAATGCAGAATATGATGCAGCTAAGGAAGCTCAAGGGCTTTTGGAGATGCGTATTTCTAAAATGGAAGAAGTAGTTTCTAATGCACGTTTAATTGATGAATCGCAACTTGATTTATCAAAAGCACTTGTTTTGTCTACCGTAAAAATAAAAAATCAAACAAACGGTATGGAAATGACCTATACCTTAGTTGCCGAAAGCGAAGCCGATTTAAAAACAGGCAAAATTTCGGTAACATCACCAATTGGAAAGGGACTTTTAGGTAAATCTGTTGGAGAAACTGCAGAGATAATTGTGCCAAATGGCGTATTAAAATTTGAAGTATTAGAAATTTCTAGAGACTAAATTATGTCTAGTATTTTTACCAAAATAGTTAGCGGAGAAATTCCGTGTTATAAAATTGCTGAAGATGAAAATTATTTGGCTTTTTTAGACGTAAATCCTAATGCAAAAGGGCATACATTGTGTATTCCAAAACAAGAGATTAATAAAATCTTTGATATGGAAGAAGAACACTATTTAGGGTTAATGAAGTTTTCAAGAACCATTGCCAAAGCTATCGAAAAATCGGTAGAATGTAAGCGAATTGGCGTAGCTGTCGTAGGATTAGAAGTGCCTCATGTTCACGTTCATTTAATTCCGCTTCAAGATATGGATGATATGCGTTTTCAACGTAAAACAAGTTTATCTTCAGATGAATTTCAAGAATTAGCCACTAAGATTGCTAATAAAATATAAAAAAATCCCGATTCACTCGGGATTTTTTTATATTGATTTATAACTTATTTGTATGGTAGTTCCTTTATCAATTTCTGAATGCGCCACTTTAATTTTTCCTTTGTGATACTCTTGAACAATTCGCTTAGTTAATGAAAGACCTAATCCCCAACCTCTTTTTTTAGTAGTAAATCCTGGTTCAAATATTTTTTGAAATTGATTTTTTGGAATTCCTTTTCCGGTATCCGTAATTTTAATTTTAACGATATTCTCTAATTCTGAAATGGCAATGTCTAAATTACCTTTTCCTCTCATGGCATCAATAGCATTTTTCACTAAATTTTCAATCGTCCAGCTATGCAATGAAGGATTCAACGCTACATAAATAGGATAATCTGGAGCTGAAAAGGTAAATATAATCTGTTTTGAAACCCTTGTTTGTAAATAATCTAGTGCGTTTTTTGTCTCTTGAATAAGGTCTCTTTTATCTAAAATAGGCTCACTACCAATTTTTGAAAATCGATCAGTTATCGTTTGTAGTCGATTAATATCTTTCTCAATTTCAGCTACGGTACTTTTTTCTACATTTTCTAATTTTAGTATCTCAACCCAACCAATCAAAGAAGATAATGGTGTGCCAATTTGGTGTGCTGTTTCCTTTGCCATTCCTGCCCAAAGCTTATTTTGAGTAGACATTTTGGTCGCTTTATAAAAATTATACACAACAGCGCCAAACAAAATAATAATCAATAATAAAGCAATAGGATAATACTTTAATTTATTTAATAAAGGAGAATCACCATAGTAGACTAATTGATAATTATTTTTTGAGCGTTCTATTTTTATAGGCTGATTGGCCTTTTTTATCGAATTAAAATATTTTTTTAAAGCAATTGTGTCTTTAGAAATGGCTTCGTCAATATTATTGAAATCCAAAATATTATCTTTACTATCGGTGATAAATATTGGGATGGTATTATTTTTACTAATAATTTTAAAAGGTAAATCTAAATCAGAATTTTCATTAGCATTAGCAATTGTTGTAATAGCTGTAGCCCAAAATTCCATCTTTGAGCGCTCTTCTTGTTTGAAAATTTGGAAAAAATTATAGGTGTTCCAAAGTATTAAAAGTACTATGAAAAAAGAAGCAATAATGATGAACCAACGGGTTATATTTCGTCTTTCTGAAAACTGCATGTTCAAGATTTGTTGTAAAAATACTAAAAAGCAATTTAATTGTTTGATTTAAGAACGTTGATTAACGATTTTTGATTGAAAAAATATTGAAGTTGTATTTAAATTTGCCCTTGAAATTGAACTTGTTCTTGCTATCTTTGTAAAAATTTTTAGTCATGTTAAGCATCGATCCAAAACAAATAGCTCCAGCGAAATTACAAGGATATTTACAGAGTGCTGTGGCACCAAGGCCAATTGCATTTGCAAGTACATTAGATAAATATGGAAATCCAAATTTATCACCTTTCAGCTTCTTTAATGTGTTCAGTTCAAATCCACCGATTTTAATTTTTTCACCCGCAAGAAGAGTAAGAGATAATACGATAAAACACACCTTAATTAATAGCCAAAAAACAGGAGAAGTTGTAATTAATGTGGTTAATTTTGATATCGTTCAGCAAATGTCTCTTTCTAGTACTGAATATCCTGATGGAGTAAATGAGTTCGAAAAAGCAGGATTTACAATGCTGCCTTCAGATATAGTAAAACCGTTTCGAGTTGCCGAAAGTCCGGTACAATTTGAATGTAAAATCAATGAAATTATTGCTTTAGGAAATCAAGGAGGTGCTGGTAATTTGGTGATTTGTGAAGTAGTTAAAATTCATATTGATGAAGCTGTTTTAGATGCATCAGGCATGATTGATCAGCATAAAATAGATTTGGTTGCCCGAATGGGAGGAAATTGGTATAGCCGCTCTAATGTTGGTATGTTTGAAGTAGAAAAACCACTAACAACTCTTGGAGTAGGGGTAGATATGGTACCCGATTTTGTTTTAGATTGTGGTTATTTTGATGGAAATGATTTAGGTAAATTAGGAAATATAGAAAATATACCAACCGAAGAAGAAATTGCTATATTTGTAAAAACAAATTTTGAAGTAAAGGCAGTTTTAAGTGCCGACGACAGTGATAAAAAATATCAAAAAGCAAAAGAATATTTAGACAATGGAAGAGTTTTAGAGGCTTGGAAATTGTTATTAGCAAAAAAATAAATTTAAGTATTATGGAAGTTTTAGGAAGAGTAAAATTAATTAATCCTGTGCAACAAGTAAGTGCTTCTTTCAAAAAAAGAGAACTTGTAGTTACAACAGAAGAGCAATATCCTCAACACATTTTGATTGAGTTTGCGCAAGACAAAACCGATTTGTTAAACAATTATAATGTTGGAGAACAAGTTAAAGTTTCAATCAATTTGAGAGGAAGAGAATGGGTTAATCCACAAGGTGAAACTAAATATTTCAACTCTATTCAAGGTTGGAGAATTGAAAAAGCACAAGCAGAAGCACCAAGCGCACCACAAATGCCGCCAATGCCAGATGCCGAAGCATTTGAACCAGCAACCAACTTTAAAGAAGAAGAGCACGACGATTTACCTTTTTAATTTTTAATTAAAAAGTAAATTCCAAATTTTTAAATTCCAAATCCCAAAAGAAATAATTAAAATTTTTGAAATTTGGAATTTGTTGTTTTTTGGAATTTGATGTTTGGAATTTTCGCTATGTATTTTTTAACCCAAGAACTATATTTTCCGCCATTAACAACCGCTTCACCTGATGGTATTGTTGCTTTTGGAGGCGATTTGTCTCCAGAGCGATTGCTATTGGCCTATAATTCAGGAATTTTTCCTTGGTTTGAAGATGACGAGCCTATTTTATGGTGGAGTCCGCCAGAACGCATGGTCTTGTTTTTTGAAGATTTAAAGATTTCAAAAAGCATGCGAAATATCATTTATCAAAAAAAGTTCAAAGTAACTTTTAATACCGCTTTTAGAGAAGTAATTCTTAATTGTAAAAAAATTTCCAGAAAAGATCAAATGGGCACTTGGATTACCGACAATATGGTGGAAGCTTACTGTAAATTACACGAATTAGGCATTGCCAAAAGTGTTGAGGTTTGGGAAAATGATGAATTAGTTGGTGGGTTGTATGGTGTTGATTTAGGTCATGTTTTTTGTGGCGAAAGCATGTTTTCAAAAGTGTCTAACGCTAGTAAAATGGCTTTCATTGCTTTAGCAAAACAATTAGAAATGGCTAATTATCGATTGTTAGATTGCCAAGTGTATAACGATCATTTAGCCAGTTTAGGTTGTGTCGAAATTGACCGAGAAGATTTTTTGAGCGTATTACAACGTTAAAATTTCGGCAATGTTCTCACATACAATTCTTCTACTTTTTTTCTAGCCCAATCGGTTTTTCTTAAGAATTTTAAACTTGAATTCACCGAAGGATTATCTTTAAAACAGTTTATGTTAATCAATTCGGCCAAAGTATCAAAGCCATAAAAATTTACTAATTGTTCTACAATTTCCTTTAAAGGTTTTCCGTGAAGTGGGTCGTTACTCATATTTTATTTTCTTGTATAGCAATCCATGACGTGATCATTGACCATTCCGGTGGCTTGCATGTGTGCATAAACAACGGTTGAACCTACAAATTTGAACCCGCGTTTTTTCAAATCTTTACTCAGTTTGTCTGAAATTTCAGTGGTTGCTTTCACTTCGCCCAAATTTTTCGGTTGATTATCTATGGGTTTTCCATCTACAAATCCCCAAATATACTTTGAAAAACTTCCAAATTCTTCCTGCACTTTTAAAAAGGCTTGGGCATTAGTAACCGTAGCTTTTATTTTTAATTTATTTCGGATAATTCCTGTATCTTCTGCTAATTCTGCCATTTTTTCTTCGGAATAAAGGGCAATTGTATTCCAATCGAAATCATCAAATGCTTTTTTGAAATTTTCTCTTTTTGCCAAAACGGTATACCAACTTAAACCTGCCTGAAAGGTTTCTAAAATCAAAAATTCAAAAATAGTTTTATCGTCATAAACAGGTTTTCCCCATTCGTTATCGTGATAATTTCGGTATAAATCGTCTTTTTCGCACCAAGCACATCGGTGTTTAGTTTCCATGTTTTTCCGCTCCTAAATAGTTGTCAATTAAGTAATGTCCGAGATAAATTAAAGGGGTTAATCCTATGGCAATCAGTAATTTCACCGAATATCCTGTAAATGCTGAAGCTACAAATGTTTCGCTATTTATTTTTCCGGGTAACCAAAAGGCAATTCCTAATACAATGAAACTGTCAAATAATTGTGAAATAACCGTAGAACCCGTACTTCTTAGCCACAACATTTTTTTTCCGGTTCTATTTTTAAGAAAGTGAAAAAGGGTAACATCAATTAATTGCGAAACGAGAAAGGCCGTAATACTTCCTACAATAATCCACATACTTTGACCAAAAACAGCTCCAAATTGATCATCTGTGATTAATCCGTCACCTTTTACCGCTGGAATATTGAGTCCAATTAGCAATAAAATGAAGGTATATGCAATCAATGCAGCGGTTATTAATGATAATTTTTTAACGCCTTTTTCACCAAAATATTCATTAATTAAATCGGTTGTAATAAACACAATCGGCCAAGGCAAAATACCTAAACTCATTACATTATTTCCAATATAAATCAGTTTGCCACCAATTAATTCGGCTACTAGTGCATTGGTAATAAAAATACCAGCCAGCACAACATAAATGATGTCTTTTTTTCTGTGGAACATTTCTATCGTTTTATCAAAAGTACTAGATTTAAAACATAAAAAAAAACTTCAACCCGAAG
>NZ_JBIIWV010000121.1:0-6442 GCF_044338735.1 Flavobacterium sp. | reverse complement strand
ATCAAATTTTCTTTTATAGCGCTTTAATGCTCTATCGATATTTTCTCCGTCTTTAATTGGTATAATTAACATAATATGGACACCTCCTCTCGTTAAGGGTGCAAATGTAGAAAATAATTATGAATTAGAAATTAAAATTAGAAAAAATTATTTCACTGCTGGTTTATAATGTTGTTTGTCGATGATCATTTTGGACAAAATTTCTCTCAAAATTTCAGATGTTCCTCCGCCAATTGGCCCTAATCGACTATCTCTAAATAAACGAGCGAGTGGGTACTCTTCCATATAACCGTAACCACCAAGCATTTGCAAACAGCTATAAATGGCGTCATCTGCCACTTTTGTTGATTTTAATTTAGCCATGGTTGCCTCCTTTACAACGTATTCTCCTTTATCTAATCGGGCTATTGCAGCATAATTAAATATTTTACAGTGCTCAACTTCTGTTGCGTGCTCCACCATTGTATGACGTAGCGCTTGAAATTTATTAATAGTTGTGCCAAATGCCTCGCGTTGCGACATATATTCTATAGTGTAATCGATAGCATATTCCGCTCTTGCATGGGCATTAATAGCCATAATTAATCGTTCAAAAGCAAAATGTTGCATGATGTAAGGAAATCCATTATCAGCTTCTCCCATTAAATTCTCGGCAGGTATTTCTACGTTGTCAAAAGCTATTTCAGCAGTATCAGAAGCCCTCCATCCTAATTTGTCTAATTTTGTTGCAGAAATCCCTTTTAAGTTTGTATCTACTAAAAAAATACTAATTCCTTTATTACCTAGTTCTGGTTTTGTTTTAGCAGCAACTACATAATAATCAGCGTAAACACCATTTGTAATGAACGTTTTAGATCCATTAATAATATATTTATCTCCCGATTTTGTTGCAGTTGTTCGCATACCGGCTACATCACTACCCCCAAAAGGTTCCGTAACACACAAAGCGCCTATTTTATCTCCTGTAATACTAGGTACTAAATAATCTTGTTTTATTCGTTCATCTCCTTCTGCATTTAAATGAGTCATGGCTAAGTAAGCATGCGCCCAAATTGCAGCAGCAAATCCAGAAGATTTAATTTTTTGAAGTTCTTCTAAAAAAATAACGGTGTAAAACAAATCCAATTGCATTCCTCCATACACCTCTGGATAATTAATTCCAAAGAAACCCATCTCTCCAAATTTTTTCCAGATAAAGCGTTCAATAGTACCCGTTTTCTCCCATTTTTCAATATGAGGAACTACTTCTTTATGTAAGAAATCACGGAAACTGGCTCTAAATAACTGATGTTCTTCGGTGAAATATATTGAATGCATAGGTAAAATAATACGTTAATTTTTATTTTTAGAATTCCAAATATAAGGCTATTATTTTTATTTTTTCGTTAGGCATTCCTTTAATTTTTGTTAAATCTGAAATTTCCTTTATTCCATTATTCATGGAGCGGTAAATTACAATTTCTTTAGCTAAAGCGTAATTAAAATAGGGAAATTTTGCCAATTCTTTGATCGATAATTCATTAATGGCAACTTTAAGAATAGAAGAAGTATTTTTTACAAAAAACCGTTTTTGCAAATCTTCAATTGCTTCAGGACTAATTCCCCAAATGAATTGAAATTGCTCCATGCTAACAAATCCTCCAAACTTATCTTTTTCAATTAGAATTTTATCGGCCAACTTTTCTCCTATCCCATACACAGCAATTAAATCTTCTTTAGTGGCGGCATTAATGTCTTTTTGAATAATTGCAACTTTTTCTTTTGAAGGATATGTTTGAAACTTCTTGTATGAAGTTGCTGATTTATTGGTTACCCAATCTGGAAATTTAAAATAGGGCGAAATTTTCTGTAATAAATCTGAGGACACTTTTGTAACTTTTTGAAACTCTACTGCAGAATTAACATATTTATTTTGAGCTCTAAATTGATGCAATCGATCAATTTCTTGAACTGACATACCTAATTTATATCCTTTATAATCGGTTATAAAATTTGGATTAAAAGGATAAATTGTATCTTTTTTAAAAGACCTATTTTGTTTTAAACTATCAATTTCATTTTGAGCAAGAAGCCAAGAAGTATCTTCTGATGTTGCAGGTATTTGATTTGAAATAAAATAATAAAACAATTGAACTAAAACCATTAGTATTAACAATAGGACAATTCCACTTCGATGAGATTTAGAAAAGATAAAAAAAGACTTAAGTTTGTGCATAGTTATAAATCAAAAACAGAACTTCGTTTTGCTCTTATCATGTCCTTAAGTTTTAAAAGAAAAGCCAGTGTTAAATAAAAACCAAATCCTAATCCAACAGTAATGAATGATATGTAAATGAAAAACAAACGAACATTTGTAGCTCTCATTCCTAGTTTATCAGCAAGTCTAGAAGCTACAAAAAAACCATGTTTCTCAAAAAAATGTAAAATGTTTTGAATCATTCCTTCTTATTTTAACCAAAATTACAATTAATTTTTCATTAATTGAAGTCCTACGGCACATTGCAAGCATTTTTTAGCATCGCAATATTCTTTTTTTAATTGCAATAAAGCTTGCGATTCAAAAGCAGATTTTGAAACCAGACTAATATCTTTAAACTTATCAATTATTGCATTTTTTTCGGAAGGAATAGCTTCAACAATTGACAAAAGCGCTTCTTCATTTGCTTGATTCCTGCTCTTTCCGTAGGTAAATTTAAGCGGTATTATGGTGTTTAGCAACAATAAGTCTATAAAAGAAGTAGTGATTTTTTTTCGCTTTTTCGGACTGACTTTATCAAAATTATAATGAGTTTCCCAATAATCGCTAACAACCACATTAAATAAGTCGTAAATTTCTGAAGTGTGATTTGTTTGCATCAGTTTTGAAAATAAATTATGCTCTTTATAATACAAAGCGGCTAATTGCACTAATCGAATCGTTGGGAAATTATCTGGGCGATGTTTAAAAAATGAAACTTCGGTAAAAACGCTTTTTTCTAAACCATACTTATGAACTAAGTAATCATATTCTTTAGTTAAATTATTAGCATATTGATCTTGAAAATCATCAGAAAGCATGTTAGCTTGTCCAAAAAACAACGCTTCTAATTTTTCAAGTGCAAAAGCTTCTTTTCGAATTACTGAAAAAGGAATTCCTTTTGCCATATCTAAAAAGGCCAATCCATTTGTATTCAATCCAAAATTTTTTGCTAGCATACAAAACAAAACCGCTTCCCAGTCGTTGTTTGAACTAGCTAATAATTGCTCTATTTCGGTAGATTTACGTTCTAATCGTTCAAAATAAAGTCGGGTTAACCAATGATCAAAAACAAAAGCAGGTGTTGTAGCTATTTGATTTTCACAATAAATCCATGATTTTTGAGTAATCAGTGATTGATATTTATGCACGGTTGCTACCGAAACGTATTTTTTTAATTCAACTGTGGGAATTTCAGTATTATTTTCTCTAAAAACAGGCGTATCATGTTCCCAAACCACATGTAAAATAACCGAATCATACGCTTTATCTTTTTCGTGATGGTGCAAATACCAATCTGAAGATTTGAGATGAATTTCGATATTTCCGGCCCATTTTTGATTGCCGATAATGAGTTGAGCGTTAAAAAAGTCGGGGCCCGATAATTGTAAATATTGTCCTGAGTTGAGAATCTGAATCGATTCGCCAGTAGTGGTTTGTAGTTCTGTAACAGCAAATTTCTTATGCTGCCAAACGTGGTGCAAAAAATCTTCTTTCATTCTGAATGGCGTATATAATTGAAAAACAAATTTAAAAAAATCTATTGAACAATACTACTCCTATGAAAAAAACTTTTTGCACCTGTAAAAGGGCTTAAAACTTTATACTATTTTATAGAACCTATGATATCATATTTTGTAATAATATGATGTTTCCCATTTCCTAAGTCTACAATGACTGCTTGATTATCTTTTGTGATTAGTTTTGAAACCTCTTCTACTGGAGTGCCTGCTTTTACAATTGGGAATGGTTTACCCATTACTTCTTTTACAGGTCGCTCAGCTGTATTTTTATCGGTAATAAAACTCTGAAATAAATCGGACTCATCAACAGAACCTACAAATCCGTTCACGTCAATTACTGGAATTTGAGAGATTTTATATTTTCGCATGCGTTCGATGGCATGTGAAACTAATTCTTCCGTTCTAACTACAACAAGAGGTTTATCTATATGCTCTTTGATTAAATCTTCCGCTTTTGTAATTTCTTCTTCTAAGAAACCGCGCTCACGCATCCAATCATCGTTAAATATTTTCCCTACATAACGACTTCCTGAATCGTGAAATAAAACAACAACTACATCTTCTGGTTTAAAATGATCTTTTAATTGTAACAATCCTTTTACAGCTGCTCCAGCTGAATTTCCAACAAATATTCCTTCTTCTAAGGCTATTTTTCGGGTATAAACTGCCGCATCTTTATCGGTTACCTTTGTAAAACCGTCAATTAAAGAGAAGTCCACATTCAGTGGTAAAATATCTTCCCCAATTCCTTCGGTGATGTAAGAATAGATTTCGTTCTCGTCAAAAATACCGGTCTCGTGATATTTTTTAAATACAGATCCATACGTATCTATTCCCCAAATTTTGATGTTTGGATTTTTTTCTTTTAAATATTTTGCTACCCCAGAAATCGTTCCACCTGTTCCAACTCCGACAACAAAGTGCGTAACTTTACCTTCAGTTTGTTTCCAAATTTCAGGACCAGTTTGTTCATAATGCGCAATTGCATTACTGGGATTGTCATATTGATTAACATACCAAGAATTTGGAATTTCTGTGCCTAATCGTTTTGAAACTGAATAATACGAACGTGGATCAGTAGGTTCAACATCGGTAGGACAAACAATTACCTTTGCTCCTACTGCGCGCAGAATGTCCATTTTTTCTTTTGACTGTTTGTCTGTGATTACAAAAATACATTTGTAGCCTTTGACAATTGCTGCTAAGGCTAAACCCATACCGGTATTACCTGAAGTTCCTTCAATGATGGTTCCTCCTGGTTGTAAACGACCATCTGCTTCGGCGTCTTCAATCATTTTAACTGCCATACGGTCTTTTACAGAATTTCCTGGGTTAAAAGTTTCAACTTTTGCCAATACTAATGCATTTACTTCTGCTGTAACTTTGTTTAGTTGTACCAAAGGTGTATTACCAATGGTTTCTAATATATTTTTAGCGTAATTCATTTTACTTGATTTTCAGATATTCTGATATTTAAATATTTTTTGCAAAGATAGGATGAAAAATACGAATACAAAAATGCCAGTCAAATCCTGTTTAACCCTGATGGAAACGGCAGCTTTTTTGTTTTAATAAACAAAAAACTAAAGTGGACAGCAGGAACATGGATGCCAAAAGAGCCAAAGCCATTCGTTTCTATTTAAAGAAATTCCACACTAAACCGAAACGAATCATGAAATCGCGATAGGGATAATTTGGTGCCGAATAAAAATTGAAACCGGTCAGTGCCGAATTAAAATGTTCTGCTTTTAAGAATAATCGTGTTTGACGAATGCGGGCATTTACAAAAAAATCGAGCATAGGGAAATCGCCTATTTTAGTTTCGTTTTGCACGTAAAACTCACCTAACAATGGATTATAGTCGTTGGCATAATATTTTGTAAAATAATTAAGCGTAACACCTGTTTGCAATAACATGGCCTTTTTGAAAACATTTCCGGTATAATACAACGTATTTCGTGTTGTCAATTGGGGAACATTAACAATTGCGCTAGTTTGATCCACATTTTGATACAAAAGAGTATTGTCTAAAGCTAATTTCCAAAATTTTATTTCTTTACTGGCTTTTACCGAAAGATAATTGATAGTTTTATCATATTGAACCGGCGAAACAAGTAATGAAGTTATGTCATTAGTAGTGTTGTCGAAATACAAATAATCGTTAAGTACTTTATATTGCGCAGTTAGATTGATCCATTTTGAAAGAGCGGTTACTGTAAACTGATTTACTTTTTCGGATTTAAAATTATTGTACCAATTATAATGAGTATAATCACTTTGATACAGCATATAATTTAAATTAGGCAAACTATTTTGCTTTAGATAATTGAATTCAAATTGTAATGCATCATTAAATTTATAGGATGCATTAGCTTCAATAGTAGAAATAGATTGATTAGAAATAGCTTGAGAAACAAGTAATTTAGCAGTAATGTTTTTTGCGAAATAAGTGTAATTTCCGCCTATTGTGTTAATTCTATCGGATATTGAATTAGGAACAGTAAGGTTACCCGAACTGTCATAAACTACGCTATCATAATAATAATTGTAGTTATGATCTTCAATAAAAAAAGCTACATCACCGTATGATTTCGTTTTGTAGGCCACCCCTAGCTTATTATACAAATGATTGTATCTTGTTTTAGTGCTAATACTATTTGAAAAAGCAGTTCCAAATCTTGTA
>NZ_JBIIWV010000017.1:0-21176 GCF_044338735.1 Flavobacterium sp. | reverse complement strand
TCAAAAGCGGCTCATTTGAGTCGCTTTTTTTATGCTTGCTATTTCGTACCTTTGTATTCTTAAAGAACGATTATGTTAGAGAAAGAAGTTATTGACTTTGAAAAATCAATTATAGTTGGAATAATAACCCAAAACCAAAGTGAAGATAAGCTGAATGAATATCTTGACGAATTGGAGTTTTTAACATTCACTGCTGGTGGAACGGTGGTAAAACGTTTTTCACAAAAAATGGATAAACCTAATCCTAAAACCTTTGTAGGAACGGGTAAATTAGAAGAAATCAAATATTATATTAAAGATAACGACATTAAAACCGTAATTTTTGATGACGAATTAACCCCTTCACAATCTAAAAACATTACCAAAGAATTAGATTGTAAAGTACTAGATCGAACCAATCTTATCTTAGATATTTTTGCGCAACGGGCCGAAACATCCTATGCACGAACACAAGTTGAATTAGCCCAATGCCAATATTTATTACCTCGCTTAACCGGAATGTGGACCCACTTAGAACGTCAAAAAGGAGGTATCGGAATGCGTGGCCCTGGTGAAACTGAAATTGAAACCGACCGTCGTATTGTGCGTGATCGAATTTCGTTACTGAAAGATAAAATCAAAGTAATCGACAAACAAATGGCTACGCAACGCAGCAATCGCGGAGCGATGGTTCGTGTGGCCTTAGTAGGTTATACCAATGTAGGTAAATCAACCTTAATGAATGCTGTAGGAAAAAGCGATGTGTTTGTCGAAAATAAATTATTTGCCACGCTTGACACTACGGTTCGAAAAACCGTAATTAAGAATTTACCGTTCCTTTTAAGCGACACCGTAGGATTTATTAGAAAACTTCCCACGCAATTGGTTGAGTCGTTTAAAAGCACCTTAGATGAAGTGAGAGAAGCTGATTTATTGCTTCATGTGGTAGATATTTCACATCCCGAATTTGAAGACCACATTGCTTCGGTAAATCAAATTTTACTAGACATTAAAAGTGCCGATAAACCCACGATTATGGTGTTTAACAAAATTGATGCTTTTCAATCGGTTTATTTTGATGCAACTGATTTAAGTGTTGAAAAAAGCACCAAGCATTACACCTTGGAAGATTGGAAACAAACTTGGATGAGTAAATTAGGTGAAAACAAAACCTTGTTTATTTCAGCAACAGAAAAAGCCAACTTTGAAGAATTTAGAGAAAAGGTTTATGAAGCAGTTCGTGAAATTCACATTACACGCTTTCCGTACAATAAATTCTTATATCCCGATTATAAAGACGCGGTTGAGAACGAGTAAAACCTCAAATCGGTTATTTACGCTTAAACAAAGGCACTGCCGAACACGCCTCGCCAAACATAACACTTTTGGCTACTTTCATTAATTTTTGAATCGCTAAAGTATACACTTCATTGGGTACGGCTTTTTTAGAACAGCCTTTTAAGATAACTGGTTTGTCAAAATAATCGGTGTAGTCGAGTTTGTTTAAAATGTCTTGATACCATTCAATAACTGCCATTTGTTTCGTGCCGTGAATAATGTGTAAAGCAAACGGCGTCAAATGAACCGCAACTAATGCAAATGCCCAAGCGGGTAAAATGGCATCGGTAGCACAATACAAGGCCACATATTTGTCCGCGTAGTTAGACCAGTCGGTGTCTTTTAATTGGGCTCTAAAATTAGCTTCTTTTAGTAAAAAACCTTCCACTAACCATTGCGAAATATCAACCTCAACCACATGATTATCTGGATAGTAATCTTCTAAATCGAATACCATCAAAGAACTTTGCGCTACTTTGTTTACTATTTCATCCATTGTTTAGTCTCAGTTTTCAGTCTCAGTTTTCAGTAAGAAGCTCAGAAACTGCTCACTGCGACTGCGACTGCTTACTTTTTTAAAGCATTCCCAATTCTAACTTCGCTTCTTCGCTCATTAAGTCTTTGCTCCATGGCGGATCAAAAGTAATTTCTACTTCGCACGATTTTACGGTATCAATAGATTTTACTTTTTCCTCCACTTCTTGCGGCATTGTTTCAGCCACTGGGCAATTTGGTGATGTTAAAGTCATGACGATTTTTACATCGTTGTCTTCATTAATCATAACATCGTAGATTAAACCTAATTCGTAGATATCTACCGGAATTTCTGGGTCAAAAATTCCTTTTAATACTTTGACAACGTCTTCGCCTAAGTTGATTGTATCGTTAAATTCTTCCATTTTTTTTAATTTTTATTATAACCATATAAGTCATATAAGCTAATCCCATAATGTATTATATAGTTTGTTTACAAATGTTTGTTGTCCTTCGTAATAAATATTCTTAACATTAAAGTTAATCAGTAATCCTATTGGTTTTTCAAGTAAGTTCATATAAGTTAAAAGTTGCGCCTCATAAATAGGATTCATTTCCGCAACTGCTTTCAATTCAACTACTAAAATGTCTTCAACCAAAATATCACATCTCAGTTTTGATTCTAATTCAAATCCTTTGTAATTAATTGGAATATTGCATTCTGAAATTGAATTTATATTTCGTAATTCTAATTCTTTAATAAGACACTGGTGATAAACTGTTTCTAGCAATCCTGGCCCTAATCTTTTATGAACTTCTATTGCAGCTCCGTTAACTTGATAAACTAAATCTTTTAACTGCGTTTTTGTAACATTCTTCATGGCTTGCATTATTTTTTGTGGTGTAGATCATATTGAAAAACTTATATGGCTTATATGTTTAATTTTTTATTGCTTTGCTTGAAACGCTAAAGCATACATTTTTATTTGTTTAATCATTGAAACCAATCCGTTAGCTCTTGTGGGCGATAAATGTTCTTTTAATCCAATTTCATCAATAAAACCAGTATTTGCTTGTAAAATAGCTGCTGGTGTTTGGTTTGAAAACGCCCGAATTAAAACGGCAATAATCCCTTTGGTTAAAATCGCATCACTATCGGCTGTGAAAACAATTTTTCCGTCTTGCTCTTCGCCATGCACCCAAACTTTAGATTGACAGCCTTTGATGATATTTTCATCTACTTTGTATTGTTCACCTATTAAAGGAAGTGTTTTCCCAAGTTCGATGATGTATTCGTAGCGCTGCATCCAGTCGTCAAACATAGAAAATTCGTCAACAATTTCGTGTTGTATGTCTTGTATTGTCATGTTATTTTTCGGTCAATTTCAAAATTTTATTTACCAATTTTTCTATTTCCATTGGCGGATATCCATGATCAAAACCGTTCGCAGGATATTCAACTCCAGCTGAAATAAATGTAATATTTGCATGTGCCGCACCATCATAAAACCGTTTTTCTGTAGGCCATTTGAAGTCTTTCACTTTAGCCAAATCTACTGCTTTGGTAAGCATCACAATTTCTTTCCAATCCGCATCAGAAATAGTTATTTTTTCTTGGTAATCTTTAGCATCTCGTTCGCGAGAAACAAACAACACTTGATGTTCAACTTTGATGTTTAAAACAAAATTTCGAGCATTTGCCTCATATTTTATAACCGGAATGTCATTGTTCTGGTGATTATTCATGTCGCTTTTAGTCGGTTTACAACCCACAAAAAACAGAAGTATAATGCCTAATAAAACTCTCATACGCTTTCTTTTTAAGACAACATCATTTGTGCTTTTTTAACCGCTTCTACAAAGATATCAATTTCTTCCTTAGTGTTGTAAAAAGCAAAACTTGCTCTAATGGTGCCGGGAATATTGAAAAAATTCATAATAGGTTGCGCGCAATGATGACCTGTTCTCACTGCTATACCTAACTTATCTATAATTGTGCCAATGTCATAAGGATGAATCCCTTCAATATTAAATGAAATAACTGAAGTTTTATTTCCTCCCGAAATTTCAGGACCATAAATCGTTAAACCTTCTATATCTTGTAATCTTTTGGTTCCGTAAAGTAATAATTCGTGTTCGTAAGTAGCAATATCATCAAAACCAATGGCATTCATGTAATCAATAGCGGTTCCTAAAACAATTCCGCCCTCTATGTTTGGTGTTCCTGCTTCAAATTTATGTGGTAAATCGGCATACGTGGTTTTCTCAAACGTAACTTCAGCAATCATTTCGCCTCCGCCTTGATAGGGTGGCAATTTTCGCAACCATTCTTCTTTTCCGTATAAAATTCCAACGCCTGTTGGCCCGCAAACTTTATGTCCTGAAAACACATAAAAATCACAATCCAATGCTTGCATATCTGGACGTAAATGTGGTGTGGCTTGAGCGCCGTCAATTAAAACCGCTGCTCCTACTCCATGTGCTTTTTTAATGATATATTCTATTGGGTTAACCGTACCTAACGCATTTGAAATATGGTTAACCGTTACGATTTTCGTTTTTTCGGAAAGTAATTTATCAAATTCCGAAAGGATTAATTCCCCTTTTTCATTCATTGGGATAACCACCAACTTTGCTCCTGTTCTTTCACATAAAAATTGCCAAGGCACAATATTGCTATGATGTTCCAAAGCCGAAACCATCACCTCATCACCTGATTTTAAAAGACTTGCAAAACCATTCGCCACCAAGTTAATTCCGAAAGTCGTTCCCGAAGTAAAAATGATTTCGTAGTTGTGTTTTGCATTCAAATGATTTTGAATCGTATTTCTAGAAGCTTCATAGGCATCGGTAGCCAATTGACTCAACGTATGCACACCGCGGTGAATATTCGCGTTGATTTCGCTGTAATAGGTAGAAATAGCATCGATAACCACTTGCGGTTTTTGCGAAGTAGCTCCGTTATCAAAATAAACCAACGGCTTCCCATTTACCTTTTGTGAAAGTATCGGAAAATCAGCTCTTATTTTTTGGATGTCTAACATATTTCTAAGATTTATTTTTTACAAATCAAATCCCATATTTACGCCTAATTTATCAGCGATAATACGAGCAATTTTTGCTTTTAATTCTGGGATTTTTACACTGTTGGTAACTTCGCTTGTAAACGCATACATCAACAAGGCTTTGGCTTCTTTTTTAGGAATTCCGCGTTGTTGCATGTAAAACATTGCGCTTTCGTCTAATTGTCCAATGGTACAACCGTGCGAACATTTTACATCATCAGCAAAAATTTCTAATTGTGGTTTTGCGTTGATGGTGGCTTTATCGCCAATTAAAATGTTGTTGTTTTGTTGGAACGCATCGGTTTTTTGCGCTTCTTTTTCTACGAAAATTTTTCCGTTGAAAACGCCCGTTGAGCTATCGTTTAATATCGTTTTATAATTTTGGTGGCTTTCGCAATTTGGCGTAGCATGTTGCACTAAAGTAAAATGGTCTACGTGTTGTTTGTCACCAATAATAGTAATTCCTTTCAAGGTAGAGTCGATTCGTTCTCCTTGGTGATAGAAATTCAAGTTGTTTCTAGTGATGTTGCCGCCAAACGAAAATGTATGCACCGCTACTCTACTCTCTTGCTTTTGGGCAATGTAAGTGTTGTCAATCAAATTAGCGGTTTGCACATCGTTTTGTACTTTGTAATAATCCACAATGGCACGTTTTTGAGCAAAAATTTCGGTAACCGAATTGGTTAAAACCGGATTTGAATTCAAACTTTGGTGACGCTCTACAATTTGTACGTGCGCATTTTCTCCCACAACAATCAAGTTTCGAGGCTGTACCATCAAAGCAGCTTCGGTCCCTGTAGAAAAATAAATAATTTCAATTGGCTTATCTACTACTTTACTTTTCGGAATGTTGATGTAGGCGCCTTCTAACGAAAATGCAGTGTTTAAAGATGTTAAACTTTCTTCTTTACTAGCAATTTGATTAAAATAGGTGTCAATTACCATTTTGTATTTGGGTTTGGTCAATGCCGAAGACATCAAACAAACATCTAAACCATCATGTGTTGTAGAAGATAGAAACGAACTAAAAATTCCGTCTATAAAAACTAATTTGAACGTGTCGATTTCGTGTAAGAAATACTTTTTTACGTCTTTAAATTCGATGGCATTATCCTTTTTTGGGAACACCGAAAAATCATTTTTCAAAATCGCATTTAACGATGTGTATTTCCATGCTTCCTCTTTTTTTGTGGGGAAACCTTTATATTCGAAATTTTTTATGGCATTACTTCTTACCTCATGAAGTTCAGAATGGGTATCAATCTTTTCTTCAAAGGCCATGAAAGAAGCTAATAGTTTATCTTTTAATTCCATTGTATTTAGTATTCAGTCGCAGTGTTCAGTCGCAGTCATCTGATAACTGTGACTGAGACTGTAAACTAATTTAATTCATTTTTAATCCAATCGTAACCTTTTTCTTCAAGTTCTAAAGCCAAATCTGCTCCGCCAGTTTTTACGATTTTTCCGTCCATTAATACGTGAACGAAATCGGGAACGATATACTCTAACAAACGTTGGTAGTGCGTAATGACTAACACCGCGTTATTTTCAGTTTTCAATTTATTCACTCCGTTAGCAACAATTCGTAACGCATCGATATCTAAACCAGAATCGGTTTCGTCTAGAATTGCGATTTTTGGTTCTAGCATTGCCATTTGGAAAATTTCGTTACGCTTCTTTTCACCACCTGAAAACCCTTCGTTTAAAGAACGCGACAAGAATTTTCGGTCCATTTCTAATAATTCTGCTTTTTCACGAATTAATTTCAGCATTTCATTCGCAGGCATTTCTTCTTGCTTGTTTGCTTTACGTTTTTCGTTAATTGCGGTTTTAATAAAATTCGTTACCGAAACACCTGGAATTTCTACAGGATATTGAAACGATAAGAAAATACCTTTATGCGCTCTTTCTTCTGGAGCTAATTCTGAAATTTCTTCTCCGTCTAAAAAGATTTCTCCTTCAGAAACTTCGTAATTTTCATTTCCGGCAATAATTGAAGATAAAGTAGATTTTCCGGCACCATTCGGTCCCATAATCGCATGTACTTCTCCTGCTTTGATTTCAAGGTTGATTCCTTTTAATATTTCTTTGTCTTCAACAGACGCATGTAAATTTTTTATCTCAAGCATTTTGTTTAAGGTTTAAAGTTTAGGGTTTAAAGTTATTTGAACTTCGTTCCTTTGTAATCGTTATTATTTAAATAAATTATGAAGTTATTAATTTTACCACTCAAATTTTCATATTCTAAAACTAATGAGTTTAACTGTTCCTCATTAATATATTCATTATCAAAAACTCTATATAATTGAGAACGAGTTTCGCCAGCCGAACCTTTAGCAATGGATAAAAATTGTCTGAATTCTAAATTTCCATTTCTTTCAAATCCTTCTGCAATGTTATCCATAACTGAACCTGATGACGCTTTTATTTGATCTTTTAATCTAAAATCTGTTTTTAAATCCGACTCTTTAGCAATTGTAATTATTTCTTTAGAAAGTTTTCTTGCTTCTTTCCAAATTTCTAAATCTTCAAATTTTTTTATTGTTGCCATATTTTTTGTTTAATTTTTGACTTTATTTAAGATTAAAGATTAAACGTGCTAAAAAAGCCAACTTTAAACTTTGAACCTTAAACTTTAAACAAATTTAACCAACACTTCCCTCTAAGCTAATTTCCAATAATTTCTGCGCTTCAACCGCAAATTCCATTGGTAATTTATTCAATACTTCTTTACTGAATCCGTTTACGATTAAAGCAATTGCTTTTTCGGTTGGAATTCCGCGTTGGTTGCAATAGAACACTTGATCTTCTCCAATTTTTGAAGTAGTAGCTTCGTGTTCAATTTTAGCCGATGCATTTTTACTTTCGATATACGGAAAGGTGTGTGCGCCACAATTATTTCCCATTAAAAGCGAATCACATTGCGAAAAATTACGAGCATTTTCGGCTCTTGCTGCTATTTGGACTAATCCTCTATAGCTGTTTTGTGATTTTCCAGCTGAAATCCCTTTAGAAATAATGGTTGATTTTGAATTTTTACCCAAGTGAATCATTTTCGTTCCGGTATCGGCTTGTTGATAATTGTTGGTAACTGCAATCGAGTAAAATTCGCCAATTGAATTATCGCCTTTCAACACAACCGAAGGATATTTCCACGTTATTGCCGAACCTGTTTCTACCTGTGTCCAAGAAATTTTAGCGTTTTTTTCGCACAAACCTCTTTTGGTTACGAAGTTGTAAACGCCTCCTTTGCCTTCCTTGTTTCCTGGATACCAGTTTTGCACCGTTGAATATTTGATTTCGGCATCGTCCATCGCAATTAATTCTACAACGGCTGCGTGCAATTGGTTTTCATCACGACTTGGTGCCGTACAACCTTCCAAATATGAAACGTAACTGCCTTCATCGGCAATTAGCAATGTTCTTTCAAACTGACCAGTTCCACCTTGATTTATTCTAAAATACGTTGATAATTCCATTGGACAACGAACGCCTTTTGGAATATAACAGAAACTTCCGTCAGAAAAAACTGCCGAATTTAAAGCCGCATAAAAATTATCTTTCTGCGGAACAATGGTGCCTAAATATTTTCGAACTAATTCGGGATGTTCTTTGATGGCTTCCGAAATAGAACAAAAAATAATGCCTTTTTCGTTTAATGTTTTCTTAAAAGTCGTTGCCACAGAAACTGAATCTACCACGATATCAATCGCCACATTATTCATTTTCTTTTGTTCGTCAACCGAAATTCCTAACTTTTTATACATCGCTAAAAGTTCCGGGTCAACGTCTTCTAGTTTTTTATTAGGATCGGCTTTTTTGGGTGCTGAATAATACGAAATCGCTTGAAAATCTGGTTTTTCATAATGAACGTTTGCCCACTCTGGTTCTATCATTTCTAACCAAGCTCTGAAAGCTTCCAAACGCCATTCGGTCATCCATTCAGGTTCATCTTTTTTCTTAGAAATCGCCCGAACAATGTCTTCATTTAATCCAATAGGAAACGTTTCCGAGTCTAATTCGGTGTAAAATCCATATTCGTATTCTTTATTTTCTAATTCGACTTTTAAGTCGTCTTCTGTGTATTTGCTCATATTAGCCCCCTAGCCCCCGAAGGGGGAACTCCTATTAGGGGTAAATAGGATTTCAATTATTTTATATTTTTATATTAACAATAACTATTGGAGCCCCTCCTTTGGAGGGGTTGGGGAGGCTTACAGCGAGAAACTCTCTCCGCACCCACATGTTCTTTGTGCATTAGGATTGTTAAAAACAAATCCTTTTCCGTTTAAACCGCCCGAAAATTCTAAAATGGTTCCTGCTAAATAAAGGAAACTCTTTTTCTCAACGGCAATTTTTATGTGGTTATCTTCAAAAACTTTATCGTTCTCGGTTAGTTCTTTGTCAAACTTTAATTCATAAGACAACCCCGAGCAACCGCCACTTTTTACGCCTACTCTCACATAATCTTTGGCCGCATCAAAACCATCATCTTGCATCATCGCAACGATTTTTTTACTTGCTGTATCAGAAACTTTAATCATAACGTCGTTAGTATTTGTGTTTTATTCGTGATATGTAATTTGCATTGAAAAATTTGTTTTTAAATTCAATTGTTTCTCATGCTCATTTCATAGCTTATTTTGATTTTGTCTAAATTAACGACAAAGATAATCCATTAATTACTTTTTACAAGGCTTGCTAACATTTTTATAACTTATGTTAGCATAGTTTCCATTTATAGTATTTTTTGTATTTTGGCACAAAATAACAAATCATGAAATTGCATGCTATTGAAGCGGGAAATTTTAAACTAGATGGAGGTGCTATGTTTGGTGTTGTGCCAAAAACCATGTGGAATAAAACCAATCCGGCCGATGAAAACAACTTAATTGATATTGCAGCTCGTTGTTTATTAATTGAAGACGAAAATCGTTTAATTTTAATTGACACAGGAATGGGCAACAAACAATCGGATAAATTTTTTGGATATTATTCGCTTTGGGGCGATCATTCGTTAGATAAATCACTAAAAAATGCGGGTTTTCATCGCGATGATGTTACCGATGTCTTTATGACGCATTTGCACTTTGACCATTGTGGCGGAAGTGTGAATTGGAACGCAGCTAAAACGGGCTATGAAGTGGCGTTTAAAAATGCTAAATTCTGGACGAATGACAATCATTGGGAGTGGGCTACAAAGCCAAACTCTAGAGAAAAAGCATCGTTTTTACATGAAAACATCATTCCGATGCAAGAAAGTGGGCAACTGAATTTTATCAAACGACCAGAAGGCGATTTTTTACAAGAATCTGAATTAGGTTTTGGCATTTTCTTTGCCGATGGTCATACTGAAAAACAAATGATTCCACACATCAATTACAAAGGAAAAACAATTGTTTTTTGTGGTGATTTACTGGCAACAGCAGGACATATTCCTATTCCTTATGTAATGGGATATGATACAAGACCGTTGTTAACTTTAGACGAAAAAACAAAATTTATGAACGCGGCAGCCGAAAACAATTATTATTTGTTTTTAGAACACGACGCTCATAATCAAATAATTACGGTAGAAAAAACGGAAAAAGGAGTACGCTTAAAAGATGTTTTTAAATGCGAAGACCTTTTTTAAAGCCGTAAAAATTTAAAGAACTGTAACAAAAACAAATCACATCAGTCCAATAACTGAAATTAATTGGAATGATGAAAAGAATTCTAAATTTTAAATTAATACAATTCTACAGGGCATTTTTTTCTTGTAGTATTTAAAAAAGCAACCATGAAAAAAATTCTTTTTTTTAGCTTCTTTCCAATTATACTATTGGCACAAAACAATCCAAATCCGGGCTATTGGCAACAACACGTTGACTATAAAATGGAGGTGAATATGGATGTCAAAAAATTCCAATACACCGGAAAACAAGAAATTGTTTACACCAATAATTCTAACGATACCTTGCGCAAAGTATATTATCATTTATTCAACAATGCGTTTCAACCTGGAAGCGAAATGGATGCAAGACTTCAAGCCATTTCTGATCCAGATAAACGAATGGTAAGAACCTTTAAAAAAGAAGGAAAAGAAACTAAAGAAAGTAGAATTAGCACTTTAAAACCAAACGAAATTGGCTACTTAAATATTGCAAATTTAAAACAAGATGGTGTTGCTGCAACCTCAAAAGTTGTTGGAACTATTTTAGAAGTTACTTTAGCAAAAGCCATTTTACCAAAACAAAAAACAACCTTTTCATTAGATTTTGAAGGTCAAGTCCCTTTACAAATTCGTCGTTCTGGCCGATTATCTGAAGAAGGCGTTGCTTTATCGATGACGCAATGGTACCCAAAGTTGTGCGAATATGATTTTGAAGGATGGCACGCAAATCCATACATTGCACGTGAATTTCATGGTGTTTGGGGAAATTTTGATGTAAAAATCACAGTTGATAAAGACTACACCATTGGCGGAACGGGCTATTTACAAAACAAAAACGAAATTGGTCATGGTTATCAAGATGAAGGTCTAGAAGTTGTGTATCCAAAGAAAACCAAAACACTTACTTGGCATTTCTATGCGCCAAACGTACATGATTTTGCTTGGGGCGCCGATAATGAGTTTGTTCACGACATGATTTTAGGGCCTAATAATGTGGAATTGCATTTCTTGTACAAAAACAAAAAAGACAATTTAGAAAATTGGAAAAAAATGCAACCAAAAACTGCTGAATTGTTAGCTTTTTTTAATGAAAATGTAGGACAATATCCCTACAAACAATACTCTGTAATTCAAGGTGGCGATGGCGGAATGGAATATGGAATGTGTACGTTAATCACCGGAAACAGAGCCTTTGGAAGCTTAGTGGGTGTTACGGCTCACGAAATGGCGCATTCTTGGTTCCAATTTGTTTTGGCAACTAACGAAACCAAACACGAATGGATGGACGAAGGATTTACATCGTACATTTCTAACTTGGCGATGAACAAAGTTTTACCTCCTAAAAAACCAGAAATTCCTTATGAAGACGCCTACAATAATTACATTTATTTAGCAAAATTAGGAAAAGAGCAACCGCTTTCTACTCACGCCGATCGTTATGAATTTAATATGGCTTATGGAATTTCGGCTTATAGCAAAGGAGAAGTGTTTTTAGCACAATTAGGCTATATTATTGGTCAAGAAAACCTCAACAAAACCATCAAACGTTATTACAACGAGTATAAATTTACACACCCAACACCAAACGACATTAAGCGTGTAGCTGAAAAAGTATCTGGAGCTAATTTAGATTGGTATTTATTAGAATGGACATTAACAACAAACACTATTGATTATGCCATAAAATCGGTAAACACGGCACAAAATAGCACCCAAATAACGTTAGAACGCAAAGGTAGAATGCCAATGCCACTAGATATTATAGTGGAATATTCCGACGGAACTAAAGAATTTTTCTATATCCCAAACACGTTAATGCGTTGGGAAAAACCGAATCCATACCCTAATCTTAAAGCAACCGTTTTAAAAGGATGGGATTGGGCGTATCCAACCTTTACTTTTGAAGTTCAAAATAAAACTATTAAATCCATTACCATTGACCCAGAACAATTAATGGCAGATATAGAAAAAGAAAACAATATTTTTCCCAAAAAACAATAGAATTAAGCCGACTCAAAAAAGTCGGCTTTTTTTATACCTTTGCCTTATGCAGTTCACGTATCCAAAACACGAAAAATTAAAGAGCAAAACCACAATTGATTTGCTTTTTTCGGATGGAAATTCGGTTTCGAAATTTCCATTACGTTTGATATATGTTGAAAACACAGAAGAAAATGCTGAATTAATAAAAATAGGCGTTTCGGTTTCAAAAAAATACTTCAAAAAAGCGGTTGACCGCAATTATTATAAACGTGTCTTGCGTGAAACCTATCGTTTAAACAAGCATCTTTTAATTGATTCGTTGCAAAAACCTTATGCATTTATGTTCTTTTATCAAACCAATGAACGTCTGTCTTATCAGGAAATCGAAGAAAAAACCATTCAACTTTTTCAAAAATTTTCCGAAATAACAAAGTAAATCGTCGCTTAAGTTTAGTTTTTGCACAATATTCTTTACTTTCGTAACTGTATTAATCAATTTCAAAATTCATGAAACGTTTCTTCAATAGAAAAATAATTATCCCTTTAGTAACAATATCCTTTCTTTTTATAGGGGTAAGTTTTAAAAATGACTTTTTTGAAATTGCTAAACAAATTGAAATTTTTACCGGCGTTTTTAAAACCGTAAATCAAAATTATGTTGACGAAACGAATGCTGGAGAACTTATGGATATTGCCATCAAAAACATGCTCAAAGAATTAGATCCATACACTGTTTTTTTTAACGAACAAGATGTTTTAAAGTTTAAAATTAACAATACCGGCGAATATACCGGCATCGGAGCTATGGTGCAGCGAAAAGACGGGAAAGTATATTTAAAAGAAATTTATAAAGACTTTCCAGCAGATAAAGCGGGTTTAAAAGCGGGTGACGAAATTACGCAAATAGGCGATGTCAACCTAAAAGAATACAAAGAAGACGCCTCTCAATTACTCAAAGGTGCAAAAAATACTCAAGTTGCTATTCAATACATCAGACAAGGAAAAACTCAAAACGCAACCATTATTTTAAATGAAGTTGAAATTAAAGCCGTTGAATACTATACTCTGTTAAAAGATAAAACAGGTTATATTGTGTTATCAAAATTTAACGAAAAAGCAAGCGCCGAAACGAAAGCTGCTTTATTAGATTTAAAACAAAAAGGCGCCACAAAAATAATTTTAGATTTAAGAGGAAACCCAGGCGGTTTATTACACGAGGCGGTTAATATTTGCAATCTTTTTGTGGCTAAAAATGAGTTAATTGTAACTACAAAATCTAAAAATGCAAAATACAATTCTGAATACCGCACAAAAAACGAACCAAGTGATATAGAGATTCCTTTAGTGGTAATTGTAGATGGAAAAAGTGCTTCGGCCTCGGAAATTGTTGCGGGAGCCATTCAAGATTTAGACCGTGGTGTAGTTTTAGGCAGTAGAAGTTTTGGAAAAGGATTAGTGCAACGACCTTTGGATTTATCCTACGGCACACAAGTAAAAGTTACCATATCTAGATATTATACCCCTTCGGGAAGATGCATTCAAGCGCTAGATTATGCAAAAAAAGATGAAAACGGAAAAGCCATTAAAAAAACACAAAACGAATTTAACGCCTTTAAGACAAAAGCTGGGCGAACGGTTTATGACGGTGGTGGAATATTGCCTGATGTTGAAATAGCAGCAACTAAAATGGCAAATAGTACCGATGCATTATTAAAAAACGATGCTATTTTTAATTTTGCTACGCAATTATATTATAAAAATCCAAATGTTAATGGTATTCCTACTGTTTCTGATGTTGATTTCATGGCTTTTAAAAACTATTTAAAACAAGAGAAAATTAATCTGGATTCAGACACTCATAAAGCGTTAAAAACTGTATTGGAAAACGCCAAAAAAGAAAAAATAGAGGGTCAAATTGCGGCAGAATACAAACTACTTGAGGCGGCATTAGAAAAAAGTCAGGAATTAGAACTAAACAAAAATAAAGAGCAAATTAAAAAACACCTACAAGAAGAATTGATCATCAGACATCAATATAGAGATGGGTTGTATTTATTTTATACCAAAAACAATCCCGAAATTGAACAAGCTATTAATCTGTTAAACAATTCGGCTCAATACGCTTCGATATTAAAAAAATAACTAATTAAAACTAATTATCAATCTATGAAATGGTTAGTATTTGTAGCGGCATTTTTTTCTTTTGGGCTCAGTTTCGCTCAAGAAGAAGAAATCTATTCTATCTTTTTTGAATTTGATAAATTCAATTTAAAAGAAGAACAAGCCGAAGGTGTCATAGCATTTGTCCAAAAAATTGATACTGCACGAATCGAATCAATACAAATTTATGGCTATTGCGACGATAGGGGAAAAGACGAATACAACTTTGTTTTGTCTACTAACAGAGCCAATACCGTAAAAGATAAATTAATTGAACGCGGTATTAAAAGTAAAATTATCATTACGCTTGAAGGAAAAGGCAGAATCATGCTCGATGAAGATTTACAAACCGACATTCCTGAAGCCAGATCTAAAAACCGAAGAGTAGATGTGGTAGTAAACTATAAATCTGTTCTAATTGAAAATTTAAAAATTCCGGGGGTTTACAGCACTGTAAAAAAAGATGCTGTGGCGGGTGATCGCATCTATCTAGAGCGAGTACTTTTTGAACGAGGAAGTAGTCAACTTACAACTCAGGCTAAAAAGGAATTAGATAAAATAGCAATCCTTTTACTAAAATATAAAAACATCCATTTTGAAGTGCAAGGCCACGTATGTTGCACGCCGACATATCACCGAGAAGCCGTTGATCGAGAAACTAAAAAAAGAGAATTATCTGTTAATAGGGCTAAAAGAGTTTTTAATTTTTTATTTAAAAAAGGCATTAGTAACTCGCGTATGACTTATAGAGGATATGGCAACACCCAATCTTTGAAACAAGGCAGCGCACTTGATAGAAGGGTAGAATTGTTGATTTTAAAAAATGAAGTTCCAGCGGGGAAAAAATAAGTTACTTTTTTTTCATCTCAATATGCGGAATATCGTCTTCTAAATAGGATTCGCTGGTTTGGACAAAACCATGGCTTTCATAAAAAATTTTTAAATATTCTTGGGCCGAAATAGTAATGGCAGTTTGATTAAAATTTTCTTCTATAGCAGCAATGGAAACGCGCATCAAGTCATGTCCGAAATTGAATTTCCGAAATTTTTGGCGCACAATTACTCTTCCTATCGATGCTTCATCAAAATAATTTCCTGCATCAAACAATCTTGAATAGGCCGATAATTCATTTTGACAATAGCCTAAAACATGAAGTGCTTTTGCGTCTTTGTCATCAATGTCTTGATAAACGCAGTTTTGCTCTACTACAAACACTTCTGAACGAAGTTGGAGCACAGAATATAATTCGGCTGAAGAAAGCTCGTTAAAACGCTTTATTTTAAATGTAATTTCCATAGTTGGGTAATTAAGGTAAAAAAACCACCGACTTCATCATGGCTTCCAGTTCAAAAACTAAATCGCGCTTTGATTTTGATGGATTATACGTAAACCCATCCAAAATTAAATACCGATTGTTTTTTGGGTCTATGATGGCATAATTAATAAAAGGCCCGGCCATAAAATCATTTTTAAGTTGCCAAGTTCCTTTGGTTTCAAAAGCCAGTTTGTGGTTAATTTGGGTTTGTAAAAAATAGGGCGAATACGCCTTTTCGGTGATCATCCATGTTTTGCCTAATGAGCCATGAATGTACCTTTTACCAATAGAATCTCTAACTTTTATGATATTATTTACAATATTGTGGTCTTTTTCTATTTGTGAAATAGGAACTTCATACAGCAACAAACTGTTATATCCTGTGGCAAGTTCCCTTCTAATCCATAAAAAATTTTTGGCCACTAATTCATATTTGTAATTGGTGCGAAGTGCCATTTTTACACGAAATTTTTCTTGTATTAATTGATCTGAAACAGGTGTTTTTAAGAACCGTTTTTGATTTTCAACTATTTCAGATTCCTTTATTTTCTTGATAATTTCGGCAGATTTTAATTCAACTAACTTTACCAATTCGGCAGAAGAGTTTGCGGTGATATAAAATAATTGTTGCGGATCTGCAAAGCGGTTTTTTTGATGCACAAAGTCGGTTTTTTTACCTTTCTTGACCACAATAATATTGCGGTTTTTTTTCACCATTCCTTCAAATATTTTTGTGGGATACTGATTTAAAGTGAAAAGGGGCTCCTCTTGAGGAAGTCCGTCTACTGGTGCTGCCCACTTTTTTCTAAGCGTATCTCCTATTTCCCCATTCCATAAATTATCGTCAATTACAATTGAAATTGAATTGATTTCGCCAAACGAAGTGCCTGTAGCCGAGCCGATATTTTCGTTTTTTTCAATACATGAAAAAAGAAGTAAAATGAGTATGAATAACGTTCCGCTTCTTTTCATTGTAATTGGTTTATCCGTTAATTTTTAGTTTCATACCCGGCTGAATGGCATCATCTGGAATTGAATTCCATTTTTTTAAATCGTCAACCGTTACACCTGGATGTTTTTTGGATATAATGAATAGCGTATCGCCTTTTTGAACGGTATAAAATTCCGATTTCTTGGTTGGAGTTTCTGGTTGTGCGGAATTAAACTCTTTTGAATTGGTATAAATTTTTAATTTTTGACCCGCCATAATAGCATTCGTTTTCAAATCATTCCATTTTTTTAAATCGGAAACTAAAACCCCTTGTTTTTCTGCAATTTTCATTAAGTTATCGCCTGGTTTTATAGTGTAAAAACGCATTTTCCTAACTATTTTTTCTGGGATGACATTTTTTTCATGTAAATTAGAAACTAAAGAATCTTTTGAAACCGAAGGATTAATTTCAATTTTGGTTTTCTCTTTCAACGTTTCAAGATATTCTAAATAGGCATAAATTTTATCTTCATTCGATACAAATAATCCTATTTTATTTTTCGGCAAACGTAAAAAATGTGGTTTTTCTAGTTCATACGGAATGATATTAAGCTTAAAAATTGGGTTTAAAAATTCTAATTGTTGTACCGGAATATCTAATAAATCTGATATTTGCTTAAACGATAACTGTCTTTTGATTTGGATGGTATCGGTTTCAAAATACGTTAAAGTTGCTTTTTTAGGCTGCAATCCGTGTTCTTTTCTAAACTCATAAATATACATTGTGGCTAAAAAAGCGGGAACATAATTTGCGGTTTCGCGTGGTAGATTTTTTCGAATATTCCAATAATTTTGACTTCCACCCGATCTTCGGATGGCTTTTGAAACATTGGTAGGGCCTGCATTATAAGACGCCAAAACCAAACTCCAATCGCCAAAAATTTCATACAAACTTGATAAATATTGACAAGCCGCTTCGGTTGCTTTTAACGGATCATAACGTTCATCAACATAGGAATTTACTTCTAAATTGTACTGTTTACCAGTAGGATACATAAATTGCCACAAACCTGACGCGCCTACTCTCGATTTTGCTCTCGGATTTAAAGCCGATTCAACAATGGCTAAGTATTTCAATTCCATTGGGATATTATATTTTGCCAAATGTTCTTCAAACATTGGAAAATAATATTCAGAAATTGCCATTAAACGTTCGAATGCTTTAGTTCTGTTCTTTAAAAAGGTTTTAATGGTGTTTTCTAATGCCGGATTATATTCAATATTAAAAGGCGATCGTGCATCTAATTTTGCTAATCGTTTTTTAACCACTTCAGAAGACAAACTATAACTTACTTCAGCATCAAAATTAATCTCAGATATATCCGAAAACATATTTTCAGATAATTCAATATTAGCTAATTCTGACACCCATCGTTCGTCTATACAATTACTGGTACTATGATTTATAAAAGTTGCCTTCAAAGAATCTAGATAAGAAACTTTAGGTAATTGTATGTTGATCTCTCTTTCTGCATGTTCTTGCCCAAAGCTGTAAAGCGAGAGTAATAACATTACATATAGGATTGTTTTTTTCATTATGGTTTTGTTTTTGGGGCGCATTTAACTAATAACTTAATTATCAGCGTTTTATTGTTTCTATTCTAAAATTGCGGCAATCCCTGGCAACGTTCTGCCTTCCAACATTTCTAACATTGCACCACCGCCTGTTGATACATAGCTCATTTTTGGCTCTAACCCAAATTGCTTCACTGCGGCAACGCTATCGCCACCTCCAACTAAAGAAAAAGCACCGTTCGCAGTGGATTCTGCAATATATTCTCCTAATGCAATTGTTCCTTTTGAAAAATTATCCATTTCAAAAACACCTAATGGTCCGTTCCACAAAATCGTTTTAGAATCTAAAATAATGCGTCTAAAAATAGCTAATGATTTTGGTCCGGCATCTAGTCCTTGCCATCCGTCAGGAATATGATTTACATCAACTATTTGAGTATTTGCATCGTTTGAAAACGCGTCTGCAGCAACCACATCAACTGGAATATGAATTTGTACGCCTTTTGCTTTAGCTTGTTTTAAAATTTCGATTGCCAAATCTAATTTATCATCTTCACAAATAGAATTACCTATTTTTCCTCCCAAGGCTTTTACAAACGTAAAGGTCATTCCGCCACCGATAATCATGTGATTTACTTTGTCTAAAATATTTTCAATTACCGTAATTTTTGAAGAAACTTTACTGCCTCCTAAAATAGCAATTACCGGTTTTTCCGAATTTTTTAATACTTTGTCAATGCTTTCAATTTCTTGGGCCAATAAATAACCAAAACATTTTGCGTCTTGAAAAAATTGAGCAATAATTGTTGTGGAAGCATGAGCTCTATGCGCGGTTCCAAAAGCATCATTGACATAAATATCGCCTAATGCAGCTAATTTTTTTGAAAACTCCACATCGCCCTTTTCTTCTTCGGCATAAAAACGCAAGTTTTCTAATAAAAGGATTTCGCCAGGTTGAAGATTTTTAGCCGCAGTTTCTGCCGTTTCACCAATACAATCTGAAGCAAAATAAACTTTTTGACCTAGAATTTCTTCGGTTTTAGAAACAATGTGTTGCAACGAATAGTTAGCTTCAACACCTTTAGGTCTTCCCAAATGACTCATTAAAATGACACTTCCGCCGTCTTTCAATATTTTATCAATCGTAGGTTTTGCTGCCTCAATACGAGTGGCATCGGTTACCTTAAAATTTTCGTCTAAAGGAACATTAAAATCTACTCTAATAATTGCTTTTTTGTTATTGAAATTGAAGTCGTTAAGTGTTTTCATTATAATGGTTTAATTGTTTCGATGTTTGCAAATATAAATTATTGTATTCTAAATCTTTGTACGAATAATGATATTTAGTAATTTTTTAAAACTTTCCAATTTTGATTTTTTATATGGATTCGTTTACAATTCAGGAAATTTTGATTAGGTTTGTTGTATGCTTTTTAAGGAAATTTTAGGTCAAGTACACATTAAAAACCATCTCACAAAAAGTGCTGAGGCAGGAAGAATTCCGCATGCTCAACTTTTTGTAGGTCCGGAAGGTTCTGGCACTCTTCCTATGGCAATTGCGTATGCACAATATATTTTGTGTAACAATGTTGGTGGAGAAAACGTTGGTGAAAACACGGCTTGCAATCTAAAATTTAAGCATTTTTCACATCCCGATTTACATTTTGTTTTTCCGGTTGCAACCACAGACAGTATAAAAAGCCATGCTATTAGTGATAATTTCTTAACAGAATGGCGTCAATTTTTAACGGAATCGCCTTACGGAAACTTATTTGATTGGTTAAAAAATCTAGGGATTCAGAATAAGCAAGGCTTAATTGGTGTTGATGAAGCTACAGAAATCAATAAAAAATTGGCATTAAAAGCCTACGAAGGTGGTTACAAAGTGATGATTATTTGGATGGCCGATAAAATGAATGGTCCGTCAGCAAACAAATTGCTAAAACTTCTTGAAGAACCGCCTGCTAAAACGGTTTTTATTTTAATTTCCGAAAGCACCAGCGACATGTTGCAAACGATTTTATCGCGCTGTCAAGTAATTGATTTTATAGGTTTAAGCGAAAGTGTAATTGCTGAAGCATTAGTTTCACGTGAAAATTGCGATCCACAAGTTGCTAAAAAAATTGCACATCAAAGCGAAGGAAATTATAATAAAGCGTTGCATATTTTTAGAAAAGAAGACGATGAATTTCCTTTTGACGAATGGTTTGTAGAGTGGGTGAGAAGCGCATTTAGAGCAAAAGGAAATGCCGCTGCTATTAACGATTTAATTGCTTGGAGTGAAAATATTGCCGCTACCGGAAGAGAAACGCAAAAACAATTTTTACACTATTGCATACACTTCTTTAGACAAGCTTTGTTGCTTAATTATCAGGCAAACGATTTGGTTTTCTTGGAAACAAACGTGCCAAAATTTGAATTGGAAAAATTTGCTCCGTTTGTAAATGGTGCAAATATTAACGATATTTACAAAGAATTAGAAGATGCTATTTACCACATTGAAAGAAATGGAAATAGTAAAATTATTTTAACCGATTTATCTATAAAATTAACTCGATTAATTCATAAAAACACTTAATTATGACAGATGCTGCACCTATTTTAGTCTTGGCCTTATTAGCAATTACTTTTTTACAGTCTGGTTATGATAAAATTAAAGACTGGAAAGGAAACGTTGAATGGCTAAAAAGTCATTTTGC
>NZ_JBIIWV010000120.1:0-6481 GCF_044338735.1 Flavobacterium sp. | reverse complement strand
AAGAATTATACGACCAATTAGAAATTGCGGTGCAAAACGAAGATTATGAAAAAGCCGCTAACATAAGAGACGCGATCTCAAAAAAAGAATCTTAATCCATTAACAATAGCATTATGAATGTAAAATTAAAATTAACTATTGTAAGTTTCTTACAATTATTTGTTTGGGGTGCTTGGCTAACAACTCTTGCAAGTTATGGATTTGGATTTAAACAATGGTCTGGAGCTGAGTTTGGAATAGTCTTTTCAACTTTAGGGATAGGTTCTATTATTATGCCACCTATATCTGGAATTATCGCAGATAAATATTTAAATCTTGAAAAATTATACGGAATACATCATATTCTTTATGGTATAATTTTACTTTTCTTACCCGCTATTGATAGTCCTTCCACTTTCTTTTGGGTATTACTTATTGGAATGATATTTTATATGCCAACCTTATCGTTGTCAAACTCTCTATCATACGCTGTTCTAAAAAAATTCAATTTTAATGTTATTAAAGATTATCCGCCTATTCGAGTTTGGGGAACCATTGGTTTCATTGTTGCTATGTGGTGTACCAATTTATTTAGCAACGTAAATCCGCCATTTTCTTTCGGGATTGGAGTAGGAAAAGCTATTGCTTCTGTAACCAATATGCCAGTAGAATGCAATCAGTTTTATATTGCTTCGTTTTTTGCTTTTGTTTTAGGTATTTTTTCTTTCACCTTACCAAAAATTGAGCCGACTAAAGATGAAAGAACCAACAAAACATTCTCTCAAATTTTCGGTTTAGATGCTTTTAAATTGTTTAAAGAGTCTAAAATGGCTATGTTTTTTATTTTTAGTATGTTTTTAGGTGCCGCTTTACAATTAACCAATATGTATGGCGAAACGTATATTAAAGATTTTGAAAACATACCAAAATATGCAGAAACTTTTGTGGTAAAATCGGCAAATATTGTATTGTCTATTTCTCAAATTTCTGAAACCATATTCATTTTAGCCATTCCGTTTTTCTTACGAAGATATGGAATAAAAAAAGTAATGCTTTTCAGTTTAATTGCTTGGGTTTTGCGTTTTGGATTTTTCGCTTATGGCGATCCAATTGGAAGTTTATGGATGATAATTATGTCGAATATAGTTTACGGATTAGCGTTTGATTTCTTTAATATTTCGGGATCTTTATTCGTAGAAACTACAACTGATTCTAAAATTCGTTCTTCAGCGCAAGGCTTATTCATGATGATGACTAATGGTTTTGGAGCGATTTTAGGAAGTTTAGGAAGTGGGTATTTAATAGATACTTTTTTCACAACTCCAGCAGGAAAAGACTGGCATAACATTTGGCTAACTTTTGCCATTTATGCTTTAATTATAACTGTTGCTTTTGCAATATTATTCAAACACAAACACGACCTAAAAGACGTAGAAGCTTTCAATCATTAAATTAAAAACCCGATAGGTTTAAACTGATTACCTAAAAATATGCAACAATACCACAACCTAGTAAAACACGTTTTAGAAAACGGCAATCAAAAAGGCGACCGAACAGGAACAGGAACTTTGAGTGTTTTTGGTTACCAAATGCGTTTCGATTTGAGCGAAGGCTTTCCGATGGTAACAACCAAAAAACTACATTTAAAATCCATTATTTATGAATTGCTGTGGTTTTTAAAAGGTGATACAAATATTCAATATTTACAAGAAAATGGTGTAAAGATATGGGATGCTTGGGCAGATGAAAACGGTAATTTAGGACCAGTATATGGACATCAATGGAGAAATTGGAATAGCGAAGAAATTGACCAAATTACCGAATTAATCGAAACCATAAAAACCAATCCAAATAGCCGTAGAATGTTAATTTCAGCTTGGAACCCTTCTGTTTTACCAGACACTACCGTTTCGTTTTCGGAAAATGTCGCGAATGGAAAAGCAGCTTTACCGCCTTGTCATGCTTTTTTTCAGTTTTATGTGGCCGACGGCAAATTGAGTTGCCAGTTGTACCAACGCAGTGCCGATATTTTCTTAGGCGTTCCGTTTAATATTGCGTCTTATGCCTTATTTACGATGATGGTAGCACAAGTTTGTGGGTTAGAATCTGGTGAATTCATCCATACTTTTGGTGATGCTCATATTTACAACAATCATATAGAACAAGTGAATTTACAATTGAGTCGTGAACCCAGAAAATTACCAATAATGAAATTGAACCCAGAAATTAATAACATTTTTGATTTCACTTTTGACGATTTCACTTTAGAAGGCTACGACCCACACGAGCATATTAAAGGTGCTGTGGCGGTATAAGAATTAGATAACACATAACGTATCTTGAGGATATTTATTAGTTAGCGGTAAACTTGCCTTTGAAGATTAAACCATTTTAAATGAGAACAGTCCAATAGAATATTTACAAATTTACTTTTATGAGATTACTAATATTATTGGCATTGATTTTCTTTTCGTGTGATAATAACACAGCTACAGTTCAACCTTCTGCTTACAGAATAACAAAGACTGTTACTTATAATAATATTAATGTTGATGTTGTAATTGACAAACCTGCTTTAAATGAAGTTGATGTATTGCTGGTATTCCATGGCACAGTAATGTATGATAGTAGCATAATTACTGCTGCAAATAATACTCTTGACAAATTCAAAGGTATTTTAGACAGAGATAATATGATGATTGTAAGTGTTGCATATCCCCAAGAAAATTTATTATTAGGCGATAATATTGTTCAATGCGAAGCCGCTTATTTATGGTTGAAAAATAAAGCAAGTCAAGAATTAGGTATTACTGTAAATAAAGTATTCTTGGGCGGACACTCTCAAGGAGGCTATATTGTAACACGACTTAATACGATGCATCAAACAAATGGTGTAATTGCTAATGCGCCAGGACCATTAAACCTTGTTTACAGATGTCAATTAGAAGAAAATGGACAAGTTCAATCAGGTGCTGTCTGTACCAAACTTGAAAATGTATATGGCACGACAACAAGTAATCCAAATGCCTACTTTCAAAGGTCATTACTTAATTTCACAGATGGATTCAAGTCTGATATTATATTTATTCAAGGACTAAGTGACACTCCTATTCAATTGTATTCTTGGCCAACTTTTAAACAAGATGTATTAAATTGTACAAATTGTCAAAATAGACAGTTTGTTGAAATTGTTGGTGGTGAACACGGTTCTCTATTTGAAAGTCCAACCGCAAAGAACGAGTTTAATAACTTTATAAATAGCCACTAATTATAAAACCTAGCGCTAACAGCGATATCAAGAAATTGAGAAAAATGAGCAAAATTCACATTTTTCTTTCGCAAGAAATATTATTTTAGTGGAAAATAAACGGTTACGAAATTCGCAACCTTGCCAAGCCATGAGAAGTTAAATAACTATTTATGGCTACTCGCCATTTTAAATATTTCATTAAAAAACACTACCTTAGCACATCAATTTTTCAACTATGCTCACCATAATCGCAGCCGCATCAGAGAACAATGCTTTGGGTAAAGACAACCAATTGGTTTGGCATTTACCAGACGATTTTAAACGTTTTAAAGCTTTAACTTCGGGACATTTTATTATTATGGGAAGAAAAACCTTTGAAAGTTTCCCAAAACCGTTGCCAAATCGCACGCACATTATCATCACAAGACAAGAAAATTATGAAGTTCCAGCAGGTTGTTTTGTGGCTTCAAACTTAACAAAAGCCATAGCACTTTGTCCAATAAATGAAGAAGTTTTTATTATTGGCGGTGGCGAAATTTACAAACAATCTATTGATATTGCTGACAAAGTAGAGCTAACTCGCGTACATACTACTGTAGAAGCCGATACTTTTTTCCCAGAAATTGATACAAATCAATGGGAATTAGTGTTTGAAGAATTTCACCCAAAAGACGAGAAACATGCATTTGATTTTACTTTTTTAACGTATGTTAGAAGGTGATTTTTAGAACGCTGATGACACAGATTTCTTAGATTTTCACAGATTTTTTTAAATTCTTTGAGAAACTTCGTGCGTAACTTTGTGGAACTTTGTGTTACCTTTTTTTAGAACGCAGATGATAAAGATTTGACGGATTATTACAGATTTTTTAAATTTATTAAAATCAGTATTGTTAAAACACCTTTAATTCGACTAATGCAAATTGGCTAATTGACTAATTGCCTCATCGACACATTGTCTCATTGACACATTGAATTTTTATCCGTACTTTTGCCATTCAAAATTTGTAAAATGTCAAAAAACATAAAACCATACAAAGATTCAGAATTAGGCAAAAAAGAGCAAGTGGCTCAAATGTTTGACACTATTTCTGAAAATTACGATGATTTAAATAAAATCATCTCTTTTGGTACGGATGCAAAATGGAAGCAAAAAATTCTTAAAATGGTAGGTGCTAAAAAGCCTTCAACAATTTTAGATATTGCTACTGGTACAGGTGATTTAGCGATTTTGTTTGCTACTACTTCAGCAACAGAAATCATTGGTTTAGATATTTCACAAGGCATGTTAGACATTGGGAAACAAAAAATTGAAGCCCAAAAATTAGACACTAAAATTCAAATGGTTTTAGGTGATGGCGAAAACATTCCTTATGCCGATAATTATTTTGATGTGATTACGGTTGCTTATGGCGTTCGTAATTTTGAACATCTAGAAAAAGGCTTGTCGGAAATTTTACGCACCTTGAAATCGGGTGGTCAATTTATTATTTTAGAAACGTCGGTACCTACAAAATTTCCATTTAAACAAGGGTATTTTTTATATACAAATTTTGTAATGCCTACTATTGGTAACCTGTTTTCAAATGACAAAAAAGCGTATGCCTATTTATCTAATTCGGCACAAAATTTTCCATTTGGCGAAGTGTTGAACAATATTTTAAGAAAAATTGGGTTTATAGAAGTAGAACATTTGCCTCAAACAATGGGTGTGGCTACTATTTATACAGCATCAAAAAAATAATATGAAAAAACTGGTTTTCTTTTTCCTTTTCACTCAAATTGTGCTGGCACAAGGCGGTATGTTTGGCAAAAATCCAATTGTGAATAAAGAAAATTGGAACAAACAACGCCTCCATTGGGGTTACTATTTAGGCTTCAATAGCTTGGACTTTAAATTTGATTATTTATCGGTTGCAGAAGATATACAGGTGCAATCAACAACTGGTTTTAATGTAGGATTGGTTGGAAATTTACGCCTTACCGAATATTTTGATTTGCGATTTGAACCTGGTTTATATATCACCCAACGTAATTTAACCTATCCAGACATCACCGATAAAAGTGATCGTTTACGCGAAGTAAAATCGACCTATATCTTTTTCCCATTGTTGTTGAAATATTCTGCTTTGCGTGCTGGAAATGTTCGTCCTTATTTAGTGGGAGGAATGTCTACCGCATTGAATTTGGGAAGTAATCATAAATTAAAGGAAGACAATTATAATGATCGATTCCGAATGACCAAATGGACTAATTTCTATGAAGTGGGCTTTGGAATTGATATTTACTTAGAATATTTTGTGTTTTCGCCATCGATTAGAGGAGTTTTCAGTATGAATGACGAATTAATTAGAGACAATACACCAGGAAGTCCGTGGACTGGAAATGTACAAGCCATGAAAACCCGAGGCTTTTTTGTAAATTTTACGTTTCACTAATACAATTATCGTTTAAACTCGCTCAAAATTATAGCAGTCGCAGTGGCTACATTTAAACTTTCGGTTGCCTGCAACTCGCCAAATCTTGGAATAGCAATGCGTTGCGAAACTAAATTTTCTATCGCTTTTGAAATTCCATTGGCTTCATTTCCCATCACAATGATTCCTTCGGACGGCAATTGTTCTTTGTAAATGTTTTTTCCATCCATAAAAGTACCAAAAACCGGTAATTTTGTTTCAGACAATAAGTGTTCAAGATTACCATAGACAACATTTACACGACTGATTGAGCCCATAGTTGCCTGAACTACTTTTGGATTATACACATCTACTGATTCTTCAGAACAAAACAATGTTTTAATACCAAACCAATCACATAAACGAATAATTGTTCCTAAATTTCCGGGATCGCGCACATCGTCTAAAGCTACAATTAGCCCTTTTTCTTCAAAAGCAACAGTCGCTGGAATTTTAAAAAGTGCTAAACAAGTATTGGGTGTAGTCAAAGCACTAATTTTTTGCAATTCAACTTCTGTTATGACATAAACTTTGCTTTTGTCAACTGAAAACAGCTCAATATTTGTCGTAAATAATTCAACCAATTCAAAATTAGAATCGAGTAATTCTTGAACTCCTTTTACTCCTTCTACAAAGAAAAGTTGTTCTTGTTTTCTATATTTTTTTTGTAGTAAACTGGTTATTCGTTTAATTTGGTTTTTACTAACCATAAAAATTGTATTTTTGACTAACTTTTAAAAAGTGCTTTGAGAAATAATTTACCAAAAATAACATTATTATTTGTAATCGGAACAAT
>NZ_JBIIWV010000119.1:0-6510 GCF_044338735.1 Flavobacterium sp. | reverse complement strand
GATATTCTGTGTGGATACCAAACTTTTGAGAAACTTTAAATGTCCCAAAATAATTATACCATCCGATAGTATTATGGTTGTTTATTCTAGAATTTTGAGCATTTATTGAGCTTGAAAAACTTAATAATAGCATAATGTAAAAAACTATTTTTTTATTCATTTTACGTTTGATTAAGGTGTTCGGTTTACCGGTTTATCTCTTTTATATTGTATGTTCTTTTCAAAATCGTCACTAACTTTATAGTTTGTATGACAAACTAGCAAGCTTTATAATTATTTGTTTCCAATAAGTTAATATTTCTAGCGGCAAGCAAACGTGAATTTACCACAAAATTCGCAATTGCGAGATAAGGTTGTTAACGGTTATTTTTATTATTCATCCCAAAATGCTTCGGTTAGATAGAAAACAGTGTCTATAAAATATAATACTTCATTTCTTGTCAAAACATTTTCATCATGTAAATCTTCCAAAATAATTCCTAATTCGCGATTGATGTAATCATTATTGCGATTGTTTTCAAAGCCATTTAGAGTTAAAAATTCTTTGACTTGTTTTAAATCTGTATTAGCTGTTATTGAAACATAAGCTTGTTGAACGACTGCATATAAAATGTCATTATCTTTTGTAAAGCCAATTAAATCATATGCTGTATCAGGAAAGAAATAATTGTGAAGCAATAAATTATAAAAATAATCTTTCCAAGAATTATAATAAATACTATCATTTAGTTTAAGCACATTTTCAGTATCCTTTAAATATACTTTTTGTTCGGCACCTTCACTAATATATTGAGTTAGATCAATAGATATCCAAAGATTTTTTTCAGAAATATAATTTTCTAAACTCTTTGTTTCTTGTTTTTTGAAGTGCTTTTCGTATTTAATGATTGCGCCTGTTTGCGTGCCATAGTTAAGGTAACTGGCGATTGATTGGATAATTGTTCCAAACCTAATTTGGCTCTTTCCTGAAAAGACATTGTGTAGTTCATGTTTCAAATGATTTAGCATCAACAAATATAAACAAACTTTTTAATTATTGAAAAGTCATTGATTTTTACGTTTACAAAATAACCAGCGGCGCTTGGCGAGGTTGCGAACTTCGTAACCGTTTATTTTCTGTTAAAGATAAAAATTCTTGCGAAACGTAAACGTGAACTTACAACAAATTTCGCAATTGCGAGAAACTGCTGTTAGGCGTTCGCTTTTCTGTTTATTCGCTTATTCTATTTTTTATGTCCATTCTTTCGTGTAAAATTCTAACAACTTCCATTTCTGTATTTTCAGTTTTCTTGTAAAACAATAAATGTGATTTCACTTTTGAATATTTATAATCTTTTCTAACGTTTCCAAAATCTTTTGTTGTTCCAAAATTTTCCGAAACATATTCTATTTCATCAACAATTAAATTGTAATATCTGTTTGCTTGTTCAACAGACCAATTTTCTGCCGTATAAATCCAAATATTATTTAAATCTTCAAGAGCTTTTTCACTGATAATATATTCTGCCATTATTTTTGGAAGTTTTTATTCAGCATTGCTAAATTTTCATTTCTGTTGAAATCTTTTATTTTTTTGCTTTTCTCTCCAATTTCTAATTCGCTGATTAAAGATTTTTTTTGAATTTCTTCTTCTTCAAAATGTCGCAATGCAGTTCTAACAACTTCACTTACAGAACTATATTTTCCTGTTGCGATTTGTCCGTTTATAAAATTTTCATAATATTCTCCAATTAATATTGATGTATTTCGTGCCATAATTTAAAGTTTATAGCAAATATACCAATTTATGGTATTCGAACAAAAAATTTCTGTTTTATTTATGTTTTTCTGTGCGCCGCGACAAAGTGACGTCTAACGTTTTCGGGCTTGGCGAAGGTGGCGATTTTCACCACAAATGTTGATGCGGAGAACCAATGTTTGATTAACCACAAATGTGTCTGCGGAGCACTGAACCGCCACTTTTGCCAAACCCGTGTTATGCCTTCGTTGTTCTTTTCTTCAGTACAAAATTTGTTTGCTTATGCCATCCATTAGTAAACTTGTGTTTATACTCCTTTGAAAAATCTTTGGTACACTCAAATATTTTCAAAATAAGTTTATACGTATCTCGGTAAACCTGTAAATCATAATACTGTAAATCGTCAGCAAAAAGTGTACTGATTTAGTCAAAAACTAAGAGAGTGTTTTCAAAAATTATTAAATTTGAATTATTATGAAAACACTTCATAAATCTTTTACTAATTTATTGGCAAATTCCACCTACACACGTTTGACCCGGAGGACATACAAAGCCACATGCCCCACAATTATTATTATCAATTTGAAGGTTTACTTCGCAACCATCAATATTATTACCATTACAATTTGAATATCCTGTATTACAACTTACTATTGAACAATTTCCAGATACACATCCCGATGTAGCATTTGGAAGAGCACATACGTTTCCACAAGCTCCACAATTACTGGCAGAAGTAGTAATATTAATTTCACATCCATCTACTGAAGAGCCATTACAATTAGCATACCCTGAGGCACATCCAAAAGAAATGATAACCTGATCTGAAAAAGTGCTACAGCTATTTGATATTGACCATTCCAAAGTATAAATTGTTCCAAAAACTCCTGTAAATAAAGAATTTGGGTTACTACTATTTGTAATAGCACCTCCAGCTCCTGATTGAATTGTCCATAGACCTGTTCCGATAGTTGGAGTATTTCCTTGTAAAGTATAATTTAATGTCGGGCTATTAAAATCCACTCCAGCATTGGATAAAGTTGGAGATGGTACACACGCTCCTTCACATATACTAATCCAAGAAGCGCCGCTCCATACTTCAAAGCATTTTGTAGTAATATTAAAAATCACTAATCCTTGAGCGGGCGATACAATTGCATTACGCTCTATAGTAGTCATTCTTGGTGGTAAAAAACCCTTAGTAGTAGATTTAACATCTAAAAGTGAAGATGAGTCTGGTGCATTATTATTTATGCCTACACTATTACCATTATTATAAATAAAATTATTATTTAAAACCCATTGTGATCCATCCCAAAAAATAGTATTACCCAAAGCACTGCCTGAAGCAATAACCCCAGCCGGACCTGTAGCCCCTGGTATTGGAACACAATAACCGCCCGAACAAGTAAATCCTGGACCACATTCAGATGGTAATGAACAAGTATTTGGGCCTGCTTTTTCTGCAAACAAGGCATAAGGAACACTCATCAGTTGGCTTGTGCCTACTATAGTGTAACTAGTACCTCCTGTTGGATCGGTTTCGGTTTTAATAAAATAAGGGCCCATTGCCCAATCGATGGTAGTAAAATTTCCAAAAACAACAGTCCCTGTCCCAATTTCTAAACTTACTAAACCATTGGCGTTGGTGCTTGGTGTTTGGGTTTCTACATATACAGCCGTACCAGTTGGTGAACCTTGCAAAATGCTTATTTTCATTCCAACAGGTGTAGAGGTTATTAATGCATTACTACTATTGCGAATTACAGCTTGGTAACTCATTTTTTGTGGGGCTTGGGCAAATACGCTTGCTGTTAATAATAGCCCAGCTAGTATTGAATATATCTTTTTCATAGTTTTTTAGTTTTTAATGATTTTAAATGTTTTTACTTCGTTGTTATTGTTGCTTACTTTTAAAAAATAGGTGGCAGTAGGTAAGTTTTCCATTGCAATGGTTTCGCTAATGCTTATTATTTTTCGCCTTTCAATTAATTTTCCGCTTATGTCATAGAGTTGAAAGTTCAAAGTTGAAAGTTCAAAGTTGCCCACATTTAGCGTTAAATAATTGGTAGTTGGGTTTGGGTAAGCTGATAATCCTAAATTAATGGAATTGTCTTCTATACCCAGCACAATAGAAATTTCGTAGGGTTGTTGCACGCCTTGTGCTACCGAACCTGTGGTTCCTGTGTTGGTGGTATAAACAATTTGCCCTACAGAATAAGCAACGGCTCCTCCGCTACCCGAAGCATCACCGCCTGTGACGGTAGTTGCTTGTTGTGCTTGTGCTGTTAGCCCGAGGCCTAACAAAAAAACACTCAATTTTACTTTTTTGTGTTTCATTTTTTTTGTTTTAATTGTTATTATTTTCGTTTTGCAATTATTACTCTTTTTTTTCTGTCTGTCGGTTTATGTTTACGCTGTCGTCTTTACAATGAGGCATAACGGTTTGCGTGCAGGCGATCGTAACCCTGTGTTGCGCCTGCGGCAGGGTTATGGCGCTTGCACGCTGTTAGGTGCAGTTATTTTTATTTGGTTTATTTATTAAATTTTTGTGTCCCTTTCCCATTCTTCAAAGGTTATAATTCCTAATTCTGGTTTTGGTTGTCCTTCTATAATAGAAATAAATTCTAAACAATGTCCATCTGGGTCGTCAAAATAAATTGCCAATGCTGGCATCCAAGAAAAAACCATTGGTATTTCATTATTGTCTTTAAGGAAATTATACGGGTTTAAATTTCGTTCTTTTAAAAATGAGATTGAGTTATTTAAAATATCTTCCTTGTCGCAACGAAAAGCAAAGTGCATTTTTACAATTTCTGATTTAGGTTTTTCCCAAAGTCCTAACATATATTCTTGTGGTTTTCCAACCCAAAAAAATGCAATTCTTCGTTCATCATTATAGCCACACTTTTCAAGTCCGAGCACATTTTGATAAAACTCAATTGAAGTTTCTAAATTTTCTACATTTATATGAGTTTCATAAATTCCTTTTATCATTTAAAGAGTATTTTTATCGTTTATATATTCGTCCGTAAAATGTTGTTTTTGTTTCGGTTTAGCAAATTTGTCAGCGTTATATTCTTTTGAGTTTCCTTTCGGTATTGAAAGTGAAGTCCAATTTTCATTACACAATATTTTTCCGATAAATACAATTTGTCCAACGTGATATGGATAATGTGCAAGTTGTCTATTTATCGCTTCTGTAATTGTGTGTCCTTGATTTCTTATAAATATTTCTTTTGTCAAATCGTTTTCTGTCAACGGATTTATAGCGTTAAATAAGCAAGTCCAACCTTCATTCCATTTTTCTAAAAGTTCAGTTCTGGTTGTAATATCGTTGTCAAATTCTGCGTCTCGTTGTCGCCATTCTTTTTCGCCGTCAGTTGTTAAAAAATCTGTCCAACGTGAAAGCATATTTCCCCACAAATGTTTTACAATTGTAGCAACGCTATTACTTTCTTCGTTTAGTTGTTTAAAAAGTTGTTCGTCTGAAAGTTGTGAAAATGTTTTTTCTCCGAGCATTTTGTAATACTCAAACTGTTTTTTCGCACTGTCTAAAAAGTCGTTTGTCATAACAATTCTTGGTCGTTAGTTTTCTGTCGGCTTGAGTTCGGCATAATTGCCACCAACGTTCCGCAGCTACACGAGGTGCAAGGCTTCGTGACTGCATATTTTCTATTTAAGTAAAAAGTTCAATGCGAAACGGCAATTCCACTAAATCCTTGCATCTTGTGTAACTGCTGTTGTGCGTTCGTTGTTTTATTTACATTTTGTCGTAAATAAAATTTGGAATTCTTTTCAATATTGTTGCAATTATTCCCCAACGTTTTGTTACATAAACTATTTTTCTCTTTTTTGATATTGCGTTATAAATCTGTTTTGATGCTTTTTCAACTGACGCAACCCAAAATAAACCTTCGCCTTTAGCCATTTCGGTATTTACAAAACCTGGTCTAATGTCAGTGACAAATATTTTCATTTTTAAGTTTTTTGCTTTTTGACGTAAACCTTCCAAATAATTTATTTGATACGCTTTTGTCGCATTATAAGAAGTTGCTTGTCTACTTCCTCTGATTCCCGCAATCGAACTAATTGCAACTAAATGACCAAATTTTTGTTTTTCGAAATAATTGAAAGCCCAATCTGCAACGCAAGTAAAACCTAAAACATTTGTTTCGATAGTTCCTTTTTCGATTGCAAAATCTAAATCTACATTTATATCTCCAATTCCAGAACTTATTATCAGTAAATCAATTCCACCAATTTCTTTTGTTAGTTCAGTTAATTTAGTTTCAATTTTTTCAATTTCGGTTATGTCAAAATTCTTTATTCTGTATAATTTTGGATTCTCTTTTTCGATTTCGGAAAGCAATTCAATTCTTCTTCCAGTAATTCCAACTAAATATCCATTTTCGGTTAATAATTTCGCAAGTTCTTTTCCAATTCCAGAGGTTGCTCCAATTATTATTGCTTTTTTCATTTTTAGTATTTTTTCTGTTTTTTACGATTTCGCCCACAATGACGCACAACGGTCCGCGGCTTTGCGCAGCGCGGGTTTCAGAACTCTAAGGTATCAAAAGGAACGCGAACTTCCAAGCAACTTGATGACTTTTTGAAACACAAATCCCCGCGTTGCGCAAAACCGCTGTTAGCGGTTCGTTGTTTATTATTCCTTTATCAATTTTATAGAGCAATTATTATTTCCAGACGATTTAATGGTAATAAAATAAACACCCCTAGTTAAATCAGAAATATTAATATTTTTAACATTG
>NZ_JBIIWV010000118.1:0-6532 GCF_044338735.1 Flavobacterium sp. | reverse complement strand
GACTTTCTTCACATCCAGAAGTGGTTCAAGCAGCAAAAGACGCCTTAGATTCTCATGGTTTCGGAATGTCATCTGTACGTTTTATTTGCGGAACACAAGATATTCATAAAGAATTAGAACAAAAAATCGCTAATTTCTACGGAACTGAAGACACTATTCTCTATGCTGCCGCTTTTGATGCTAACGGAGGTGTTTTTGAACCATTATTAGGGGAAGAAGATTGTATTATTTCTGATAGTTTAAATCATGCCTCAATTATAGATGGTGTTCGTTTATGTAAAGCAGCTCGCTATCGTTATGAGAATAATAATATGAACGATTTAGAACAGCAATTAATTAAAGCTACCGAGGCAGGCCACCGATTTAGACTAATTGTAACCGATGGTGTTTTTTCTATGGACGGATTAGTAGCTCCATTAGATAAAATATGCGATTTAGCTGATAAATACGATGCATTAGTAATGGTAGACGAGTGCCATGCCGCCGGATTTATCGGCGCAACAGGGAAAGGAACACCAGAAGCTAAAGGAGTAATGGGTAGAGTAGATATCATTACAGGAACTTTAGGAAAGGCATTAGGCGGGGCTATGGGAGGCTATACCACTGCTAAAAAAGAAGTAATTGAGATTTTACGTCAGCGTTCACGTCCTTATTTATTTTCAAATTCGTTAGCACCTTCAATTGTGGGAGCTTCGCTAAAAGTTTTTGAATTATTAGAAAAAGATACTACTTTAAGAGATACATTAGAATGGAATACCAATTATTTTAAAGCCGGATTAAGAAAAGCCGGAATTGATTTCATTGATGGAGATTCTGCAATAGTTCCGGTAATGTTGTATGATGCTAAATTATCACAAGAAATGGCTGAAAAACTTTTAGAAAAGGGCATTTATGTAATTGGCTTTTTCTTTCCAGTAGTTCCAAAGGATAAAGCACGTATTAGAGTACAATTATCTGCTGCACACACTCAGGAACACTTGGACAAAGCTATAAATGCATTTACTGAAGTAGGTAAAGATTTAGGAATAATTAAGTAAAATTCTACAAAAGAGCGATTTTTTTTAACAAAACTTTTTGTAGTTGAAAAAATATAGTACATTTGTACCAATTATAACGGATTGTAATTAAATAAATAAGTATGAAACATTTAAACAAATTATTTGCTGCTGTCGTATTGTTTGCTGGATTAACATCGCAAGCTCAAGACAACAACAACCCTTGGGCGGTGTCTTTCGGGGTAAACGGAGTAGACACAAGAGTTAGCGCTAGTAGAAGCGGACTTAGTTTTTTAGATAAACAATTTTCTCAAACATTTGATGTTAGTGACAATTGGAATATGATGCCATCTATTTCATATATTAATGTTTCTAAATATGTTGGAGATGGATTTTCATTTGGAGTAACTGGATCGGTTAACAAAATTACTAAATATGTAAATTTTGACCCTACATCTCCTAATGCTGATAAAAGAGGTATGGTAGTTTCAAACCCAGGCGATTTATCATATTATGGTCTTGATGGTATCATTAAGTACAGCTTTCAAGAAATGATCAAATCTAAATGGCTAGAGCCTTCAGCTCACATTGGAGGAGGTTATACATTCTTCGGTGACGCTTCTGCAGGAACTGTTAATGGAGGTTTAGGTTTAACTTTCTGGTTTTCAGAAGGTATGGGTTTAACTTTCCAATCTACTTACAAACATTCATATGATCTAACTAGAACAGCTAATGTTGATGTTCCAGGACACATGCAGCATTTTGCGGGTCTTAGTTTCAAATTTGGAGGAAAAGATACAGATAATGACGGAATTTACGATAAAGATGATGTTTGTCCAGAAGTTGCTGGTTTACCAGAATTTAAAGGATGTCCTGATACTGATAAAGACGGAATTCAAGATTCAGCAGATTCTTGTCCAGAAGTTGCTGGTTTAGCAGAATTCAACGGTTGTCCTGATACAGACGGAGACGGAATCATCGATTCAGAAGATGCTTGTGTTGATGTTAAAGGTACAAAAATGATGAAAGGTTGTCCTGATGCTGATGGCGATGGAGTAGCTGATAAAGATGATAAATGTCCTTCAGTTAAAGGAGATAAAGCTAATGGAGGATGTCCATGGCCTGATACTGATGGCGACAAAGTTTTAGATAAAGACGATAAATGTCCAACTTTAGCTGGTACTGTAGCTAACAATGGTTGTCCTGAAGTTTCTGATGAGGCAATGAAAAAATTAAACGACTATGGTAAAACTATTTTGTTTAACTCTGGAAAATCTTCTTTCCAAAAACAAACAATTCCAGTATTACAAGCAATGTCTGCGATATTAAAAGAGTATCCTTCAGCTAAATTCTCATTAGAGGGCCATACTGATAATACTGGTTCAGATGCTTTAAACCAAAAATTATCAGAAGAAAGAGCTGCTGCTGTTAAAAACTTCTTAGTTGAAAACGGTATCGACGCTTCAAGATTATCTTCAAAAGGTTTTGGTGAATCAGCTCCAGTTGATTCAAACAAAACAGCTAAAGGAAAAGCTAATAACAGAAGAGTAGAAGTAAAATTAGTAAAATAATTTTTTTCTAAAATATACTAAGAAACGTCCCGATATATCGGGACGTTTTTTTATTTTTATAAAATGAAATCAATTACTTTTTTAGACAAACTAAGCACAGTACTTTTAGCTCAACCTGAAAATGAACTTTCAAGCTGTACCATTGTTTTACCCAATAAGCGAGCAAAAGTATTTTTATTAGAAAGTATAAAAAAGCAACTTGTAGGAACTGCTTTTGCTCCTACCATAATTAGTATTGAAGATTTCATTCAAGAAATTTCAGGATTACGTTCTATAGATCCTATTGAGTTACTTTTTGAATTTTATGAAGTATATCTTTCGGTTACCGAAAAATCCAAACAGCAAACTTTTGATGAATTTGCCACTTGGGCAAAAACTGCTCTTCAAGATTTTAATGAAATTGATCGGTATTTATTAGATCCTAATCATGTATTTTCTTACCTAAAGGACATTGAAGCCTTAAAACGATGGAATTTAGAACCCTTAAACACTACTAAATTAATAGATTCGCATTTAGAATTTTGGGCAAAATTACCATTGTATTATGAATCTTTTTATAATCATTTAGTAACAAAAGGAATTGGCTATCAAGGATTGTTATATAGAGAAGCATATAAAAAAATAATCCCATTTACAAATACCATTTCAAACCAGATTATTTTTGCGGGTTTTAATGCATTGAATAAAGCCGAAGAAAAAATAGTTAAACATTTAGCTAACGAAAACAAAGCAAAAATCTACTGGGATATCGATGAGGTATTTTTAAACGATTCTTATCATGATGCAGGTTTGTTTATTAGGAAGTTTAAAATAGAATGGAAACCATTTGTAAATCAAGACTTTGAATGGGTTGTAAATCATTTTAGTGAAGCAAAAAATATCGAAATCATTGGCACACCAAAAAGTATTGGTCAAGCTAAAATTGTAGGAACTATTATTGAAAAAATTCAATCTAAGAGCCCAAATTTAGAAAATACATCTGTTGTTTTAGGTGATGAAAATTTGTTGTTACCCGTTTTATTTGGTTTGCCCGCTTCTGTTGAGGCATTAAATATTACTATGGGTTATCCTAGTAAAAATAATCCGGCGCAACTATTAATTAGTAAATTGTTTAAGCTTCATACCAATGCCAAGCAACGCAACGAAAAGAGTTACACTTTTTATTACAAGGAAGTATTAGCCATTTTAAATCATCCATTAATTGAGCCTTATTGTAAGGTAGAAGCAGTTGTAGATGTTATTAATAGTAATAATTTTACCTTCTTTTCTAGAGAAAAATTATTCAGTTTGTTTGCCGAAAAATATCCCAACTCTTCTAATATTTTATTTGAACTTTTGTTTGCACGATGGGATGATATTTCAGAAATACTGGCCAATCTAAATGCTATTTTGCTGCATTTAAAATCGCAACTCAATAATGATAATTCGGAAGAAAAAATCGCAAAAACTTTTTTGTATTCAATTTATAAGATCATCGTTAAATTAACCAATTATCACGAAAAGTATCACCAAATTGATAATTTAAATGCTTTACAAGCTATTTATAAACAAATAGTTGATCTTGCCGAAGTCTCTTTCGAAGGAGAACCTTTATCAGGTCTTCAAGTTATGGGAGTTCTAGAAAGTCGTGTGTTAGATTTTGAAAATGTGATTATCACATCGGTAAATGAAGGTAAATTTCCGGCAGGAAAATCGCAAAATTCGTTCATTCCATATGATGTAAAAAAGGAGTTAGGGTTGCCAACTTACAAAGAAAAAGACGCCATTTATTGCTATCACTTTTATCATTTGTTATTGCGAGCAAAAAATGTTTGGTTGCTTTATAATACCGATAATGAAGGAATAGATGCGGGTGAAAAAAGTCGTTTTATTACTCAATTAGAAATTGAAAAACAACCCAATCACAACATCACTAGCGCTATTTATAATGCCGTTTTGCCAGAGAAAGCATACGTACCTATAACCATTCCAAAAACGGATAAAATTATAACACGTTTGCACGAAATTGCAACTGATAAAGGATTCTCACCTTCTTCATTGACTAATTATATTCGGAATCCAATGCAGTTTTATATGCAACGCATCCTTAGAATAAATGAAGCGGAAGATGTAGAAGAAAATATTGCCGCTAATACGTTAGGAACCATTATTCACAATGCATTAGAAGAATTGTATACGCCCTATTTGAATCAGTTTTTGGCGTTGCATCATATTGAAGCGATGGAATCTTTAATTGATGGTGTTATTTTAAAATATTTCAAACAAGAATATAAAGAAGGCGAAATTACCAAAGGGAAAAATTTATTAGCATTTGAAGTTGCAAAACGAAATGTCTATAATTTTTTACAATTAGAAAAGAAAGCTATTGTAGAGGAAAATGCGGCGATAAAAGTACTGCTTTTAGAAGCCCCTTTAAGTTGCGAAATACAGTTGGAATCCTTCGATTTTCCAATAAAAATTGCTGGAAAAGTTGACCGAATCGAAGAACGAAATGGCGTCATTCGAATTGTAGATTATAAAACAGGTAAAGTGGATGCCAATAGTTTGAAATTACCTGATGTTTTGGCTTTAACTCCTGAAATTGAGAATGAAAAAATTATCCAATTACTTTGTTATGCGATGATGTTTGAAAATCATGAGTTGCGCAAAAATCGTGATATAACTGCCGGAATCATTTCGTTTAAAAATATGAAAAACGGATTTTTACCTTTTGGAATTGGCAGCGGAAAAGATGCAAACACGAGTATTACAAATGAGATGATTGAAGATTTTAAAGTAATTATGAAGTTATTAATTTTAGAAATTTTCAATCCAGAAATCCCTTTTAAGGAGAAAGTATAACTGAACCACAAAGGTCACAAAGTAATTTCACTAAGTTCACAAAGATTTGTGTTCATTGTGCTTTCTTAGTGTTCCTGGTGGTTATACCCTTTTCAAAAAACCACTCAAAACCACTAACAATTCCGCTTCATTTTCAATATGACTCATATGTCCATCAGGAAATGTGTGAAGTTTAACGTTTGTTCCTTCTATTTGATCAATAGTTTCATCATAATTTAAAACAGGATCTTTTTTGCCCAAAACAAATTGAATAGGATAAGGCGTAAAATGCAAAATGACTTCGCGGTCTTTTCTAATTTTCATACCTTCTAAAGCGGCAACAATTCCTTGAAGCTGCGTTTTTAAAGCTTCTAATTTCACTTCTTCGATACTATCTGCTAATCGTTCGCGATTATCTTCACTAAACAAATTAGCAATACTCATTCGAATGAATGCCGAATAATTTTGCTTCACTGCCACAGTAGCTCGGTCACGATTTGCTTTTCGTTCGTCGCTATCTGCTCTAGAGGTTGAATTAACCAATACAATTCCTTTTATGTTGTTAGGATACAATTCGGCGAAAGCCAACGCCACATAACCACCCATAGAATGCCCAATCAAAACTGCTTTTCTGATTTTTAATTCGTGTAATATATGATAAACCATATCGGCTTGGTCTTCCATCGTGTGCACATAACCCAAACAGGCCGTTGCACCATGACCCAATAAATCGATTGTAATGATGCGGTGTTTTTTTGATAATTCAGGAATAAACGCCTTCCACATCGTTTGATTTTCCAAAAAACCATGCAACAAAACCACAGCAGTTCCTTTCCCTTGGTCGGTATAACTGATTTTAGTGTTTTTGAAGTTGGTGGTTTTCATGTGGGCAAAGTTAGGTTTTAAACGCAAAGGGCGCAAAGTTTTTTTGCGAAGTAAACTAATAAAAAACGGCTCACTTTCGCAAACCGTCCTGTCTAAAAATCTATAATCCGAATATCTGAATATCCAAATTAAGCATTCATTATCGCTTCAATTTCCTCAATTTCTATTGGAATATTGCGCATTAAATTAAACGCAGCTCCTGTAGATTGAATCACCATATCGTCTTCTAAACGAATACCAAAACCTTCTTTTGGAATGTAA
>NZ_JBIIWV010000117.1:0-6535 GCF_044338735.1 Flavobacterium sp. | reverse complement strand
AAACTTCTCACATACGGCAAAAAGATGGTGGAAGCAAACAAATGGTCCACTGGTTTTTCAAAGAAACCTTGAATTTGATCGGCATGTAAATCCATGGTCATAATTCGGGTTGCTCCTGCAGTTTCCAATAGTTTTGCAACTAATTTTGCTCCAATTGGCACTCTTGGTTTGTCTTTTCGGTCTTGTCTTGCCCAACCAAAGTAAGGAATAACTGCGGTAATATGTCTGGCCGATGCTCTTTTCGCTGCATCAATCATTAATAATAATTCCATTAAATTGTCGGCACTTGGAAAAGTTGAACAAACTAGGAATACACGCAATCCTCTTATTGATTCTTCAAAAGAAGGCTGAAACTCGCCATCACTATATATTGAGAACGTAACTTTACCCAGTTGAGCACCATACTTTTCAGCAATTTGCTCCGCTAGGTACACACTTTGAGAACATGCAAAAATTTTAGCTTCTGGTTCTTGATACAGCATGTTAATTTATTGTTTAATAGTTAGTTAGTGTTGTGTTGTGTTAACGAGGTGCAAATTTAGAAATAAAATCGAACTCTGAAAGGATATTTTTAACTATTTTTTAATGAATTGCAGAATTATTTTTTACATTTGCACCCACTTATTGATGAAATCATCTATTTTCCTTGCCCGGATGGCGGAATTGGTAGACGCGCACGACTCAAACTCGTGTACTTAGGTGTGTGGGTTCGATTCCCACTCCGGGTACTTTCTCGAACCAAAAACGGCTAAAAGAAATTTTAGCCGTTTTTTTTGTTTAAATTGTGATGCAATTTTATCTAGCTTTTTTACTACTGTTAGATAATATTTTTAGATATTTTGTCTATCTATGGTCTTATAAATCTATTTACAATTCATAGTTTGGGCTTTAAATAAATGGTTTTCATAGATTATGATTTTGCAAAAGCAATTAAAGGCAGCAAATCTTGTTGGTCAGCCTTTTTTACTGCTTTTATATATTCTGTCCTTGTCTCTGTTGCTTTCACTAAATTAGTACCTCCCCAAGAAAAGATCTTTTCATTGTATAATTTTTCCATTATTAAATCTGCCATCAATCTGGAATGCCTTCCGTTCCCATTTGCAAAACAATGGATGCTTACTATACGATGTTTAAAGCGAATTGCGATTTCCTGCGAATTATAGGTTTTGTTTTGTGTCCAATAAACAGCATCATCTAATAATTGCTTCAATTCAACACCAATTAAATAACTCTTACTGCCGATGTTTTTTTCAGAGGTTCTAAATGTTCCTGCCCATTTCCAAACTTCTCCATACATTCGTTTGTGCAAATCTTTGATGAACTTTTCTGAAAAAAGTTGTTCTGCTTTTAGTTTTTTACCAAAAGTCCATTGAATCGCCTTTTCTATATTGAGTTGCTCAAATTCGTCTAATTCTTCCCTTGTTGTGATGGATGATATTTTTAATCCTTCTTGTTCATCCTCACTCAAAGGCGTTTGCCCTTCTATGTAATTAATATTTAGTCCCATAAATATTTTGGCATTTCATGTTTGATTTCTGCTGTTTTTTGTGCAATGGCCTTTTCAATTCTTAATTCCGAATTTTGTTGGTCTTCCAATGTCATTGTATTGTTTGTTCTCATCACTATTTCAGTGGCTAATGCTGCGGCACGTTTTTCTATCATTTGTTCTAACGATTCGTGTTTGGAAACAAAACCATATACCAATTGCATATCTATTGCATTAGCAACGTCTCGCAAGGTATTCAATGATATAGTTCCAGCTATTTCTCTGTTTTCCAATTGCCTTATATTTTGCGCGGAAAAATTCATTCTACTTCCTAATTGGCGTAATGACATTTTCAATGCAGTACGCACTGTTTTAACCCATCCATTTGTTGGAATTTTATTTTCTTTAAGAGATTCAAAAGCTCTTAACTTTTTATCTACTTGTTCTATTATCAATTGTTGTTTTGTATTTTTCATAAACCTATAGATTTAAAAATGAAATACAAATGTAAACCTTTAGATTTAAATAAAAAAATTATTTTAAACTTTTAGATTTAAATATTTTAATAGATAAAAAAACCAATACTATGTTTAGTATAAGCTTTTTAGAAAAGTATCCTAAAATTTAATCAAATGAAATTTTACACAATACGCTTTCAACAATTTCTAATTCTTTATAAAAACGGTTAGACATTTCACTTGTTACGTGTGCTTTTAAAATCCTTAATTAGCTAATTTATAGTTTTTAAGGATTTTTATTTTTAAAAACAGACAACAAAAAAAATTCTTCATTTGGTATAGTCTTCGCAAAATTTAACTTTTAATTCAATTGTATTATCTTAAATAAAAAATACTTTTATTTTAAAATACATCACAAATCAAAAAATATTAATGTTGTAAATATAACATTAATCGAATGGGTTGTTATTATTTTAAAATTGTATGTACTATTTATGCGACAATAACCCCTATTATTTAGATGTTTTTTTATTTCAATATATTTTAAAAAAATTATTTTTAAACCATTGATTATCAATAAATTAATTTAATTACTCATTTAATTATTATTTTCAAAATTCAGTAATTAATAAAGACCTTAATTATTGTATGTACATCATATACGTTATATTTACTTTAAATAGATAATTTAATCGTATTTCGAAACTTTTAAATGAATAAATAAGTTTTTTTAATATTCGTTAATCACCAAATTTTTAAAATTATGAATAAAATTTACAAAACTAATGCAGTTCGTAATTCATTAGAAAGAAAACAAAAAACGACGTTACATTTCATGTTAGGTTTTTTTATGTTTTTTGCTTTCTGTGGACTTCAAGCTCAAACAACATTGATTAATCCGGCTACAGAAGGTGGATTTAATTCAGGTTCAACTTTTGCAGCTAATGGCTGGACAGTTGCTAATGAAGGAACAGGACCTATAAAATGGGCTCTTGGAACTGCTGCCTCTGGAATAACTGCTTCTGGAGCTACAACATCGGGTTCGGCAACATTTACGCTCGCAGCAGCAAATCCATCTATTATGGCAGGTCAATTTGCTTATGGTTTCAATATTCCTACTAATACATTTGTAGTGAGTGTTTCGGGCACAACCGTTACATTATCACAAAACGCTACTACTACTGCAACCAACGTAGTTTTAGGTTTTAGTGCGTTTCCAGGAAGTGTAAATGTGAATGCAACTCAATCAACTTCAGCAACTGTTGCATTAGCGTCATATACAATCACATTGGCTGCAGCTAATCCAAATATTGCAGCGGGTATGTTAATTACTCCTTCAAGCATAATTGATGCGGGAACTTATGTAGTTTCGGTTAGTGGTACCAGCTTACGAATATCTAAACCAACACTGGCGGCGGCAACAACTGCACAAACATTAAACTTTACGGCTAATGGTTCATCAATTACAGGAAATGCTGCTTATATTACTAATGATAATGGAGTAACCAATTCTTATGGTGGAAATGCTACCAATAGAACACTCTACTTATATAGAGACATTACAACAGCACCCGCTTCTGAAAAAGCAATGACGTTGTCTTTTGATGTAAAATCGCCTGTGAATACTACAAGTGCAGGTTGGCAAGTATGGGTGGCTCCAATCACTCAAAATGTTACCGGAACTAATACTCAAGTTACAACGCCTGGTAATTATGGGGTAAACTGGCCAGGTGCAACCATGATTGCATTTGGAGCAGAACCACAAGTTTCGGCAACAAAAATGACGGCTTTTATTCCTAAATCATTTGCGGGAACATCGTTCAGATTGATTTTTGTTTGGACAAATGCGGCTTCTTCAGGTACTTTACCTCCAGTTGCTATTGATAATATTTCACTTACTTCAAGAGTTTCAGATGAAATCACAGCGGCGCAATCGGGTTTATGGTCTATGGCATCTACTTGGGATGGTGGAAAAGTGCCAACTCATGCTGATACCGTTGTTTTGGACGGTGCAGAATCAGTTATTGTTGATGCAAGATATACAGGTTGTGAAGATTTAATCCTTGCTGGAGATAATGCTTTACTTCAATTTGGATTTTCAACTCCTGTTGATGAATTTACCATTTATAATGATTTGAATGTTGCTGCAAGTGGTGCAAGATTCAATAATCATGATGGTACAAACGGTAAAAATATTAAATTAGGTCATAATTTAGATGTAGGTGTTGGTGGAAGATTTGATTCAAGTTTAGGGAGTGCTGCTTTTCATGGAAGATTAACTTTAAATGGTTCAACGGTGCAAAATATAACGGTTAATCCAGCTGGTTTTTTTGGAGGCTCGCTAATACAATCTCAAACCGCAGCAAGTACAGCTGCCAATCAAATAGGTGTGCTTAATCAATTAGAAATTAATAATACAGCAACTGCCGCTTCAAACGTAGTTTGGAATGTGCCTTTGACAAGAATAAAATCGAATCTTATTTTTACAAATGCAAGAGTGAATGTTACGACAGGAAATCGTTTTGTATTTGGTAACTTTGGTAGTATGTTAGGAAGTAATTTTATTTGTAATTCTGGTTCAGGATTTACAAATGGTTTAATATCTAGATGGTTAGTGGGTAGTGATAATTATACTGTTAATCCAGGAACAGAATATCCAGGATTACATAATAATGGCAATGTTTACAGATATCCTTTTTTAAGTCCTACTGGTGCTGATAGAACTTTTTATGTATTGCCTGATGGTAATGCTTCTCCAGCAGGTGAAATAGCGGTTTTATATACCCATTCAAATACAGTTACACCAAGTTTGTCAATTGCAGATGGAAGTTATACCATTAACAATCGATTTGAAGGAAATTATACAGTATCTACTCCAAATGCGAGTGCAACTCCTATCGCAATTACATATGTCCCTAATGCATCAACTCCTACATTTAGAATTGGTGCATATTTGAATGGTGCATTTGAAGCATTAGATGGTTCTACTCGTTTTATGAATCAAACTGCAGCTTTGGCAGGAACTCATCAAGATGGAACCAATAGACCTTTTGTTTTTAGAAAAGGACTTTCTTTAACTGATTTAACAACTGCTCCTATTTATGTAGGGATAAAAAGTTCAAGCACTGTTGATATTAGTACAGCTATTGTTTCTGCGGGTTCTGGAGATTGGAATACAGCAGCTACTTGGGTAGGCGGTGTGGTTCCTGGTTGTACAAATTCTGTTTCAATTGCTTCAGGACATACCGTAACAGTTACATCATCAGCCAATGCTGCAAATCTTGTAATTGCAACAGGTGGAACTTTGGTAAACAACTCTACAACCAATAATATGACTGTAGGTTGTACAAATAATAATGCTGCTTTTTCAAATTATGGTACTCACACAATGACTTCAGGAAAGTTGTTTGTAAACGGTTTTGTGGTACATAAAGCAGGTAGTTTCTTCAATCAAACAGGTGGAGAAATTATTGTAGATAGTAATAATAATGGAGATACTGCTACCTCAGTTGCTTTTGGTGGTACTTCATTTAAAATAGAAACTTCAAACTTGAATTTGACTGATGGAAAAATCACAATTGTAGATCCATTGGTAAATATTGAAACAACACCAATAACAGCAACATCAATTGCAAATTTCAGTTTAAATACACAAGGTTCTGCAGGAGTTTTTGTTAAAACAACAACAAACGTCCTATCAACAAACAGTTTTACTACTAGTAATTCAGGTGGAAATATGATAGCTGTTGGCCAAGTAGTATCAGGTCATGCTAATATTCCAGCTGGAACAACAGTTTTGAGTACATCGGTAAACTTTGCAGGAACTGTTAATACAGTAACACTTTCCCAAAATGTTACGGGTAGTATTCCATCTGGAACGGATTTGAATTTTTCCTCTATGTTAAACGGAAATACTTCTATTGTTATTGAAAATGCTGCTGGAAATGCTAATTTAGCGGTTGGTCAAGTGGTATCTGGAAATGGTATTCAAACAGGCACAACAATAGCAAGCATTGCTGCTGAATTTGGAGGACCTGCAAGGGTAAGAATTGTATTGTCTTTACCTGTATTAGGTTTGGCTACTTCTCCAATTACTGCGCCTGTAACATTAAGTTTTTCTGCTGTAAATGTGGGTTCTCCCGTTACTGTTTTAACAGCTGCAAATCCAAGCATTCAAATTGGTATGCCAGTTACCGGAACAGGTATTTTACCAGGAACTATTGTGGCTAATATTGAGGGTACCGTTTTGACATTATCAGAACCTGTTCAAGCAGGTGCACCTTCTCCATTAGTAATGTCTTTTTATACATTCTTCACACAATCTAGTGGTTCATTTATTTACGCATCACCTAATCATTATGCAACGGGTTTAAATCATACGTTACAAATTGGGGATGGTGTTTCTACACAAAACACTTCAATTGTTACCAATGGATTCAGCTGTCAGTTTCAAGCTGGTGGTGGATTATTATCGTTAGGAAATCTAACTGTTGATGCTCCTAATGGTGCTGAAAGATTCATGAATGTGAGTAGTAATAACGTAAATAGTGGTACTGTTCCGGCTGGATATAATTTTAATGTTCAAAATAAT
>NZ_JBIIWV010000116.1:0-6553 GCF_044338735.1 Flavobacterium sp. | reverse complement strand
AGAAGCAACAGTTCTTGGACTTCCGGCTGGAACCTGAGTTGGATTACTAGACACAACAGTGTAAGTATAAGTATCTCCTGTTCCTGCAATTAATGCTCCCAAATCATAATTAAGCGCTACATCACTACATGTAATTGCCGTTTGATTGCTTACAACCGGTTCAGGTTTTACTGTTACTACTAAGGTAAAAGGATTTCCAGAACATCCATTCTGTCCTATCGGAGTAATGGTATAGGTAATTATAATATTATTTGATGACGTATTAGTATATACATCTGTAATATTGGCTGCAGAAGCAACCGTTCTTGGGCTTCCTGCTGGTACTAGGGTTGGATTACTAGAAGCAACCGTATAAGTATAAGTATCTCCTGTTCCTGAAATTAATGCTCCCAAATCATAGTTAAGCGCTACATTACTACATGTACTTACCGTTTGATTGCTTACAACAGGTTCAGGTTTTACTGTTACTACTAAAGTAAATGGATTTCCGGAACATCCATTCTGTCCTATCGGAGTAATGGTATAGGTAATCGTTACATCTGAGCCAGTTGTATTGGTATAATTATTTGTTATATTAGCTGAAGAAGCTACTGTTCTTGGGCTTCCTGCTGGAACTTGAGTTGGATTACTAGACACAACAGTGTAAATATAAGTATCTCCTGTACCTGCAATTAAGGCTCCCAAATCATAATTAAGCGCTACATCACTACATGTAATTATAGGAGCTTGGTTTGCTACAACCGGCTCCGGTTTTACAGTAACTACTAAAGTAAATGGATTTCCAGAACATCCATTCTGCCCTATCGGAGTAATGGTATAGGTAATAGTTACATCTGAACCTGTCGTATTGGTATATACATCTGTAATATTGGCTGCAGAAGCAACCGTTCTTGGACTTCCGGCTGGAACCTGAGTTGGATCACTAGACACAACTGTGTAAGTATAAGTATCTCCTGTTCCTGCAATTAATGCTCCCAAATCATAATTAAGCGCTACATCACTACATGTACTTGCCGTTTGATTGCTTACAACAGGTTCAGGTTTTACTGTTACTACTAAGGTAAAAGGATTTCCAGAACATCCATTCTGTCCTATCGGAGTAATGGTATAGGTAATTATAATATTATTTGATGACGTATTAGTATATACATCTGTAATATTGGTTGCAGAAGCAACCGTTCTTGGGCTTCCTGCTGGTACTAGGGTTGGATTACTAGAAGCAACCGTATAAGTATAAGTATCTCCTGTTCCTGAAATTAATGCTCCCAAATCATAGTTAAGCGCTACATTACTACATGTACTTACCGTTTGATTGCTTACAACAGGTTCAGGTTTTACTGTTACTACTAAAGTAAATGGATTTCCGGAACATCCATTCTGTCCTATCGGAGTAATGGTATAGGTAATCGTTACATCTGAGCCAGTTGTATTGGTATAATTATTTGTTATATTAGCTGAAGAAGCTACCGTTCTTGGGCTTCCGGCTGGAACTTGAATTGGATTACTAGAGACAACAGTGTAGGTATAAGTATCTCCTGTCCCTACAATTAAGGCATCTAAATCATAATTAAGCGCTACATCACTACATGTAATTATAGGAGCTTGGTCTGCTACAACCGGCTCCGGTTTTACAGTAACTACTAAAGTAAATGGATTTCCAGAACATCCATTCTGTCCTATCGGAGTAATGGTATAGGTAATAGTTACATCTGAAACTGTCGTATTGGTATATACATCTGTAATATTAGCTGCAGAAGCTACCGTTCTTGGACTTCCGGCTGGAACCTGAGTTGGATCACTAGACACAACTGTGTAAGTATAGACTGTATTAATTGGAACAATTATATTATTACTACAATTATTTAACGGAATAAAACTAAAAGATTCCCTTGAACAAATTGTTCTATTTCCATTTGGAATTTGTGGTTTAGGATTAACTGTTATAGTGAAACTAACTTTTGCCCCTTCACAACCATTATATTTAGGAGTAATTTCAAAAGTGACAACTCCTACAGTGTTGCAATTATTAACTAATGTCATTGCAGGAATGGTACTGGTAGTTTGAATACCAGAAGGAAAACCCGTAATTGGATCAGTAGTTGTTGCAACCCATTCAAAAGTAGTTCCTATAATATCTGATGTAAGTGAAATTGCTTGTGTTAAGGAATTAGAACAAATAGTTTGATTTAAACCAGTATTAGTTATTATGGGTGATTGTTTAAAAGTAAAAGTAAACGAAGCTGTATTAGCCCCTCCACAATTTCCATTAACAGTAACTTTAATAACATATACACCATATTGAGTAAACTTTATTTTTGGAAAAGGAGATATAGCAGAGGTTTCAAGTGTATATTCATAATAAGAAGTATTGGCTAAAGTAGTACCATTACTTTCATATATTGCCCAATTGTAAGAGGCTGGAGTATAAGGCGCTGCACTATAGGTAGGGTCAATAGAAGTATCTGAGAAATCTAACACATAGCTAGGAGGTTGTGCTTGGCAAATAGTCAAATTATCGGGAGAGAATGAAACACTTGGATCTCCAATAATTTCAATATCTTGTGAAAAAGTATCTGTACCACAAACATTTGTAACAGTTAAAGTAACTGTATATGTTCCAGGTTGTGTAAAAGAAATTTGTGGACTGGTTTGATTGGCTGCTGCCGGTGGAGTAGGACCATTTGCGTCAATTATTGTAAAACCAGTTGCTGTTGCAGGTGTACCAGAAACCGGAACAACTGTCCAAGTGTAAGATGGATCCTTACAAGGATCAGCAATTGCTTCAGTATTAGACGTATTAGTAAAAGTAAGTGTTGCCGGGGCACATAAATTTGTCGGAGTCGAGTATGTAAAAGCAGCATCAGGCTGGGGTTCGACAATTACGGTTTTAATTATTGATACATAATCTGTACAACCACCATTATTTCCAACAGTTAATTGAATCTGCCAACAACCAGGTTTATTAGCGGTAGAAGTACCTGGTATAGTCAAATCATATGTTGTACTGTTTATCCAGCCTGTAGCAGGATTAACTAAGCTGAATGTAGATACCGTAGGTGATTTAATATACCAATTAATACTGTAAGCTTCATTACAAGTGTTAGATGATCCCCATAGACCATTAATAGAATTTTCATCAGCAAATATTGGAGATCCAGCACATATTTTTTCAGCAACAATAAAATCAGGTGCGGGCTTTAAACTAACATTAACCCACTTTGTTGTTCCTGCTCCGTTTTTAAAGTAGTTATTACATTCAAAATTTGAAGTTATAGAATTATACAATCCTTTATTGTATAAAATTAAATCAGTTTTAAAATAATATTTTCCATCATCTGCATTTATGACTTTATCCTCAGTATCACAGGTTGGCTCATCATATTGATTTGTAATATTGGGACACAACATTAATTTATTGTGAGTTAAATATTCTATAGGGGATCCATCTCCATAATTAATTGAATACAATGAATTTGGGTAATTAGTTGCCATAGTAGCTGCGTCAACAATAAAGTTTACACTTTCTCCTACACATACTAATTCGTTACTAGTGTTTGCTAATCCGGTTGACCCAGTGTTATGTAAAAATATAAAACCAGATACAGATTGTTTAGTGCCGTAATTTTTGATAATTTCTATTAAATAATAACCAACAGTTTGACTATGAGGTATTTGAAGAGTATAGGTGTCCGATAGAAATAATGGTTGAATGATATTATTTTGTGCATTTATAAAATTAATATTAATTGAAGTTGCATCACTAGAATTTTGCAAAAATACTTCAATTGGCAAAGGAGTAGTTGATGTTGGATTTCCTGGAGTGACAGCAGTTGAACTTCTATTAATATATCCAAAATAATAATTATTAGAAAGATCTATACATTTTGTAAAATTATCTAAACTTGTGTGTGGAGCATCTGGAATAAATTCAATTAATGGGATAGTACTATTCAAAACACTTCCAGATATTTGAAAAGAATTTGTTTCGATTGAAGCAACCGGATTAGTAGTTCTAACTCTTAACTTATAATTGTTTCCTGTTGGAGTTGCAATAGGAATTATACCTTTTAAAATAGGAATAAAAAATTCATTTTTTGTTGATAAAACAACAGGATTTGTAAACGAACCTGAAGCATCAGACAATTCTAAAATAAATTGATTATTTAATTCATAAATTCCATTTGGTTTAAAAAACACAGAAATACTTCCACCTTGAAAATAATTTAAAGTATTCTGAAAACGAACAATATCTATTGTATTTGTGGAAGTACATACACCTGCAACATTTTGAGGAGTATTAGATGGGGTAATTTGTGAATATAAACTATAACTATTCAATAGAATAATTACACTTACTAATATTTTTTGGACTTTATTCATGATATTTTTTTTCATAATCTTACTGTGTTGTTAAATATATCCAACCTATTTTCTTTTCGTTATTTGTGTTTTTTATCACATAATCATATACTCTCAAAAGTAATGAATTAGAATTAAAATCTTTACCATTCCATTCTTTATAATAGTTGCGGAAGTACCGGCACACTTTATAGTATTTTGTGGTTGAATATTTATGGTTGGTCCAGTGACAACTTTAGCTAACTCGAAATGTTCGTTTACTAAGTTTGTAGTAATTGAATTAATATTTATATAATTATTAATATAGTTATTTATTTTATTTTCAAATGTATATGAAAATAAAACATTAGATATTAACAATGTTGCAAAAGTGGCGACAAGTTTATTTAAACTTAAATTTCTCATAATCAACAGTTTATAGCGATTTATTAGAATATGATAGTTCACAAAAATAAACAAAATTTGTTAACAACTCTTATGTCTACTAAGAAATTATGTTTATTTTCCTACTAATCTTTAATTCATTATAAACTTTTAAAATTATTTTATATATATCAAACTTTTAATATTTTATATTTGAATCCAATTTTATTTGATAATTTATTTATTAATCACGTTATGAAAACAAGAATTATTGCTTTTATTTTTTGTAGTTATCTTTCCGCTTCTTATGCTCAAACTGGTTATGAAATTATTGTTAATTTAAAGAATAGTAAAGATACCACAGCCTATCTCACCTATTATCAATTTGATAAAACCTATATTAAAGACACATGCTATGTTGCAAAAAATAGACAATTTATATTTAAAGGAAAAACAAAATTAGATACGGGTATTTATTCAATTGTAAGCCAGCAAAAAACAATCTATTTTGATTTTTTTATTGATGAACAAAATCAAAAATTAGAATTTAAAAACGAACAAGAACCTAATAATATTTTAGGGCTTAATGTTTTAAATTCACCTTCACAAAATAATTTTATTGATTATTTGAAATTTGTAAGTAATCAAATTATAAAAGTTGTTTCAGTATATACCATGCACGATGGAGAAAAATTCTTATAGTGTAGCATGGAAAAAGGCCTGAATGATTGGATTAATGTATATGATGGTGTTTATATAAATAATTCTAGTTAATAAATATGATATTTATTCAACACCCGTTATTTATATTCTAGACAAAAACAAGACTATAAAAGCAAAAAGAATTGGGGTAGATCAAATTAAAATCTTTATTAATTCTACAAATCAGTAAAAAAAGGGGGGTAATTAAATATTTTTACTAAATTTGTTTTAATTAATATTATAAATTTAAAAATATGAAAAAAGTAGTAATCTTAGCGTTGTTAATGGTATCAACATTTTCTTTTGCTCAAGAAACAAAAAAAGAATCAAAATGGGTTATTGGTGCTGGGGTAAACTTTATTGATAATACAAGTTCTGGAAGCAATGAATATTTAAATTATTCTAATTGGAATGCAACTTTAGGCTTTTCTAAATTATCATTACAGTATTTTTACAATACCAATTTATCAGTGTCTTCTGAATTTACAATAAATAAATTAGGTAAAGATGTAGATCAAAATGAAAAAGCAATTGATGCGAATTTATCTTATTTCGGATTTGATTTAAATGCTCGATACAATGTTGCTGGTCTGATGAAATTACCAAGTAAATTTGCTGTTGAGCCAATTCTTGGTTTAGGTAATGCTTGGACAAGCGGAAATCCAAATCAAAGTCTTAATACCGGAATTTCATTAGGATATCAAATCAATGAAACATATGGTGTTAGACTTCAAACTCTTGGAAAGTTTGCTGCAGAAAAAAATACAGTTGGAAATAACATGATCCAACATTCTTTAGAATTGTATTTTAAATTGTAACTACGAGTTCTTTAAGTATAAAAACCCCAAAAGAACAATTGTTTTTTTTGGGGTTTTTATAATTATAATATTTTTTTTCACAATCATACCCTCATTTTTTTAATTTTTATTTACTATAACAATTTGATTTATAGTTGTTTATGTATTTTTTTAGTTTTTATATTACCACTAATTCAGTTGTTCGTATGAATTATTTTGTAATTTAGCATTCTTAAAAAATAAATATGAGCCTAATAGTATTGACGGGAACCACAGGTTACATCGGTCAAAACCTAACAAAATTTTATAACGCAAAATCAAAGAAAAACAAA
>NZ_JBIIWV010000236.1:0-2623 GCF_044338735.1 Flavobacterium sp. | reverse complement strand
CGCTGGTGCAAAATATCCTTATCAAAAGGTTGATGTTATCAGTTTTTGGAATCTCATAGGAAACACTAGAGACACTCCTGGTGTAAAATATCTTTGGAACGGAAATGAAATTTTGTTTTACGATGGCATCAATGCAAATAAATTCAACGGAACAGAATTAAAGAAATCATTAAAAAAACCATATTCCGCATTAAAAAAATAAATTATGAAAAAAATTATAGTTGTAGCTACAATGCTAATCAGTACTTTAGGATGTGCTCAAAAAGAAGAAACTAGTTTTAAAAAAGAAGGTTTAGAAAACGTAATGGTTACTACCGAAAATAAACCAATTACTTTTGCAGAAATTCTAAAAAAATACGAAGGAAAAACCATTGTAATCGATGTTTGGGCTTCTTGGTGTTCAGACTGTGTGAAAGGAATGCCAAAAGTAAAAGAATTACAAGAAAAAAATCCAGAGGTTACTTTCTTGTTTATCTCTATGGATAAATCCTATGAATCTTGGTTGAAAGGTATTGAAAAATATGAAGTTAAAGGAGAGCACTATTTAACTGCCGACGGAATGAAAGGGGTTTTTGGAAATTCAATTGATCTGGATTGGATTCCTAGATACATGGTGGTGAATAAAAAAGGTAAAATAGCATTATATAAGGTTATTGAAGCTGATGATAAAAAATTAATTAAAACTTTAGAATTGGTAAAATAATGAGAAAAAACATCGTTGCCGGAAACTGGAAAATGCACAAAACCCAAAAAGAAACCGTTGCATTATTGGAAGAAATTATCGCTAAGAAATCAAATACTACAACTGAAATTATTGTAGCTCCTACTTTTGTCAATTTATCAAAAGCGGTTGAGTTCACTAATGGAAAGGGAATTACTGTAGCCGCACAAAACATGCATCAGGCAGAAGGTGGCGCATTTACTGGCGAAATTGCCGCTTCAATGTTAACCGATATCGGGGTAAACACTGTTATCTTAGGTCACAGCGAAAGACGTGCGTATTTTCATGAAACCGATGCCCTGTTAGCTGACAAAGTGAATACTGCTTTAAAACATGATATGCGTATAATTTTCTGTTTTGGTGAAGAATTGAAAGACCGCCAACAAAACAATCATTTTAATGTAGTTGAATATCAATTGCGCGATGGATTGTTTCACATAGAAAAGAAAGACTGGGCAAATATCGTATTAGCTTACGAACCGGTATGGGCCATCGGAACGGGTGAAACTGCTTCTCCAGAACAAGCGCAAGAAATGCATAAATTCATTCGTAATTTAGTAGAGAAAGTTTACGGATTTGACGTTGCCGATAACTTAAGCATTTTATATGGCGGAAGTGTAAAACCAGATAATGCTAAAGAAATTTTCTCAAAACCTGATGTTGATGGCGGATTAATTGGTGGTGCTGCTTTAAAAGCAGATGACTTTTTAGCAATTGTGAATGGATTTTAAGATTTTCGGAATTTAGAACACAGATGAAACAGATTTAACGGATTATCACTGATTTTTTCAAAATAATACCATAAAAAAACTCCGATTTTCATCGGAGTTTTTTTATTTATTGATTCATCGAAATTAAAAATTCTTCGTTGTTTCGGGTTTTCTTAAATCGGTCGTGAATAAAATCCATCGCTTCTACTGGATTCATATCGGCAAGATATTTACGCATGATCCACATTCTATGAATGGTATTTTCGTCTAATAATAAGTCATCACGACGCGTACTTGAAGATACTAAGTCGATTGCAGGGAAAATACGTTTGTTAGAAATTCTTCTATCCAACTGTAATTCCATGTTACCCGTTCCTTTGAATTCTTCAAAGATTACTTCGTCCATTTTAGAACCCGTTTCGGTTAATGCTGTAGCAATGATACTCAATGAACCACCGTTTTCTACATTACGAGCTGCTCCAAAGAAACGTTTTGGTTTTTGTAACGCATTTGCATCAACACCACCACTTAATATTTTTCCAGAAGCAGGTTGTACTGTATTATAAGCTCTTGCTAAACGTGTAATTGAATCTAATAAAATGACTACATCATGACCACATTCTACTAAACGTTTTGCTTTTTCTAACACAATATTCGCAATTTTAACGTGTTCTTGAGGCTCTCTATCAAAAGTAGAAGCAATTACTTCACCACGAACACTTCTTTGCATATCGGTAACTTCTTCTGGGCGTTCATCAATCAATAATACAATTAAGTACACCTCAGGATGATTTGCCGCAATGGCATTAGCAACATCTTTCAACAACATGGTTTTACCCGTTTTTGGTTGGGCAACAATCATTCCGCGTTGTCCTTTTCCAATAGGCGAAAATAAATCGATAATACGCGTCGAAATAGTACTATCTCTTTCGGCTAAGTTGAATTTTTCGGTTGGAAAAACTGGAGTTAAATGTTCAAATGAAATTCGATCTCTAACCACTTGTGGATCGTGACCGTTTATTTTTAAAACTTTTACTAAAGGAAAATATTTTTCCCCTTCCTTTGGAGGACGCACCACTCCTTTTACAGTATCTCCCGTTTTTAATCCGAATAAACGAATTTGCGAAGTTGATAAGTAAATATCATCTGGTGAAGCTAAATAATTATAATCAGACGAACGTAAAAAACCATA
>NZ_JBIIWV010000185.1:0-3911 GCF_044338735.1 Flavobacterium sp. | reverse complement strand
GCTTGTAAATCTAAAATTTGATAAACTAAATCGTCTTTTTTTAAAGATCGGTATTTATTGATCTTTGCTACTTTTGCAATTTCTTGCAAATCAGAGAGTTTCATCTCTTTTAATACTTCAATATCGAACATGGATATATTTTGAATAAAATGTTTGGTTGTTTAAAAACAAAAAATGATAAGATTTTTTTTGTAGTGTAAGATGTCGTAGAATGAAGTACTTACGAATAATACGCTGCAATAGTACGAATAAATTTGGAAATAACAATAGTTTAAATAAAAAAGAAATACTATTTTTGTTTCAATAAAAAAATAATAACATGTTACAACGTATTCAAACACTTTATATGACGCTTAGTGTATTAGTCACTAGTGCCTTGCCTTTTGTTTTTGAATTGTGGACGTTAAAAACTGATAATCAGGCAACTGCAGTTTTTATTACTACTTCAGCGTTGTATTTATCGTTATTTGGTTTGGTTACTTTACTTACTATTATTAGTATTTTTAGTTTTAAAAAGAGACAAAATCAATTTGTTTTAAACAGATTGACCATGATATTTAACTTTATTTTACTAGGATTTTTTGTGTATCGCTCGCTAAACTTATCCGGAGAAACCATGGTTTCAGAGAAGGGTATTGGGATGTTTCTTCCTGCAATTTCTATCGTTTTATTAGTCTTGGCAAACAAGGCAATAAAAAAGGACGAAGATCTCGTAAAATCTGTGGATCGATTACGATAAACCTATCATCTTAGTTTATTAGTGCGAAGAAAAAATCCGAAGCGAAAGTTTCGGATTTTTTTGTTTATTTATGCTGAACACTGCGACTGAATACTGATCACTACTTTTTACCCAGTTCAATCACCTCTAAACTCTGAATTTTATCACCATCAATTTCAAAACGCAACATGGTACGCACTTGATGAAACCCATATTTTCCACAAGCACCAGGATTCATGTGGAGTAAATCCAATTTCTTATCAAACTGTACTTTTAAAATATGCGAATGTCCGCAAATGAACAGCTTAGGTGGGTTTTTAGTGATTTCTTCACGAATTGCCGAACTATATTTATCGGGATAACCGCCAATGTGGGTAATCCAAACCTCTACTCCTTCACACCAAAAACGATTGTTCAACGAAAATTCCATTCGGGCTTTGTCATCATCAATATTACCATAAACAGCGCGCAGGGGTTTTATGTTTTTAATCGCATCCGTAACCGCTAAATCACCAATATCGCCCGCATGCCAAACTTCATCGGCTTGATTGGCATATTTTAAAATAACATCATCAATGTGACTGTGTGTGTCAGATAGCAGTAGGATTTTCTTCATTATAAAAAGTTGCAAAGTAATAAGTGCCTAAGATGCAAAGTTGATAAAAAATATAATAGGCTATGTAGCTTTTTCTTTTTAATTAAGAAAACTTTGAATTACAATACGTCCTTTTCTTTGTAACTTTGCGACTTTAAAACTTTAGACCACATTTTGAGATATTTCATTTCTTTTGCATACAACGGAAAAAACTTCCACGGATTTCAGAGTCAGCCTGATGCAGCATCTGTACAAGAAACTTTGGAAGAGGCGCTTTCTACCCTATTTCGGGAGAAAATTACTATAGTAGGCGCCGGAAGAACCGACACGGGTGTGCATGCTAAACAAATGTATGCTCATTTTGATACCGAATTAGAATTAGAATCCGATTATTGGTCACACAAATTGAATTCGTTTTTACCGCCTTCGATTGTAATTTACCGTATTTTTTCAGTTCATCCAGATTCTCATGCGCGTTTTGATGCTACTTCTAGAACTTACGAATATTACATTCACACGTTTAAAGATGCTTTTATTGCTGAAGGTAGTTGGTACCATTCCAATCCATTAGATTTGGAAAAAATGAATGAATCTTGTAAAATTTTGTTCGAATACATCGATTTTGAATGCTTTTCCAAAGTGCATACCGATGTAAATACATTTAATTGTAAAATATCAGAAGCACATTGGAAACAATCGGGAAATCAACTTATCTTCACCATCAGAGCCGATCGCTTTTTGCGGAATATGGTGCGAGCCATTGTAGGAACCATGGTGAATATTGGTTTAGGAAAAATTGAAGTGGCCGATTTGAGAACCATTATTGAAAGTAAAGACCGAAGTAAAGCAGGATTTTCAGTTCCGGCTCACGGATTATATTTAGTTAATGTAGCTTATCCTTATATAGAGGAGAGAAAATAGATCGTAGAAAATAGAAAAATGAAGCTCATCAAATCCAATTCACTTAAAAAAGTATTACACTACGCAAAACCTTATCAAAGAAGGTTTAATTGGGTAATTGTATGGGCTATATTACTTTCAATTTTCGCTGCTGCCCGACCTTATTTATTAAAACAAACCGTTGACGAATACATTAAACCCGAAGACAAACACGGATTATTGGTTTATGTTGTCATCATGGCTGTAGTTTTATTACTTGAAGTTTTGGCTCAATTTTATTTTACCTATTGGGCAAACTGGTTAGGGCAAGACATTATTAGAGATTTACGCGACAAACTTTTTAAACACATTACTTCGTTTAAAATGAAGTATTTTGATATGGAACCGGTAGGGAAATTAGTAACCCGTTCGGTATCCGATATTGAATCTATTGCCAGTATTTTCAGTCAAGGGTTGTTCATGATTGTGAGTGATGTTTTGAAAATGATTGTGATTTTAGGCATTATGTTCTTCATGAACTGGAAATTATCGCTCATTGTATTAGCTGCGATGCCTGTTTTAATAATTGCTACCGATATTTTTCAAAAGAAAATGAAAGTAGCGTTTAATGACGTTCGGAATGAAGTAGCTAATCTTAATACCTTTGTTCAGGAACGCTTAACCGGAATGAAAATCGTACAATTATTCAATCGTGAAAACATTGAATTGGAAAAGTTTAAAGTAATCAATCAAAAACACAATGTCGCTTGGTTGAAAAACATTTTGTACAACTCCATCTTCTTCCCTATTGCCGATATTGTTTCGTCTTTAACCCTTGGTGCTATTGTGTATTCAGCAGGAATCTCAATAATTAGTGGTGCAAATCATAGCAGCATTGGAGATTTATTTGCTTACACGATGTTAATTAACATGCTGTTCAATCCATTACGTCAAATTGCCGATAAATTTAACGTGATGCAAATGGGGATTGTAGCAGCCGATAGGGTTTTTGAAATTTTAGATACCGAAGAAAATGTGCAAGATAAGGGTACCGTTGTAGCCTCTCATTTTAAAGGAACTATCGAATTAAAAGACGTGCGTTTTAGTTATATCAAAAATGAAGAAGTTTTAAAAGGAATTAATCTTAAAGTGAACCCTGGCGAAACCATTGCTATTGTTGGAAGTACTGGCGCTGGAAAATCGACCATTATTAATTTATTGAATCGTTTTTACGAAATTAATTCGGGTACAATTACAATTGATAACCGAAACATTAACGACTATACGTTAGAAAGTCTACGCAAGCAAATTGCTATTGTGTTGCAAGATGTGTTTTTATTTTCCGATAGTATTTATAACAATATTACACTGCACAATGAAAGTATCAGTCGAGAAGAAGTTATTGTTGCCGCTAAGAAAATAGGCGTTCACGATTTTATTATGTCGTTACCCGAAGGTTATGATTATAATGTAAAAGAACGTGGGGTCATGCTTTCTTCTGGCCAACGCCAATTGATTGCCTTTTTGAGAGCTTATGTAAGTAATCCAAGTATCTTAATTTTAGATGAAGCTACCTCTTCTATTGACACGCATTCGGAAGAATTAATACAAAAAGCAACCGAAACCATTACCAAAGATAGAACTTCGATTGTGATTGCACACCGTTTAGCAACCATTGTTAATGCTAGTAAAATTATTGTCATGGACAAAGGCCAAATT
>NZ_JBIIWV010000016.1:0-21738 GCF_044338735.1 Flavobacterium sp. | reverse complement strand
AGCAACTGAAATGGGTGCAATGCAAGAGCGTATTACTTCAACTAAAAAAGGATCTATTACTTCAGTTCAAGCGGTTTATGTACCTGCGGATGACTTAACTGACCCTGCACCAGCTACAACGTTTGCTCACTTAGATGCAACAACAGTATTGTCTCGTAAAATTGCTGAGTTAGGTATTTATCCAGCGGTAGATCCATTGGATTCTACTTCTCGTATCTTAACTCCAGAAATCTTAGGTGCTGAACATTATGACTGTGCACAAAGAGTAAAAGAAATTCTTCAAAAATACAAACAATTACAAGATATCATTGCCATCTTAGGCTTGGAAGAGTTATCGGAAGATGATAAATTAGCCGTTTCTCGTGCACGTCGTGTACAACGTTTCTTATCTCAACCATTCCACGTAGCAGAACAATTTACTGGTATTCCTGGAGTTTTGGTTGATATCAAAGATACCATCAAAGGATTTAATATGATTATTGACGGCGAGTTAGACAACTTACCTGAAGCAGCATTTAACCTTAAAGGAACCATTGAAGAAGCTATTGAAGCAGGACAAAAAATGTTGGCTGAGGCCTAGTTAATGGACAATTAACAATTGATAGTTGACAATTAAATATTCATTGTCAATTATTAATTATCAATTATAAAAGTATGATTTTAGAAATAGTATCACCAGAAGCTACATTATTTAAAGGAGAAGTTACTTCGGTATCTGTTCCTGGTATAAACGGTGAGTTTCAAATGCTAAATAATCACGCGCCCATTGTTTCTTTATTAGGAAAAGGGAATGTGAAAATAAACGCTCAAAATATGAATATTGAGAAAGAATTTGTTTCTAAATTCAATAAAGTAAACGAGCAAACCTATTGGTTGCCAGTAAACTCTGGAACTATAGAAATGAATGAAAATAAAATTATTGTTTTAGCCGATTAAACAGCTAAGCATATAGTAAATCAAAGTCTTGCTTATGCAGGACTTTTTTTTTAAGAACAAAAAAACGTTTCCAAATTAAAAAATATCATATGAAAAATTATATTACACTAGTAGTGTTTTTTCTTTCGATTATAGTATCTAATGCACAAGAATTAGACACTTTAAATAATATTATTATTTCATCTTCACGAATCGAATTACCTTTTAAAGAAAATTCTCGAACAATTCATATTATAACGGCGGCTGAATTAAAAAAATTAGGCATAACAAATGTAGCCGATGCATTACAACAGTTAGCAGGCGTAGATGTAAGACGTCAAGGTATAAACGGTATGCAAGCCGATCTATACATTAGAGGAGGAAGTTTTGACCAAACGTTATTGCTAATTGATGGTTTTAAAGTTGACGATCCTCAAACAGGTCATCATACCATGAATTTAGCTTTGCCAATTGAAGTCATTAAAAGAATAGAGGTCATCAAAGGGCCAGCCGCTCGTGTTTTTGGACAAAATGCTTTTACTGGCGCTGTTAATATAGTTACTAAAGATGTTGAAGAAAACTCGATGATTGCAAAAATTAATGGAGGTTCTTTTGGTCAATTTATTGGTGAGGCAACAGGAACAATTAATTTAAAAGAAAGTAAGCACATAGTTCATTTTTCAAAGAATTTCTCTGAAGAATATCGGCATAATACAGATTTTGACAATACGAACTATGTTTTAAAAAGTCAGTTCAATAAAAATAAATTGCCTATTGAATTATTTACAACCTTTTCTGAAAGAAAATTTGGAGCAAATGGCTTTTACGGATTTACTAATTATGTTGATCAATATGAAGAAACACAAGCTAGTTTAGTGGGTCTTTCCACTGTTATTAAAAAAGGGAATTTTACTTGGAAACCAAGAATTTATTGGCGTAGAAATCAAGATATGTATTTATTAATTAGAGATAATCCTGCTGCCTACAGAAATTTGCACATTACAAATAAGATTGCTGCTGAGCTAAATGGATCGTACCAATCAAAAACAGGAATTACAGGTTTTGGAATAGAGTTTTCAAAATATTATATTTCAAGTAACAGATTGGGTGACAACCAAAGAGAAATTGCTTCACTATTTTTAGAACATCGTATTCAGTTTTTTAATAATAGAATTGACGTTACCCCAGGCATTTCTGCGTCTTATTTTTCAGATTTTGATAATCAAATTTTTCCAGGTTTAGATTTAGGGATTCAAATTTCAGACAAATTTAGAGCTTATGGAAATATTGGTACATCTTATAGAGTTCCTACATATACCAACTTGTATTATGTGTCACCATCGACTATAAGCAACCCAGATTTAAATACTGAAGAAGCTTTTTCTCAAGAAGTGGGAGTAAAATTTACGAGTAAACAACTTTCAATTTCGTTAGCAGCATTTAATCGCGACGCAGATAATTTAATTGATTATGTTCGAGAAGATATATCAAGTCCTTGGCAAGCCCAAAATATTCAAAATGTTGCAACAAAAGGATATGAAACGAATTTAGAATACCGATTTTTTCTAAATCAATTACCACAGAAATTCCAATTTGGCTATTCTTATTTAGATAATGAAGTTAAAAAAAGCGAGGCTAATTTTTCACAATATGCAATAAATTCGATGAAACATCAATTTGTTGGAAATTATGCTATGGAATGGTTTAAGAATTTTAGCAATTCTGTGAGCTATCGTTATGTTGAAAGAACGTCTGGAGTTAGTTACAACATTTGGGACGTTAACGCATCTTACCGATTAAAAGCAGTAGAACTATCGTTATATGCGAATAATATTTTTAATACAGAATATGTTGAGACAGGAATGGTGCCCATGCCTAAGGGTAATATCTTATTTGGATTAAAATATTATTTTAAATAGAAGCAATTAAGCATAAAAAAGTCCCGACTAATCGGGACTTGATGTTTTTTAGGTAATCAAAAATAATTATATATTATTCGATAACTACTACTTGAGCAGCAACTTTACCTTTTCTTCCTTCTTCTTCTTCGTAACTTACAGCGTCACCTTCGTTTAAAGATTCAACTTTCATTCCGCTAGCGTGAACAAAAATGTCGTTTCCAGTTTCATCATCTGTAATAAAACCGTAACCTTTTGATTCATTGAAGAACTTAACTTTTCCTGTTCTCATTTTGTATTGTAAAAAATTAATAATGGTCAAAGATATACTTATTTCCGACACGAACAAGAAAAAGTTAAAAATATTTCAAAAATATTGATAATCAGTTAGTTTGATGATTTTAGATCCAATTGAATATGTAATTCATTTAATTGTGCAGCATCAATAGTTGAAGGGGCATCAATCATTACATCTCTACCCGAATTATTTTTAGGGAATGCAATAAAATCACGAATGGTTTCTTGTCCTCCTAAAATAGCCACTAATCGGTCTAAACCAAATGCTAGTCCGCCATGAGGTGGAGCACCAAATTCAAAAGCATTCATTAAAAAACCAAATTGTGCCTGAGCTTGTTCTTTACTAAATCCTAATAAATCAAACATTCTGCTTTGCAAATCGCGATCATGAATACGAATAGAGCCTCCGCCAATTTCATTTCCGTTTAACACCATATCATATGCATTAGCACGAACTTTTCCTGGTTCGGTTTCAATTAACGCCATGTCTTCTGGTTTTGGAGAAGTAAATGGATGGTGCATTGCGTGGTATCTTCCACTTTCTTCATCCCATTCTAATAATGGAAAATCTACTACCCATAACGGTGCAAATTCATCCGATTTTCTTAACCCTAAACGCGTAGCTACTTCCATGCGAAGTGCTGATAATTGTGTTCTTGTTTTATCGGCTCCTCCTGATAATACTAAGATTAAATCACCTGGTTTTGCTTGGGTAATTTCTGCCCATTTTTTCAAATCTTCTTGGTCGTAAAACTTGTCTACCGATGATTTAAACGAGCCATCTTCTTCGCATTTTACATAAACCATCCCTAAAGCACCAACTTGAGGACGTTTCACCCAGTCAATTAAAGCGTCAATTTCTTTTCTCGTATAATTGGCACAAGCAGGAGCGGCTATTCCTACTACTAATTCTGCCGAATTAAATACTGGAAAATCTTTATGTTGCGCTACGGCATTCAACTCCCCAAATTTCATTTCAAAACGAATATCGGGTTTGTCATTTCCGTACGTTTTCATGGCGTAATCGTAGGTTATTCTTGGAAATTTAGCCACATCAATTCCTTTAATTTCTTTCAGTAAATGACGTGTTAAACCTTCAAACATATCCAGTATATCTTCTTGTTCTACGAATGCCATTTCGCAGTCAATTTGTGTAAATTCGGGCTGACGATCGGCACGTAAATCTTCATCTCTAAAACATTTCACTATTTGGAAATATTTATCCATACCTCCAACCATCAATAGTTGTTTGAACGTTTGTGGCGATTGCGGTAAAGCATAAAATTGCCCTTCGTTCATTCTACTTGGCACCACAAAATCGCGCGCTCCTTCTGGAGTAGATTTAATTAGATAAGGCGTTTCTATGTCACAAAAACCTTGGTCAGAAAGGTATTTACGCACTTCCATCGATACTTTATGACGGAATAATAAATTGTTTTTTACCGGATTTCTTCTAATGTCTAAATAGCGATATTTCATACGAATATCTTCACCACCATCGGTTTCATCTTCAATTGTAAATGGCGGTATTTGTGCTTCGTTTAAAATATTGAGTTCTGAAACTAAAATTTCAATATCGCCAGTAGTCATATTTGCGTTTTTTGATTCACGCTCAATAACAATTCCTTTTACTTGAATTACAAATTCTCTTCCTAATGATTTAGCACAATCAAAAACTGCTTTATCGGTTCTTTTTTCGTCAAAAATTAATTGAGTAATACCATAACGATCACGTAAGTCAACCCAAATCATAAAACCTTTGTCTCTCGATTTTTGTACCCAACCCGCAAGTGTAACTTCTGTATTGATATGTGAAGCGTTTAATGCGCCACAATTATGACTTCTATACATTTCTATAAAATTTTATGCAAAAGTAAGAACAAAAATGAAAATTTTAATTTAAAAGATTGAATTAAAATTATATTTGTATATATTTTTTCAGTTTATTAAATATTATCTTATTTTTACCGAAACCTTACAAACACTATTATGAAAAAAATCACTTATTTATTATTGTTCTTTATTTCAATATCATTTGCTCAAACTTCAGGAAAAGTAAGTTTTACTGCAAAAATAGAAAATAGAAATTCGGACACATTAACCATTTATGGACCAAAGAAGTTTAAACTCGATATTCCAGTTAATCAAAAAGGCATTTTTCAGTCTAGTTTTGAAATTACAGAAGGATTACACCAGTTTACTGATGGAAAAGAATCTTCAATATTGTATTTAAAAGATGGAGACGATTTAAGTTTAACAATGAATGCAGTAGAATTTGATGAAACCATCGTTTATAAAGGCAAAGGAGAAAAAGAGAACAACTTTTTAGCTCAAAAAGCATTAACAGACGAAGCTTTTGAATTAGGTCTTGAAAGTTTATTAGAAAAAGAAGAAGCCGTTTTTAAAGCAGCTTTAGAAGAAAAGAAAACAGAAGATTTAGCAAAATTAGAAGGATCTGGGTTATATGAAAAATTTGTTACGTCATACAAGCCAATGATTATGCAAGAATCGTTTATGTTGCAACAATATTTCAATCAAAAAGCACAAGCTAAAAAAATTGAAGGCATTGCTTCACCATCTTTTGATTATGAAAATCACAAAGGCGGAAAATCTAAACTAGAAGATTTTAAAGGAAAATATGTTTATATTGATGTTTGGGCTACTTGGTGTGGTCCTTGTAGAGCAGAGATTCCATTTTTGAAAAAAATTGAAGAAAAATATCATGGTAAAAACATTGTTTTCATTAGTATTTCAGTTGATACCGATAAAGATCATGAAAAATGGCAAAAATTTGTTACCGAAAAACAATTAGGCGGCGTTCAGTTATTTGCTGATAAAAACTGGAATTCCGATTTCATCAAAGCATTTGGAATTAATTCTATACCAAGATTTTTATTAATTGATCCTGCTGGAAAAGTGGTTAAAGCGGATGCAGCAAGACCTTCTTCTGAAGAATTAACGAAATTATTTGATCAATTATTGAAATAATTTTTAATAAATTTATAGGAAAGCCAGAACGTAATGTTTTGGTTTTTTTATGTTTATTTTTCCAATGTTACCAAATTGTTACCAAAAAGTTTTTTTATTGTAAATATTTATATATATTTGTTACATAATTATTAACCCAAAAAACAAATGCTTATGAAAAATTTAATGAATTATGTGATGTTATTGGTTATTGGAGTGTCTTTTGCTCAAGGCGTAGAACCAAAATTTGTTGCGATAGATAACAATATGATCCAAGCTACCTATTACCACGATAATGGACAAGTAAAACAAGAAGGTGAATATCTAAATGGAAAACTTCATGGAAAATGGGTGTCTTATAATGAAGATGGCACAAAGCAAACTTCTGGTGAGTATAACCAAGGTGAAAAAGTAGGAACATGGACTTTTTATAATGCTGCAACTATTAATAAAGTAGCATTTTCAAACAGTAGAGTAGCTTCTGTTCATACTAAAAGTAAAGATTATTTAGTTACTAAATAAATTTTCAAAATCCGTTGTAATTAAAAAGTCCCGAAATATTTCGGGACTTTTTTGTTTATATACATTTTAGGTTAAGAATTATACAGCGCTTGCTTGTCGAGCTAATCTTCTATCTCTTAACCAATATTTCACTCGTTTTACCAAGTAAAACATCACTGGAACCATAACTAGTGTTAAAACCGTAGCATAGGTTAATCCGAAGATGATTGTCCACGCTAAAGGTCCCCAGAAAATTACGTTATCACCACCCATATATAAGTGTGGATTAAATTCTGTAATTAAAGCAAAGAAATCAAAATTCAATCCAATAGCTAACGGAATTAAACCTAAAATGGCGGTTAATGCTGTTAATAATACCGGTCTTAAACGATTTTTACCAGATTCTATAATGATGTCTTTTATTTCTTCTAGTGATAAATCGTCGTGACTTTTTAGGTTATTGTCGGCTACTTTTTTATCTAATAATAAGACGAAGAAGTCCATTAATACAATTCCGTTTTTCACAACAATTCCGGCTAATGATATGATTCCCATCATGGTCATTAAGATAACGAAATCCATATTGGCGATTACATATCCGTAGAAAACACCACTAAAACTCAATAATACTGTAAACAAAATTACCATAGTTTTAGAAACCGAATTAAACTGTAACACGATAATAATCGTAATTCCGGCTAACGCTAAAAATAGTGCGTATAATAAGAAACTTTGGTTTTTACCTTGTTCTTCTTGTACTCCAGAAAACGAATAACTCACCGTTTTTGGGAATTTATACGATTTTAATTCCGATTCAATTTGTTTCGTAATTTCATCACCATTATAACCTGTCAAAACATTAGAATACACCGTCATAATACGTTTCTGGTTTTTTCTTTTGATTTGATTGTATGTGGTGGTTTTATTGGTTTCCGAAACAGCCGAAATAGGCACTTGCATCATTTGTCCGTTATTCTGATTTCGGAATGTGATGGATTGATTAAACAACACATTTTCGTTCTTACGTTGGTCGTCTTGCATACGCATCGTAATATTATAGTCGTCATCACCTTCTTTATATGTAGAAATTTCCTGACCATAAACCGAACGACGCAAATTGAACCCTAATTGTCCTGTTGAAACACCTAAGCTTCCTGCACTAACGCGGTCAACTTTTACCTCTAATTCTGGACTTTCTTTGTTTACATCTACACTCAAACGCTCAATTCCTTGAATGTTTTTCGAATTAATAAAAGCAATCATTTTATCCGCTTCTACTAACATTTCTTGATAATCGGTACCGGTTAATTGCACGCTAATTGGATACCCAGCTGGAGGTCCGTTGGCATCTTTTTCAACCGTAACGGTAGCGCCTGCAACACCTTTTACTTTTGCACGAATTTCATCTAAAACTTCAGTAGTGTTTACGCCATTTCTAAATTTATATTCCGAGAAATTTACCGTTACTTTTCCTTTATATGGCGTTTCTGAAGCGGAACCCGCATCAACATTTGGATTTCCAGCACCTACACCTACTTGTGAAACAATACTTTCGGCTAAGTAGTTTTTATTTGTCTTTGGATCTACATATTTATTTAAGATTTCAATTACTTGTTTTTCAACAAATAAAGTCGCCTTATTGGTTTTCGAAATATCTGTTCCTTGCGGATATTCGATATACGTAATTACTTGATTTGGAATATTATCGGGGAAAAACAATACTTTTCTTGGGAAAATTCCCAATAACATAAAAGAGAAAAATAACATTCCAATAATCGTTGCCAATGCCAACCAAGCTCTTTTTCCAGTTAGTATTTTAGCTAAGAAATTTTTATAATTATTTTCCATTTTTGGAAAAAAGCCGTGTTGAAAATCTTGCGTCCATTGGTATAATTTAATTTTATACAACCACATTAACCCTAAGGAAATAATAGCTAAATGCCCAATCGCTTTTGCAAACGTAGAATCGGTTAAATGTCCTAAAAACACAAACACAATTCCAACTACACTAAAGATAATCGTATATAATTTTGCTGATTTATTAGTAACATTTCGGTCTTCTGTATCCATTGAACCACCTGTCATTGCTGCATTTACTACCATCGCTACAAATAACGAAGCCGTAAGAGTAACCGTTAAAGTTATTGGAAAATATTTCATAAATTTCCCCATCGTTCCAGGCCATAAAGCAAATGGTAAAAATGCCATCAAAGTTGTGGCTGTTGAGGATATTACTGGCCAAGCGATTTCGCCAATTCCAATTTTAGACGCCGTGACCCTATCCATTCCTTTTTTCATATTGGCAAATACGTTATCGACCACTACAATTCCGTCATCCACAAGCATTCCTAATCCCATTACCAATCCGAAAAGTACCATCGTATTTAAGGTTAATCCGAAAGCCGATAAAATAGTAAACGCCATCAACATCGAAAGCGGAATAGCGGCTCCTACAAACAATGAATTTCGTAATCCCATCGTAAACATTAAGACAATCATTACCAATACAATTCCGAAAATAATATGGTTGGATAATTCGTCCACTTGATGTTCTACACGAGAAGATTGATCATTAGAAAGTTCAATGGTTAAATTAGAAGGTAAATACGATTCCTTTGCTTTTTCTAATTTTTCTTTCACTTGTTCGATGGCAGAAATCATATTTTGATTCGAACGTTTTTTCACGTTTAGCATCACCACTTCTTGCCCTTTTTCACGAGCATACGTTGTTTTTTCTTTTTCTTTAAAGTTTACAACCGCGATGTCTTTTAAATAAACCGTTCCTCCGAAAGATTTTACAATTACGTTTTCTAATTCTTTAGGGTCTTTAATTTCACCTACTATTCGGATGTTATTACGAGAACCTTGCGAAATTAAATTTCCGCCCGAAAGCGTCATATTTTCATACTTTACCGCATTTTGGATTTCGTCAAAAGAAACCTGAGCCGCCGTCATTTTAAAAATATCAACAGCAATTTCTACTTCTTTATCATCTACTCCTAAAATATCTACCTTTTTAACTTCTGGGATTTCTTCAATATCGTCTTGAAGTAATTCTCCGAATTTTTTAAGTTGTTGCGTGGTGTAATTTCCTTTTAAATTGATATTCAAAATAGGTACTTCTTCCGAAATATTTAATTCGAAAACACTTGGTTCTACTTTGCTTCCGTTGTCTAAGTTAGGCCAATCGGTATCTGCTTTGATAACGTCAACTTTGTCTTTGATTTTAGTTTTCGCCTCTTCAATCGTAACTTTATCAGCAAATTCTACAATGATCATTCCGTAATCTTGAAATGAATTCGACGTAATTTTTTCTACACCTGTGATATTTTTAAATTCTTTTTCAAGGGGTTTAATAATTAATTTTTCTACATCTTCAGCTGAGTTTCCAGGAAAAACAGAAGAAATGTATACTTTATTTTCAATAATTTCTGGAAAATCTTCACGAGGCATTGTTACATAGGCAATAACACCTGTAATAACAATTAGCAACGTTAAGATATATACTGTAACTCGATTGTCTACAGCCCAACTCGATATTCCGAATTCTTTGTTTTTGTGACTCATATAAGCCCCCTAACCCCCAAAGGGGGAACTCCTACTAGGGGTCAATAGGAATTTATATTAATACTCAATAAAATGATTTTATGACTTAAACTTTTTTTCAAAGTTGCTAATTCCCCCTTCGGGGGTTAGGGGGCTTTAAAAATTAAGCTTCATTCCGTCTGCGATGTTATTAGCACCTTCTGTAACGATAACATCATTTGCAGTTAAACCGCTTAAAATTTCAGTTACATTATCTGATGATTTTCCAACTTTCACAACCACTTTTTTAGCTACACCTTTTTTACCATTAACATTAGTGGCAATAAATACAAATTTGTTGTGTTCGCCGTCTTCTTGTACCACATTTGTAGGAACTATAATCGCATTATTAACCGTGTAATCTATTATTTTTAGTTTAGCTACCTGATTTGGACGTAATAAATTATCTGGATTTGGTACACTTACTTCTATTCCAAAACTTCTGTTGCTTGGATTGATAAAATTAGCCACTTGACGTACTTTTCCTTTATACGTTTTTCCTAATGATGTTAAGAAAACATCCACAACTGTTCCAACTTTTAATTTACCAATATACGTTTCAGGAACGGTTGTAGAAACATACATATTCGATAAATTAACAATTCGCATTAACCCTTGTGGGCTCGGAGCGACTACTTGTCCGCGTTCAACAAAAACATCATCAATTGTTCCAGAAAATGGCGCACGAATTACGGTTTTTGCTATTTGAGCTCTCATTTGTGCCACTGATTTTTGTGCCGAAATCATTTGCGCTTGGGCTTGTAAAAACTGAATTTCTGAACCAATTTTTTTGTCCCAAAGATTTTTTTGACGTTCAAATGTGGTTTTTGCTAACGCATATTGATTTTCAATACTTGCTAATTGCTGGCTCATTCCTGCATCATCAACTTTTCCAAGTATTTGACCTTTTGAAACACGTTGCCCCGCTTTAACATTTAAAGCCGTTAATGTGCCGCTGAATTCAGGTTGCACTAAAATATTTTCTTTAGTATTTACATTTCCTTGAATTACTAAGTAATGGTTAAAAACAGTATCTTTTATTGTTTGTACCGAAACTAACGCTTCTGTTTCTGTTGCTTTATTACCATTAAGTAACGCAGCATCTATTTTTTCTAATTCCGACTGAATCGTCGCTTTTCTGTTTTTTAATTCGGTGATGTTTTTATCTTTAATTAAATCATCAGTTGATTTTTCTCCACAAGCTATCAGTAAAAAACTGGTGGCAATAAGTACTATTTTTTTCATATCTAAGTTCATTTATTTTTAGTTTACTAATTTTTCTAAAGTTGCTTTTTTATTGATAACATCTAGCATTGCTTGTAAGTAGATTTGTTGTGCGCTATATAATTGTCTTTGGGCATCAGTTAAATCAAAACTACTGGCCATACCTTCTTTAAATTTAATTTGGTTTTTGTTTTCAATCCGTTCCGCTAAGTTTAAATTGCTTTTTGAAGTTGCTAATTGTTCTATGCTAAACTCATAATCGCTTTTAGCTTTTTCAAATTGTAATTTTAATTTTTGTTCGGTTTCGGCAACATTTGTTTTAGCTTGTTCCAATGCAATTTTAGCTTGTTGTGTTCTAGAACTTCTTCCTAAACTACTGAATATAGGCACATTCAATCCAACACCCACATTAGAAAAGTTATTCCATTGCTGAGTTGAGTTTAAAAAATCAAATTGATTTGCAAAGGAGTTATATCCAAAATTCACTTGTGCGGCTAATGAGGGTAATGCTTTACTTTTTTCTAATTTAAGCATTAATTCTTTGCTCTTTTCTAGGTTTTTACCAATTTTATAATCGATCGTATTTTTTGCATCAAATTCCTTTTTCAATAAAACCAAATCAATATTGTTTTGTGTCAAAACACTCAATTGATCGGTAATAATTAATTCAGATTCTAAATCGATTCCCAAAAGAAGTTTTAACATGTCTAAAGCAATTCTTTTTTGACGTTTTACATTTTCTAACGAACTCGTTAAAGTAGATAAGGTAATTTGAAGTTGTTCTACATTTTCTTCTTCAATCAATCCGTTTTTGAAAATCTCTTTTGTATCAACAAATGTTTTTTCCAGAATTTTTTTGTTGTTTTCTAAGATTTTAATGCTTTCATCTGCCAGTAAAACATTGCCGTATGAATTGATGACAATTTCCTTAATTTCTTGAGTCGTTTTTATTTTGGCATTTTCAGAAATTTGCAAATAGGTCTTCGCCGATTGAAGTCCTACCAAATAAGAACCATCAAAAATTAATTGGCTTAAGGTTAGATTTCCAATAGCTACGTGTTTTGTGCCAAATGCTAATAATACAATATCATTTGGATTTGCCGCCGGATTAAAAGCGTTTGCAGCGGCTCCTTGCTTCGTAAACTCAAACGTATTTTGATAATTAACAGAACCATTTAATTGAGGTAAACCCATAGTGGTTGTTTCCCATTTTTTCTTTTTTGCAGCTTCTACATCTCTATTAGCATTAATCATAGAGTAATTGTTTTTTACAGCATACTCTATGGATTGTTCTAAAGAAAAAGAATAGGATTTCTTTGCTTCTTGCGCAAACAACGTAGAGGCAATCATAAAGCAAAGTAATGTTAGTTTTTGTTTCATATTTCAATTATATTATAGTAGTTGTTCTAGTTTTTGAATTCCTTTTTCGGTGCAAATTCCTCGCAAGTGATATTCTAAATAAGCGATTTGTACCTCTTTTGAAGGGAACTGTTCAAGATTAAATATTTCGGGATCTTTCAAACTCGTCATACCGGCAAAATAAAAGCGTGCAATTAAAGGAGTGTTAATTTCTTTTCTGAATAAACCTTGTTCAATTCCTTTTTCCAAATTTACAATAACACAATCTCCCATTTTATCAAATTGTCTTATCATTAATGTTTTGTGAATCTGGGGATAATATTTTTGAAGTTGATGAATAGGTGAAGCATTTTCGTTCTTTAAATTTTTCATTACAAAATCTTTAATTAAGAACAACTCTTCAATAGGGTTATTTCCTAAATCGCAAATATGGTCAATTCCGCAAGAAATGGTTTCAAATAAATGCATAGTAGAAGCTTCTACTAACTGGTCTTTATTGCTATAATGTTGATAAATGGTTTTTTTTGAAATACCCATTTCAGTAGCAATATCGTCCATAGTAACACTTTTGAATCCTAGTGTTAAAAACAAGTCGGTTGCTTTAATTAAAATTTGGTCTTTCATTTTAAGTTTAATTTCGATGCAAATATATAGCGGAAACTTTAAACACAAAAATAGTTTCCGTAGTTTTTACGAAAATTTAACATTTGATTAATTCGTTTCATTTCAGAATAATGAAGTATTTTAGCAAAAAAATCAGAAGAATGCATTCAGTATCCTACTATCAAGAAAAAATGAGTCATCATTTTTTGCAAATTGTGGCAAACAAAGAGCCTAAAAATTTATATGAACCTATTCAATATATCCTCTCGTTAGGCGGAAAAAGAATGCGTCCGGTTTTAACTTTAATGACGACTGAAGTTTTTAATGTAGATTGCGATAAAGCCATTCCAGCAGCAACAGCGGTTGAAGTGTTTCATAATTTTTCTTTGATTCATGATGATATTATGGACGATGCTCCGTTGCGAAGAGGCAATCAAACGGTACATGAAAAATGGGATGTAAACACAGGTATTTTATCGGGTGATGCGATGCTAATTTTAGCGTATCAATTTTTTGAAAACTATGATCCTAAAACATTTCAAGAATTAGCAAAATTATTCAGTAAAACTGCTTTAGAAGTTTGCGAAGGACAGCAATATGATGTTGATTTTGAAATGCGAAATGATGTTACGATTCCCGAATATTTAAAAATGATTGAATATAAAACGGCGGTTTTAGTTGGCGCTGCCATGAAAATGGGAGCTATTGTTGCTGAAACTTCAGAAGAAAATGCCAATTTAATATATGATTTCGGATTAAATTTAGGTATCGCATTTCAATTACAAGATGATTATTTAGATGCTTTTGGAAATCCAGAAACCTTTGGAAAACAAGTAGGTGGCGACATCATTGAAAATAAAAAAACATATCTTTATTTAAAGGCGATGGAATTTGCAACAGAAGAAAACAAACAACAATTATTGCATTTGTTTTCCAGTCAGCCATCAGAAAATACTGGCAAAATAGAAGAAGTAAAAGCCATTTTTAATAATTCTGGAGCTACCGAAGCAACAAAAATAGCCATTCAAACCTACACTTTTAAAGCTTTTGAAACTTTAGAAAAATTAGACATTGAAGATGAAAAGAAAGCCATTTTAAAAGCTTTTGGAGAAAATTTAATGGGTAGAAACGTATAAGATTGAAGACTGAAGAATGCTGATTTCAGATTTTAGAACCAAAAATACTTCAACAATCAAAAGTCGTTAATCATCATTCATAAATCATTAAAATGTATAACGCACCTGTATCCATAGAAGCCTTAATTTCGCAAGCCGAAGAAGAACATTTGTACTTTAAATTGATTGAGCAAGTGAATAAAGATTTTGCTTTAGCCAATGAAAGTTTAGATGTGCCTACGAGTATTTTTCCGTTTGAATTTAAAAATTTAGTACAAGAAAAAATATACAAACTCATTCAATATAAATTTGCTGAATACTTAAACTTACTTTACATCATTGATGTTCCTGAAGAACAAATTAAAAAATTAGACGGTTCTGATTTAGTAGAATTATCGGAACAAGTAGCGTTTTTAGTCTTAAAACGCGAATGGCAAAAAGTTTGGTTTAGAAATAAGTATTAGAAAAACACTCTTACAAACGGCATAAATGCTTCTGCATAAATATTGTCCCGGTCTTTATGCAAAATATTATAACGCACACCAAAAGTTACATTTTCATTGCGATAACCAGCACCCACAAACAAAGCGGTATTCCAAAAATCTTGAGAGTTGTTTCCAAAAGAATCATTAAAAGTTCTATTTACTCTTAGTTGCTCTAATTCGGTCGAAATTTGTAATTCTTCCAGGGGGTTAAATAAGGCAATTACACTGCCACCATACATATTCGCTTTGTATAAATCGCGTTGTTTTACATAGTTGTATTGCACACCTAAACCAGCTGATACATAGTTATTAAAATTGTAAATTGCACTTGGCGCGACCATAATATCGGCATAGCCATTACCAACACCTAATCCTAATCCGCCACCAAATTGTAAACGATTTAAAAAATCACTTTTTGTATTGATTTCTTGGGATTCTTGAGCATAAATTTCAAATTTAAATCCAAATAAAAATACAATAGCTGATAAAAATGTTAAATTAATTACAGAATTCTTTTTCATAAATCGATTTTCGAAAAATTAATGTTATAAAAGTATTAAATTCCTTGAAGATTTATTGCAAAATGTTTTACTTTTGCATAATATTTTAATTAATAAGTCTTTCAGACAAAATAATATGGATAGGTTTTCCTTTTTAAACGCTGCACACACGGCTTTTTTTGCCGATTTATACGAACAATATATACAAAATCCAGACAGCGTTGAGCCTAGCTGGAGAAGTTTTTTTCAAGGATTTGATTTTGCTCAATCGGGTTATGGTTCTGATGAAATTGCACAACAAGTGGCCTATGCCGCAACAGGTGATTCAGGAGAAATTTCTGATAAAATGCAAAAAGAGTTCAACGTTCTTAAACTAATTGAAGGGTATAGAACACGCGGACATTTATTTACAAAAACAAACCCAGTAAGAGATAGAAGAGTTCACGGACCTTCATTAGCACTTGAAAATTTTGGTTTATCGCAAGCCGATTTGAATACTGTTTTTGATGCGGCTAAAATAGTCAACATGAAGCCTTGTACTTTGGCTGATATTATAAAACATTTAGAAAACGTTTATTGCCAATCTATTGGTGTGGAGTATATGTACATTCGTGAGCCACACAAACTAGAATGGATTAAAAATCGTTTAGACATCAACGATAATTTACCAAACTTTACTTCAGATAAGAAAAAACACATTCTTGAAAAATTAAACGAAGCGGTTTCTTTTGAAAACTTCTTACACACTAAATATGTGGGTCAAAAACGTTTTTCTTTAGAAGGTTGTGAAGCGGTAATTCCTGCTTTAGACGCTTTAATAGATGCTGCCGCCGATAAAGGCGTGGAGCAATTTGTGATGGGAATGGCACATAGAGGTCGTTTGAGTGTATTGGCAAACATTTTTGGAAAAAATACTCAAAACATATTCTCTGAATTTGACGGAAAAGACTATGACGAAGACGCTAACTTTGATGGTGATGTAAAATATCACTTAGGATTAACTTCAGATCGAGTAACCAATTCAGGTAAAAAAATCAATTTAAATTTAGCTCCAAATCCTTCGCACTTAGAAACTGTAGGTGCTGTAATTGAAGGAATTACCAGAGCAAAACAAGATAGAAATTATCCAAATGATTTTTCAAAAGTATTACCAATTGCCGTTCACGGTGATGCCGCAGTAGCCGGTCAAGGTATTGTCTATGAAATTATTCAAATGGCAAAATTAGATGGTTATAAAACAGGTGGAACTATTCACTTAGTGATCAATAACCAAGTTGGGTTTACAACCAATTATTTAGATGCACGTTCGTCAACGTATTGTACCGATGTAGCAAAAGTTACGCTATCTCCGGTTTTACACGTAAATGCAGATGATGCAGAAGCCGTTGTTCACGCCATGTTGTTTGCTTTAGAGTATAGAATGGAATTTGGAAGTGATGTTTTCATCGATTTATTAGGCTATAGAAAATACGGCCATAATGAAGGCGACGAACCTCGTTTTACACAGCCTGTTTTATATAAATTAATTGCAAAACATAAAAATCCTAGAGATATTTATGCAGAGAAATTAACGCAAGAAAATGTGATTTCGGCAGGTTTTGTAAAAGAATTAGAAGAAGCCTATAAAGCAAAATTAGATCAAAATTTAGAAGCCTCTCGTAAAAAAGACTTAACCGTAATTACTCCGTTCATGGAAAATGAGTGGGAAGGTTACAAACAAGTTTCAGATGATGTGATGCTTCAAAAATTCGATACTAAATTCGATAAAAAACAACTTGCAGACATTGCCAAAACCATTACCGAACTTCCATCGGATAAAAAATTCATCAGCAAGATTACGAAGTTAATCGGAGATAGAAAAAATATGGTGGAAACCAATACCTTAGATTGGGCAATGGGCGAATTATTAGCTTATGGTTCTTTAATTTCGGAAGGATTTGATGTTCGTGTTTCAGGGCAAGATGTGGAACGCGGAACATTTTCGCACCGTCATGCGGTAGTTAAAGTAGAAGATTCAGAAGAAGAAGTAATTCTTTTAGATAACATAAAAGATAAGAAAGGAAACTTTTATATCTATAATTCACACCTTTCAGAATATGGCGTTTTAGGGTTTGAATATGGATATGCATTAGCATCGCCAAAAACTCTAGTAATTTGGGAAGCACAGTTTGGAGATTTCTCTAACGGAGCACAAATTATGATTGACCAATACATTTCTGCAGGAGAAGACAAGTGGAATAACCAAAACGGATTGGTAATGTTGTTGCCTCACGGGTATGAAAACCAAGGAGCAGAGCATTCATCAGCACGTATGGAGCGTTATTTACAAATGTGTGCAAAACATAATATGTATATTGCCGATGTAACTTCGCCAGCCAACTTCTTCCATTTAATGAGAAGACAGTTAAAAACAGAATTCCGTAAGCCATTGGTGGTATTTTCTCCAAAAAGTTTATTACGTCATCCTGATGTTGTATCTTCAATGGACGATTTGGCAAACGGCCAATTTCAAGAAGTAATAGATGATCCAAAAGTAACGGATAAAAAAGCCATCAAAACATTGGTATTCTGCACAGGTAAAGTATACTTTGACATTATTGCACAACGTGAAGAATTGATTAGAAATGATGTTGCAGTAGTTCGATTAGAGCAATTATTTCCATTAGCAGTAGATCAAATCAAATCAATTATCGACAGTTATCCAAATGTTGATGATTACGTTTGGGCACAAGAAGAGCCTAAAAACATGGGAGCTTATTCGTTTATGTTGATGAATTTCGATTTAGTAAAATTAAGATTGGCATCGCCAAAAGCATACAGTGCTCCGGCAGCAGGAAGTTATGAACGATCTAAAAAGCGTCAAAAGAATGCCATTGCCATGGTGTTTGATAAAACATTATTTCAATAAAAAACAACTCAATTATCGCCCTGAGCTTGTCAAAGGGTAAACTTTTTAAAATAAAAAGAATATGATTTTAGAAATGAAAGTTCCTTCTCCAGGGGAATCAATTAAAGAAGTAGAAATTGCTACATGGTTAGTAAAAGATGGTGATTATGTAGAAAAAGACCAAGCGATTGCTGAGGTTGATTCAGATAAAGCTACATTAGAATTACCTGCTGAAGCAAGCGGAATCATTACATTAAAAGCAGAAGAAGGCGATGCAGTAGCAGTAGGTGCCGTAGTTTGTTTAATCGATACAGCTGCAGCAAAACCAACTTTAGGTGAAAGTCCAAAAGCAGAAAGTCCAAAAGTTGAGGAAAAGAAAGTAGAAGTAGTAACTACACCAGTTGCTCAAACTCCCCTTTCGGGGGCTGGGGGGCATCCGTCTCCAGCAGCAAGAAAAATATTAGATGAAAAAAATATCGAGCCTTCAGCAATTGTTGGAACCGGTAAAGGCGGAAGAATCACTAAAGATGATGCTGTAAATGCAGTACCATCAATGGGAACTCCAACAGGAGGAAACCGTGGTTCTGAAAGAACAAAATTGTCTATGTTACGAAGAAAAGTAGCAGAACGTTTAGTAGCTGCTAAAAACGAAACAGCCATGTTAACTACTTTCAATGAAGTTGACATGACGGCAATTTATGCGTTACGTGATCAATATAAAGAAGAATTTAAAGCAAAACATGGTTTAGGCTTAGGTTTCATGTCGTTTTTTACAAAAGCAGTAACTCGTGCATTACAATTATATCCAGATGTGAATTCAATGATCGATGGTCAAGAGAAAATTTCATTTGATTTTTGTGATATTTCGGTTGCGGTTTCTGGTCCAAAAGGATTAATGGTTCCTGTAATGAGAAATGCCGAAACTTTATCATTTAGAGGAGTAGAAGCGGAAATCAAAAGATTAGCGATAAGAGCGCGTGACGGACAAATTACTGTTGACGAAATGACCGGTGGAACATTCACTATTTCAAATGGTGGTGTTTTTGGAAGTATGTTATCTACACCAATTATCAATCCGCCGCAATCAGGTATTTTAGGAATGCACAATGTAGTTGAAAGAGCAATCGTTAAAAACGGTCAAATTGTAATTGCACCAGTAATGTACGTTGCGTTATCATATGACCACAGAATCATCGACGGACGTGAGTCTGTTGGATTCTTAGTAGCGGTGAAAGAAGCATTAGAAAACCCAGAAGAATTATTATTGGATGGTAATGTGAAAAAAGCATTGGAACTTTAATTGTCATTCTGAACTTGGTTCAGAATCTAAATATCAAATCCCAAATTCTAAAAGAGTTTGGGATTTTTTCTTTGCGAACTTTGCGAAATCTTTAGCGTCTTTGCGTTTAAATCACTTCAAATACAAACAATGATTACAATAATCAATAATCGCTTTTCCTTTTAGTAAAACATCGGCACCAATAATTCCATCAACAGGTTTTGTTTTATATTGAATCAATGCTTCATTTACATGAGACATATCAAAAATAATCAGACTTAGCTTTTCATTTTTCCATCTTCCCAATTGAATTTTATTATTTTTTGCCAATTGTGTTTCCATGCCTGTAGCACCTGCTCCTGCTGCTTTTGTTTCAGAAAATTGGGCATTTAAAAAAAAGCGTTCAATACTCTCAAATCCCACACAACTATTACTGGCTCCAGTATCCAAAATAAAGTTACCCTTAACACCATTTATTTTACCTTTGATTAATAAATGTTGGGTTTTTAAAACCTTAAACGGGATCTTTTTATATTTTTTACCTTTTAAAAAGTCTTGCAAATCTTCCATACTTCAAAAATAAACTAAAAATTATGATTTTTGATTAACGATTTTAGATTTCAGAATATACCTTTGCATAACAAACAACAAACAACAAACAACAAACAACAAACAACAAACTTGAAACTTTAAACCTGAAACCTTGAACTTAACCGATACCCACACACATTTATATTCAGAAGAATTTGACGAAGATAGAAACGAAATGATACAAAGATCCATCAATTCTGGTGTTTCTCGCTTTTTTGTTCCGGCAATTGATTCTAATTATACCCCAAAAATGTATGAATTAGAAAAGCAATATCCCGAAAATGTTTTTCTAATGATGGGTTTACATCCTACGTATGTCAAGGAAAATTATTTGGAAGAGTTGGCACATGTGGAGCGCGAATTAGCTTCTAAGAAATTTTATGCGGTGGGCGAAATTGGTATTGATTTGTTTTGGGATAAAACGTTTTTGAAAGAACAGCAACTGGCTTTCAAACACCAAATTCAATTGGCAAAAAAGTATCAATTAGGAATTAATATTCATTGTCGGGATGCGTTTGACGAAGTTTTCGAGGTTTTGGAAAGTGAAAAAGCGACTGACTTATTCGGAATATTTCATTGCTTTACAGGTGATTTAAGTCAAGCCCAAAGAGCAATTTCGTTAGGGATGAAACTTGGAATAGGAGGAGTAGCTACTTTTAAAAACGGTAAAATCGATCAGTTTTTACGTGAAATTGATTTAAAAAATATTGTACTAGAAACCGATTCGCCTTATTTAGCACCAGTGCCTTATCGCGGAAAGCGAAATGAAAGCAGCTATACCCTTATAATTGCTCAAAAATTGGCCGAAATATATCAAGTTTCTGTAGAAGAAATTGCAGCAATTACCACTGAAAATTCGAAACAAATTTTCGGAATTTAATCCAAAATTAAAGGTCAAGTCATAAAATTTTTGTTCATTTGTGCATTGTTTTTAAAATAAGCATGACAAAATTCGATTCTATTCGTCCGTTTTACGATTCTGAAGTAAATACTGCTTTAAAATCGTTATTGCATCATCCTATGATGAAGGCGATGATGGATTTTACATTTCCAGAAATTGAGGAAACAACATGGAAAGACCAATTGAGTAGAACCCACTCGATTAGAGATTTTCAAATTAATTTTGTGTATCAGTCCATTCAACGCATATTAGAAAAAAGTTCGGAAGGATTAACTACTTCAGGTTTTGAAAAATTAGAACCTAATACTTCCTACTTATTTATATCCAATCACCGAGATATTATTTTAGACACGTCTTTACTCAATGTTTCGTTATTTGATCATGGATTAGTTATGACGTCTTCTGCTATTGGAGACAATTTAGTTCAGAAAGAATTCTTGTTGAAATTATCAAGATTGAATCGTAATTTTTTAGTGCAACGCGGGTTATCGCCAAGAGAATTATTACAAAGTTCAAAATTGATGGCAGAATATATGTATCATTTATTGTCAAAAGAAAATCGTTCGGTTTGGATTGCGCAACGCGAAGGAAGAACAAAAGACGGCAACGATGCAACCCATCAAGGGGTATT
>NZ_JBIIWV010000115.1:0-6680 GCF_044338735.1 Flavobacterium sp. | reverse complement strand
ACTTGCTAAAAGAACAAATATTGCTAATAATCTGTATTCTGCTTTTAAGAAAGCTAATGCTCCTTCATAAATGTAGTCTGAAATTTCTTTCATTTTACCGTCTCCGGCATCTTGCTTTAATACCCATGCTCTTTTGGCAGCCATAAATGCTAAACCAATTAACGCCATTACTATTGGCACATAAATCATCATTGATTCCATAAAAAATTATTTTTGTTCTTAATTTTATCGGATGCAAAAATAACAATTTTTTAAGAACATATACAATTTGTATTGTTTTATAAAAACAAATTTGCAAAATTTATATGGTTTTTGTTCATCTATCTGAGAAATAGAGCCATTTCAATTATAAATAAAGGAGATAATGGAATGGAAATCAATACTGCATTCTTCTATTTTATAATTTATTTAGGATTGTTTTTTACAGGTCTGGGAAAATATAGCTTGGATACCCTATTCTTTAAAAAATAATATTTTTAGTTATGAAAACTATTAAATACCCTAGGAGTTGGATTTATACATCAAATGTTGACCGATCATTCAACAGTTCAACATTTGTGCACTAAAAATAGAATCCAAAAGAAGCTCTAACCGCAAATTTTCTGGCATTTGGCATTTCAAGATAACTTCCACGCCAAGCACAATCGATACGTAGTACTTTAAAAATATTTCCAATACCTGCATGGTATTCCCAATATATATCCTCTGGGGCAGTGTAGGTTAGACCCGAAGCATTTAATAGTTTATTTTCATTAGAAACTTTACCGTAAACACCTTTAATTCCTATGATTTCTCGTAAATTTAATTTTCTTAAGTAAGGAATTCTAGAAAACAATCTTCCATTAAAATGGTGTTCAAAATGCAAAGAAGCATATTCATCAGCTACAAAGTCATAATAATTTAACAAATTATAGGTGTTTTCAATTACGAACCACGATTGATTTCCAGGAATAACTCCCATTAAACCCAAAGGCACTTCGCCAAATATTTTACCCGTTTCAAAAGTAGAAAACAACCTTCCAAAACCACCTATTAATACAGGTTGTCTATAATAAAATTGGACTTTTTGATAATCAAAATCGCTGTTCATTACTCCTTTAAATCCTTGGCTATAGCTTAAAAATAATCGAGCATAATTATTGTCCACATCTAGTCGTTCAACACCATATCCAACGGTTCTACGTTTTGGAGTAAATTCAGTAACCAAATTGATTTCCGATTGTTTGACTTCGCTTTTAGTTGTTGTTTGTGAGCCATCAGTATAATAATCTAAGCTAAATTGATCTGATGCTGATTTTAAGGTACGATAGGATAAATTAGTTTGAAAAGTTAGATTTTTGACTGGTTCAATTTCGAGACCAATAGTTGTAAGATTAACTGAGGTTAATTGATTGTTAACACCGCTAGCAAATAGCGCAGAGGAAGCAAAACTTCGGCCTAAAACATCATTTGAAGTGGTCAAACTTACACCCATTTGCTCAACATCTCTTCGATTACCTGCTGATAATATGATGCGATTTTTCTTATCTACCATCCATTTTCCAGAAATACCATATTTGAATTTATTATCTCTAAATCCATAAGCGGTATACCCTTGTAAACGCCAAGTATCATTTGAACCAAAATAGGTTCTTCCGCCAAATCGTAACCGTTGTCCTTCAACATCATTGTATCCAAAACTTGAAAAAATAGGACCATAATCTAATTTCCATTTCGGAATTTCAATATAACCACTTCCTAAAATGGTAGCTAAACTATAAATTCTTTTAAAACGAGGCACTTCCTTTAAAGTGTCTAACATTTTATAGATTCCGGCTTCATTTTTATTCAAGTTTTCAAAACGATTCTCTGCCCAAAATTCATCAGATTTATTAAAGACCGAATTGTCATAAAAATTGACTTCTTCTTTAAAAAACTTATCCTCTTTTGGTAAATTGAATTGATGATTTTTAAAAAGCGTCGTTCTTTTTCCGTAAACACCTTTTGATTCTTCTTTTTTGGAAAAACTAAAATCAGACATCATATAATCTCGGGTTAGTAAAAAAACCGAATCGTTCATTACTTCAAACTCTTGCTCAATATATATTTCTTTTACCCAGTTGATATTGGCACTTTTACTGGCTTCTAGATTTATTTTTTTTATCGCAAATGTCGTATCATTTACCCAAAAATCACCTTTAAAAGTTAATTCGTTTTTTCGGCGCGGATAATACACAATATTATAACACCATTTATTATCAATATACATACTATCAGATAGCACATAATTGTACACATTAATTCCTGTGCGAGATAATGGACTCACAAAATCTTTATCGAAAAATTTTAAGTAATTATCATAAATATCATAATCGGCATATAAATCTTTAATAAAGGTGTTAACGCCATCTCCAGATCCTAATCCCGAATTTTTATTTGCAGTGGTAATTTCTTTTGTTTTCTTAACTTCATTATTTCCGTATACTTGGCTTAAAGTCTCGTTAATAAAAATGGGTAAAAATGTTTTTCCAGAAATTTTTGAAGTATCAATTTGTTTGAACACAAATTCCATTCCTTTAAAAACTTTACTTTTCATAAAAGCAGAATCAATTGTATTTAAATCAAACTCTACTTTTTCATATTTTTCATATTGATAATGCTTGAACATTTTGAGTCCGTTTTTTCTTCTACGTTCCCAAATTTTTCTCAAAATATCCAAGGCTGGATTATTCTTTTTTGAAGTTTTTCCAGTATAAACTGTTACTTCATTTAATGATATTCCAGATTTTAAAACTATTTTAAGATCTTTATTTAGTCCCGGGACCAATTTAAGTTCTACTTTGTCATAACCTACAAATGAAACGATTAAAATATCATAATTCCCTTCCGATTCAAAATAAAAATTACCATTATCGTCTGTTATAACTCCATCTCTAGACCCTTTTAATACAACATTTGCAAAGGCTATTGGTTCGTTCATTTCGTCTACAACCTTTCCACCAACTTTTGTTTGACCAAAAATAATTGTTGTAAAAAACAAAGTAAAAAATAAGATTTTCTTTTTCATAAATAAAACAAAAAACTTCATCGGCGTAAGGACTGATGAAGTTTCAAATATAAGACGTTTTTTACTATTTATAAGTAACTTTTTTTACCGCTTTAATAACATCTTGCGCATTAGGCAACCATTCTTTTAATAAGGTTGGAGAATAAGGCGCTGGTGTATCAGCTGTAGTGATTCTTTGCACAGGCGCATCAAGAAAATCAAACGCTCTTTCTTGAACCATATATGTTATTTCAGACGCAACCGACGCAAATGGCCATGCTTCTTCTAAAACTACTAGTCTATTTGTTTTTTTCACAGAAGTTAAAATGGTTTCATAATCCATTGGACGAACCGTTCTTAAATCAATGATTTCACAAGAAATACCTTCTTTAGCTAATTCGTCAGCAGCTAAAAAAGCTTCTTTAATGATTTTTCCGAACGAAACAATAGTAACATCGGTTCCTTCTCTTTTAATATCGGCAACGCCTAATGGAATAATGTATTCCCCTTCTGGCACTTCACCTTTATCACCATACATTTGTTCCGATTCCATGAAAATTACTGGATCGTTATCTCTAATAGCTGCTTTTAATAATCCTTTAGCATCATATACTGTTGAAGGTACAACTACTTTTAAACCAGGTGTATTAGCAAACCAATTTTCAAAAGCTTGAGAGTGCGTAGCTCCTAATTGACCAGCAGAAGCTGTTGGGCCACGAAAAACCATTGGCATAGGAAATTGTCCAGCCGACATCTGACGCATTTTTGCAGCGTTATTGATTATCTGATCAATACCTACTAATGAGAAATTAAAGGTCATATATTCAACAATAGGACGATTTCCATTCATTGCAGAACCTACAGCAATTCCTGCAAATCCTAATTCAGCAATAGGTGTATCTATAACACGTTTTGGTCCAAATTCATCAAGCATTCCTTTTGACGCTTTATAAGCACCATTATACTCTGCTACTTCTTCACCCATTAAATATATAGTTTCATCGCGGCGCATTTCTTCACTCATCGCTTCACAAATAGCTTCTCTAAATTGTATCGTTCTCATGAAATTAGTTTCTAATTTGAATTATGATTCGCAAAAATAGGAAAAATAAAATTATACTTATGTGTTATCATAAAAAAACGTTTTTATTTCTACTAAATCGTTTTAGCTGATAATATATTTAAAAACGAGCGATTTTAGCGTTTTAAATTACATTTTAAAAGGAAAAATTGATTTTTTAATATGATATTCATATTTATTATGCGTGCATAGTTTTTTATTTCGATTTATTTTGTAATTTCGTGGCTGTATAAAAGAACACTAAATTTAAATAAAATGAAAATATTAGTTTGCATCAGTCACGTACCTGATACTACTTCAAAAATTAATTTTACCAATGGTGACAGCGAGTTTGACACTAATGGCGTACAATTTGTCATTAATCCTAATGATGAATTTGGTTTAACACGCGCTATTTGGTTTAAAGAACAACAAGGTGCAAGTGTAACCGTTGTAAATGTTGGTGGAGCCGATGCAGAAGCAACATTAAGAAAAGCTTTAGCTATTGGAGCAGACGAAGCAATAAGAATAAACGCAAATCCTTCTGATGGAATGTTTGTGGCAAAGCAATTGGCTGCAGTAGTTAAAAATGGTGGATATGATTTAGTTATCGCCGGGAAAGAATCTTTAGATTATAATGGTGGTATGGTTCCTGGAATGCTTGCTGGATTAATTGGCTGTAATTTTGTTAATGCCTGTGTAGGAATTGATGTAAATGGCAATGATGTAAAAGTTACCAGAGAAATTGATGGTGGTAAAGAAATTATTTCTACTAGCTTACCATTAATTGTAGGTGGACAAAAAGGAATAGTTGAAGAAAAAGATTTGCGCATTCCTAACATGAGAGGAATTATGATGGCACGTACAAAAGTACTTACCATTGTTGAACCAACCGGAGATGCAGTTGCTACAAAAGCCATTAAGTTTGAAAAACCAGCTGCTAAATCTACTGTGAAACTTATTAATGCTGATAATTTAGATGAATTAATTAGTTTATTACACAACGAAGCGAAAGTAATTTAAGATTTTTGAATACTGATTTATGATATCTGAAAACTTCATAAATCAAAAATCGAAAATCGTTAATCTTAAATCATAAAAATCATGTCTATACTTATATATGCTGAATCAGCAGACGGAAAAATAAAAAAAGTAGCTCTTGAATTAGCTTCTTACGCTAAAAAAGTAGCAGCATCAATGGGAACGAGCGTAACAGCAGTAACCATTAATAATTCGGATGACAGTGCTTTAGCTGCCTACGGAGTAGATAAAGTATTAAAAGTATCAAACGATAAATTAAACAACTTTAGCGCGAAAGCCTATTCCGATGTAATTGTACAAGCTGCTAAAAAAGAAGGAGCTCAAATAGTTTTAGTTTCTTCTTCAACAGATAGTTTATACTTAGCTCCTTTAGTTGCTGTTGCACTTGAAGCTGGCTATGCATCAAATGTGGTAGAATTACCAATAAGTACTTCACCTTTTCAAGTAAAAAGAACAGCGTTTTCAAACAAAGCTTTCAACTTTACAGAAATTTCAACTCCAATAAAAGTTTTGGGAATCGCAAAAAATTCTTTCGGATTAATTGAGCATAGTGCATCCTTAAATGAAGAAATTTTCGCACCTGCTTTAAACGATGCTGATTTTGGAGTAAAAGTAGAAAGCGTAGAAAAAGTTTCTGGAAAAGTAACTATTGCAGATGCTGAAATTGTGGTTTCGGCGGGTCGTGGAATGAAAGGTCCAGAAAATTGGGGAATGATTGAAGAATTAGCTTCGGTTTTAGGAGCTGCAACCGCTTGTTCAAAACCGGTTTCAGACATTGGTTGGAGACCTCACAGTGAACACGTAGGACAAACTGGAAAACCTGTAGCATCTAACTTATATATTGCCATTGGTATTTCTGGAGCCATTCAACATATTGCGGGCATCAACTCTTCAAAAGTAAAAGTAGTTATCAACACAGACCCAGAAGCACCTTTCTTTAAAGTAGCTGATTATGGCGTTGTAGGTGATGCATTCACTATAGTACCTCAATTAATTGAAAAACTAAAAGCTTTTAAAGCGAGCAACTCCTAATAAATTAGTTGTTCAAAAATATATTATATTAAAATTAGAGTTATCTTTGTTTAGATAGCTCTTTTTTTTATTTTTGAAGCGGTTCAATTCCATCAAAAAAGAACTTAACAACTAAATTTAACATCATTAGATTAATTACAACCCCATAAATGAGTCTTGTAAAATTACATATAAAAGGCATTTCATACAGTCAAACACAAAACGGAGCGTATGCTTTAATTTTAAACGAAGCAGATGGCGATCGAAAATTACCCATTGTAATTGGCGCTTTTGAAGCTCAGTCTATAGCTATAGCATTAGAGAAGGAAATTAAACCCCCACGCCCACTTACGCATGATTTGTTTAAAAATTTTGCCGATCGATTTGACATTGTAGTCAAACAAGTCATCATTCATAAATTAGTTGACGGTGTATTTTTTTCAAGTATTATTTGTGAGCGCGATAAAATCGAAGAAATTATTGATGCCCGAACTTCAGATGCAATTGCATTGGCTATTCGTTTTAATGCCCCTATTTTTACCT
>NZ_JBIIWV010000114.1:0-6684 GCF_044338735.1 Flavobacterium sp. | reverse complement strand
GACAACGCTTTCCCAACGCTGTTTTAATTGTTCGTCTCTTGACATTTTTTATAGATGAAAGAAAAAAGAGAAAAGAAAAAAGACTGTTCCCAACTTTCTATATTAGTTTTGCAAAGATAATCGATGGTTTTGATTTTTATGCAATCTATCTTCCTTGTTATTTATTCAATATTTTTTAAGATGGATTAACCCGATATTGAAGATTGATACTCGATGGAATTGGAATACTATTTTTTCACTTCTTTAATAGCTTCTTTATTAATCCACGCTTTGGTTTTGTCGGTTAATTCTACCTGTGACCAATTCCCTAAGGTTTCTAAAACGAAAACTTTTGTGCCTTCATGAAGTGTTGCTAAATCTTCAGAACTGTTTTTGGGTTCGGATTTTAAAGTGGTTGCTTCTGCAAAAACAATGGCTGGATTGTAATTTTTGTCGTATTTCTTCTGTAAAAAAGCAGAGAAAACGGTTACGCTAATTCCGATTAATAGCAATATAAATAAGCTGAAAAAAGTACGTTTTAATAACACCGTATTCCCGAAATAATAGCCTAAAAAAGAAAGTAAACTCAAAAATGCAATACAAACAGCAATCCAAGCCCAAGTGTCGTAATGAAATGTACTTGTAAACTCTTTTAGCATTTTCTTAAAACCAACTTCTGGAAGGATTTTAATATCATCTATTGCCATTTTTTGTGCAAAAGATAGATTGGTTTGAATTCCTTCATCATCGGGGTTTAAAAGTAGTGCTTTTTCATAATTATAAATCGATGGTGCTACTTTTCCTAATTTGTAGTAACAGTTACCAATATTAAAATACAAATCAGCCGAAATGTTACCTTGTTTTTCAATACTTTCAAACGTTTGTAATGCGTTTTGATAATCTTCTTTGTTGTATAAATCGTTTGCTTTTTTGAAAGTTGCGTCTATTGATTCGTTTGCAAAGACGAATTGAAATAGTAGTGTGAAAAAGAGAATGTATTTTTTCATATTAAATCTTTTTATTTTAACCACAAGGAGCACAAAGAAAGCACTATGTTCACTATTTTAATTACTAAATTTAGCCCCTAAAGTGGTCACTAAGCTTTGACTATAAAATTCCGTTGATGACTCTTTTTACTCCGTTTTTTAATAATTTGACATTAAAATTTATTAACAACCCTAATTTACATTCGGACAATTTTAAATAGGTTAACAATTGTGCTAAATGAACTTCGTTTAATGCTTCAACTGCTTTTATTTCAACAATAAATTTATCTTCAATAATTATATCTATTCTGTAGCCAACATCTAACTTGACTTCTTCATAAATTAAAGGTAATGGTTTTTGTTTTTCAACTTTAAGATTTGATTTTTTCAACTCATAATACAAACATTCCTCATATGCACTTTCAAGCAATCCTGGACCTAACGCTTTATGAACTCGTAAAGCACAATCAAATACTATTTTAGAAATTTCCTGTTCCGTCATATTTCATTTTTTGTGTTCCTTGCGCCTTCCTTGTGTCCCTTGTGGTTAAATTTGTTTTTCAAGTTCCGTTATTATCTCAATGGCTCTGTCAAAATCGTTATTCATAGCAGTGTCGGTTGCGGGTGCATATCGTGCAAATTCGCAATCGTTCATTAACTCCATAAATTGAGAAATACTTTGTTCTGAAGCATTTCTTTCTTGCAACAATTCAATAATATTATCTTTACTCATCTCCACCGTTTCAATATGTAATTTGGCTTTCAAGAAATTGTGTAATGCTTTTTCCATCGCCATGTAAAACGGTACTTTATCGCCCATTTGTTTTTTAGCTTCCGACAAATATTTTTTAACTAATTTATTGTTTCTTCTTACTCTATTGCCAAAAGCATCAGCATCTTTTGCTTCTTTTTGTTTGCGAAGTAAAATGACCACTGGAATTAGTAATAGTGGCGCAAATAACAACCCATAAAACAATCCTGAGCCTAAGAAATCTTCTTTGGCTGAAGCTACAAATTCGGTTTTTAACTTATTAAATTGGAATACTTCTTTTTTCTGAACCGCTTGTTTGTTTGTGTTTGCTTGATTAGAAACTACCGTTCCATCTCCTTCTAATACGTCTAATATAATTTCTTTTGAAGCAATTGTTTTATAAGTTTTACTTTTTAAATCATAATAGGAAAACTCTATTGGTTTAATCGTGTATTTTCCTTTAAATTGCGGTATAATTGTGTATTTGTCGGAAACTTTTCCAACCATTCCTGTAACCGGTGTTTGCACATTTTCAGTATGAGCAGGATCGTATAGTTCTAATGAACTTGGTACAATTGGTTTTGGAAGTGTAAATAATTTTAAATTCCCTTTTCCAGAAACACTTACTTCTAAATCTAGAGATTCACCTGCTTTTAATTTTGTTTTTGAAGGCGAAACTTTAAAATCAAAAATCCCAACGGCTCCTGAAAAACTCGATAGTTTTCCATTTTCGGGAAGTGGTTTTACGGTTATGGTTTGTATTCCTGTGGAAAGCGCTTTTTGAACAGTGGTCATTTCCATTCGACCAAACCAATCACTTCTTCCAGTAGGCACCTCAGCGTCTACATCAATCTTAAAAGGTTCGATTCTTTTGGCGCCAGCTTCAAGTGGATATAAAATAACTTTTCGGAGTTCTACAACACTATAATCTTTTCCGTTATACGTTCCTTTTTCGGCACGAAGTTGTTTCATGTCGATATACTGACTCCAAAAATCTTGATACTTTGGGGCTTGAAAATTGCGTAAGTTAGAAACCGAACTATTATAAGGAAAATACAATTTATAAATTACCGTAACGGGTTCGTTAACATAAGCATTTCTGGAAGATAATTCGCCTACCAAATGAATTCCTTCTCCAAAATTATAATTTTGTTGTTGTCTTGGATTTTGACCAGGATAACTTGGCATTTGTATCGGATCGGTAATGGTAATTTTTATAGGAACCGTTTTATAAAGAGTTCCATTATATTCTATTGAAGCCGAACCAATGGTGAACGTTCCTTTTTTAGTAGGTGTTAAATAATAAATAACTTGAGTGGTAATTTCTCTTTTTTGGGTCATTTTCCCATTGATAATCGTAATTGACGTTTGGTTTCCTTTATTGATAAACGGCCCTTCTGCTTTGAAACCAGGAAATTTTGGCCCTTGAAAATTATCGCCTTCATTATTTATTGAAAACGCAATAGGAAAACGTTCGTTTAATCCATAGGAATCTCGATCGGTTTGTGCTTCAAATTTTACTTGAGCCGAAACCACCGAATAAAGCAATAAAAAAAACAGTACTACGCTTTTTTTCATCATTTACCAATCTTTTTCATTTGATGCAGGACGTGCTTTTACTTTCTTAGCATTCACTTTGTCTTGCACTTTCTTTTCTGCATTATTAACGGCATCTAATATATTATCGATGCGTTGTTTGTCTGCGCCACTTGGCTTTGGCGATTCGTTTTTATCTTCTTTCTTTTCGCCGTCGCCTTTTCCTTGTTGCTTATCGCCTTGTTTGTCTTTATTGTTTTGCTGGTCTTTATCAGAATCCTTTTTATCGTTTCCTTTGTCATTTTTGCCTTCGTTGTCTTTTGGTTGTGGCTTGTTGTCTTTTCCGCCGCCGCCTTTGTTGTCTTTTTTATTGTCTTTTGGCGGATTTTCCTTTTTCTTCTTTTTAGCCAACGCATAATTGTATCGCGTTTCTTCGTCTAACGGATTATTGCGCAAGGCATTTTTATAAGCTTCAGCCGCCGCTTCATAATTTTTATCCATCATAAAAGTATTCCCTAAATTATGATAAATAAAGTGTTTTTCGATTTTAGATTTTGCCGATTCTAAAGCTTGAATGTATTTTATTTGAGCTTCGCCATGTTGATTTTGACGATAAATACTATTCCCTAAATTATATCCTGCCACCGCTTTTTTAGGTGATTTTTTGGATTCAGTTATCCGAAAATCTGCTTCAGCGGTCGCGTAATTTTTTTGGGCAAACGATTGGTTACCTGCATACAAATTTTTATCACTTTCCTGACTGAAAAGAAATCCGTTAATTAGTAACACAACACTATAAATAATCTTATTCATGTTTTTTCTCGTTAAATAAATTCAACTTTTGCACCCAACTCGTTTTTTTCTCCAACAAAAATAGATCTGCCAGTAATAATAAAAACCCGAACGCCAAAAACCATTGATATTGCGATTCAAAATCGGCTATTTGTTGCGACTCAAATTCTGATTTTTCAATTTTGTCCAATGCTTTTTTAACCTCTTCAACAACTTCTTTTGTATTGGAACCAACGATGTATTTTGATTTAGTTTTATTAGCGATATTCTGTAAAACGTCTGGATACAATTTTGTAATTACATTTTCTCCGTTTTGATCCTTTTTATAAGACGTAATCTTACCACTATTATCTTTTAATGGAATTAAAGCTCCTTTTTCTGAACCTACACCAATCGTTAAAATACGAACGCCTTTTTCCTGAGCCATTTCAATAGCTTCATTAGCTCCATCGCCATGATCTTCACCATCGGAAACTAAAATAATCAGTTTACTGGTGTCTTTAATATCAAAATAATCCACCGAAAGTTTAATGGCATCATTAAAGGCCGTTCCTTGCGAAGAAACCATATTGGTATTCATACTTTGCAGATACATTTTGGCAATACTGTAATCGGTTGTCATTGGTAAAACAGGATAAGCGCTACCGGCATAACCGACAATTCCTACACGGTCATTTCCTAACTGATTGATGATTTGCGACACCAATTGTTTGGTTTTTTCTAAACGACTAGGCGCAATATCTTCGGCCAACATACTTTTTGAAATATCTATTGCAAATACAATATCAATTCCTTGTCGTTTTACGGTTTCCATTTTAGTGCCCATTTTTGGGTTGACCAAGGCTATAACAACACATAAAATTGCTAAAAGCACAATCACTAATTTTAAAACCGGTTTAAAAACGGATTGTTCCGGACTCAATTTTTGAAATAATTCCATATCTGCAAAAGCAGCTTGTTGTTTTCTTTTCCAATATAAATTAAACAAGAAAAACACTGCCACTAATGGAATTAGGACTAACAAATAAAAATATTTTGGGCTTTCTAGTTCAAACATACTTCTTTTTCTAAACGATTCCTCTAAAAATGGTGTTTCTGGCTACTAATTCTGTTCCTAACAAAACGAATGCTATCAATGCAAACATTCTATACTTTTCGTCATAGTTGTAGAATTTTTGTTCATCTATTTCGGTAGTTTCGAGCTTATTAATTTCGTCATAAATGGCTTTTAGTTTTCTATTAGAAGTAGCTCTATAATATTTTGCATTGGTGGTTTTTGCAATTTCTTGCATTAATTTTTGATCAATTTCTACCGGCATCATTTTGAAAACTAATTTTCCATTAGCGTCTTTAGCAACCGGAAATAATGCGTTTCCATTGGTTCCAATTCCTATAGTGTACACTTTTATGCCATACTCTTTAGCAATTTCAGCAGCTGTTCTAGGATCAATTGTCCCAGAATTATTTACTCCATCGGTCAATAAAATTACAATTCTACTTTTTGCTTTACTGTCTTTAATGCGATTTATCGCTGTGGCTAATCCAACGCCTATTCCGGTTCCATCGGCAAGAATAGAATCATCATATTCTATGGTTTTTAACGATTGTAATAAAATGGCTTTATCTGAAGTTACTGGTGTTCTGGTGTAGCTTTCGCCAGCATAAACTATTAAGCCAATACGATCATTTACTCGGTCTTGTACAAAAGTTGAAGCTACTTTTTTCAAAGCTTCTAAACGATTGGGTTTTAAATCGTTTGCCAACATACTACTCGAAACGTCAATGGCCATTACAATATCAACTCCTTTAGTAGTTTTAGATTTTGAAGTAACATCTACGCTTCTTGGTCGTGCTAAAGCTATAATGATAAACGCTAAAGCAACCAATCGAACAGCAAATAAAAACGGTTTGGCTTTAGCAAAAAAGGAACGATTTTGTTTAAAAGGCTCTAGCGAACTCATTTTTAACGTTGCCGATAGCTGATTTCGTTTATAAAACAACCAAGCTATTGCTATTGGTAACACCAAAAACAGCCATAAAAATTCTGGATTTAAAAAGGTTACTTTTCCCATTATTGTTTTGCTTTTCTTAGTTCGATTGAATTCTGAATTTTCTCTATAATTTGTTTTGCATGTTCATCATCTTCCTTATAGATTAAGAAAAATTCTTGAGCGCCCCCCGGCTGGGCAAAAACAACTATTTCGTAACTCATTTTTTGATCTTCTTCGGTAATTGAATTAAATGCAGTAAACGTTCCATAGGATTTTTTTCCTGAAAAACCTTTTACATTTTCAAAATCGGCGGTTTTTACAATAATATTTTTTGCACCAAAACGTTCTAATTCTTTTAAATCATTTTCCAGCGCTACTTCAATATCTAATCTTGTGGTGTCTTTAAAAGCGGTGGTAATTAATACAATTGAAAAATCATCAACGATACTTCCGTAAGTAAATTTGTTGGTCGATTTTACGTTTTCTGGAAGATTATTTTGAATTTTTTCATCGTTATTTCGCTTCAATACTTTTGGTGTTTGAATCACAATAGCTGGTTCACCATATTCAGAAGTTATCCATTCTTTTTCTAATAATTCTTCTGTAGAATAACCAATGTGATGCTCTTTTAAATACTCTAATCCAAAAG
>NZ_JBIIWV010000113.1:0-6793 GCF_044338735.1 Flavobacterium sp. | reverse complement strand
TTATAAAGGAGAGCCTATAGATAAAAATTATTCTTTACCTGTGAAAAGTGAAAAATGGAGAGAATTCCGTCTTGAAACCTTTGCTTTGCATGATAAATTGTTTGGTAAACAATCAGGATTGAATATTAGTATGCTTCTGAACAATCTAGAACCACAAAGTAATGAAGGTAAAAATAATTTTGTTCAAGAATGGGATTGGGCCATTAAAAACCTTAAAGATGGTTTTGGAATCAAAAATGGAGCACTTTCGAGAGGACATCATTTAAGTGGAGAAATTGATGCAGTAAACACGTTTTTGCCATACCTAGTTGACCCAAAAGGGGTAACTCTTTTTCGTCGTTCTGAGATGGATCAAACCTGGACGCGTCCTTGGTATCAATTAAATGTTCAACTCAACTTTTACTGGGGCGCAATTAATGCCTTGAACGCAGGCCAAAGTGTTTGGGATGTTACAAGCGGCGCTTTGAAGGCTAGCAAGGAACAAGGATTTGATTATTCTTTCTATTTTTTCAATAAGTATGCCGGGCAAATACACCCTGAGACAGCAACCGATGCTTTCTGTGCCTTGCATAAAGGTTTGAATGCAGCCGATACAAATACTTATCCTGAAGACAAGTTTGGTAAAGCATCGCACGGAAATATTGATCGTATGGAAAAAATCACTGCCGAATATGCTAAGTATGGAGCAGCAAACGATGATAAAAATGCCCTCAAAATGGGGCAAGTTAAGCAACGAGGTGACCAAGTAGGTTTCAATGATGCGGGTTGGGAAATTTGGCCCGAAAACTACTCCAGATTATTGTATCAAATTGAACCAGATGCTACATCCATTCCTTTATGGCGAGTGGGTGGACCTATCACGACTACCTCTTCTATTTATTCAAGGTTTGCAAGAGGATTTGAACACGCAACGGGAAAAGATGCACTATACTTCAAACTTCACGAAGGTTTTTCTCAAGATAATAAACCTAAAGTAATGTCGATAACAGTGGTTTGGTATGATGCCATTGAAGGTTCTAAGTGGAAACTAGATTATGATGCAGGAACTAAAAGTATGAAGACAGCAATGACGGTAACCGGAAAAGGGGACAAAAAATGGCATCATGAAGTGATAACAATTAAAGATGCCGTTTTCAAAAATGGAGGAACAAAAGGTTCAGACTTTGTACTATTGAATGCTGATGATAAAGATGATATATTTAGCCTTGTAGAAGTGCACCGCGGAGAACAAGAACTTCCTTTATTAAGACCTCAAGAGGAGAATCGTGCTTTTATGGGTAGCGCTAAAGGAACCAAATATAGCAAAGGCGAAAACGCCGTTGAGGGTGATAAAGAGAAGAAAGGAAAAAGAGAAGATAAAGAGGATAAAAGGGAAAAGAGAAAAAAAAGAGAAAAAAAATAAATAGCACTATGAAACGCGCAAGAATTAAAATATTAGCTACTTTCTTATTGTTTATAGGACTATCTCAACTGACATTTTCACAAAAAAAGGGAAATGATATAAAAGATTTCGAGCGCCCACAGTGGGCGGGATTCTTTACCAATTGCAAGAATGAAAAAATTGACACAGAGCGGTTTCCTTTCATTAAAGGGGCTGCCGATAGAGTTAAGTGGGCTGACATAGAGACAAGTCCCGAGGAGTATGACTGGTCGAAAATGGATTCTCAAATCCGTAATGCCGTAAAGGGTAAGTATTATTACTATTTTGTCTTATGGACTGGCCCTCACTCTCCAGAATGGATTTATGAACAAGGGGTTCCCAAAGTGACTGTAAAAGGTGGCAAGGGAAAAGATTTTTTTCCCTATTACCTAAATCAAAACTACATCAATTACTTCCATCGTTTTATCGGCAAGCTAGCGGATCACATTGCCTCACTACCTGAGAAGGATAGAAACGTCTTTGCATTTATACAGCCCGCATTTGGATCTACGGGTGATAGACAACTTTATAAAGGTACACCCATTGACCATAAATATAAAATTAGTGCTCAGCAATATTTAGAGTTTTGCAGCGGAGCTACGAAACGTTTCTACGAAGCCTTCGATAAGCCAGAACTCAAACATATCCGATTCCTGTTTAATGTGGATAATGAAAGTAATCCTGAAGTATTGAAGGGTACTAAGGCTGCAAAAGCAGGTGAACTACTTTACGCAAATTGGCTTCGCAAAAACTATCCGATTGAGCTCCGAAAACAGCAATTTACGATTGCAATTGGTTATCAGACTAACGGAGAAATAATCCAAGATAATGAACTTCGCCCTACTTTTTTCGGTCTGAACGGCAAGAAACCGGAGTTTGTGCGCGGCGAGTTTTCTAAATTTGGGCAAGCTGGAATATTTCAGGAAAATCCGGTTTGGAATTATTATTGGACCGCTATTTCGACCGTCGATAGAGGACTTGATTTATGGGAGGTTGATTATAATATTGTAAAAACAGGACAATATGATGAAGGTTTTGCCTTCGCTAGTCGGTATTCTTATTACAAACAACCGCAGACCAGCCCGTATGCCTTTATCGCCCTTCGTGATGTGCTCGATAGTGCCGATTCTGTTCGCTTTCCTGAGGGAAAATATGGGAAGGCTGAACAGAGCAACGCAGAACGGGTAAATAAAATTGAAGCGGAATTCAATAAATACGGAGCAAAAGTCGGTGATTTGCATGCTGCTACTTCCCTATCGGGATCCAATTATCTCTATGAAGCCAAGGCGATGAACGATATAGGATTCGAGCTCATTGCCAGAAACTATAGCCGATTTATTACACAGATCAATGCGAATGAAACCAGTGTCGGATTATGGCGGGTTGGACCCGAGAATCAGCCCTACGGCAGATATGCGAGAGGGTTTGAAAATTCAAACGGACGTAACCGGATGTATTTTGATCTGGATGACAATTTTTCTTTGACAAAAAAGGGATCAATCAATTTGAAAATCATATATTTGGATAAAGGGACCGGAAAATTCTCTGTTCGTTATGATTCCTCATCCAATACTGACAAAACCGCAGTTACCATCACCAAAGCCAACAGTGGCAATTGGGTAAGCAAAAGTATCACCATCGCCGATGGGGTGTTTGCCAATAAAGGTCCCAAAAATAGCGATTTCTCCTTGGTTAATGAGGATAATGAGGACGACGTTTTTCATATGATTGAAATTATGAAGGACAACCCGAAAAATTAAAAAAGAGGCTGTATCAATTTTATTTTGAACAGTCTCTTTTTAGTTCCTAAAAATCAATTTGAATTTTATTTTTTCAATAACTATTAGATGATTTGTATTGTAATAAATAAAAAAGTTTTGTTTTTCGATTTATTTAATGGCCTCAATCCACAAATGAAACAAATCTATACTAAAAATGAGACTATTTGCATCTATATTAAATAATGTTCAACAGTATATTTGCAGATAAGACCAAGGAGGTTAGAAAATTTGATTTGTAAAAAACCCAAAACTGGTTTTCAATCAGATTTGTTAAAAGTTAAAACTAAAATACATATTCATAAATAAAATGACAAAGAAATTTAAAAAAACAGTTACAATACTTTCGATAGTATTTTTAAACATTTTAATGTCTTTTGCTGGAACCACTCAGCAATGGAAAGACATTAAGGTTGATGTTAATGCTAACGGAACAGTATCAACTTCCAAAAACTTAAAAGAAATTGAGAATGGTTTTCAACGGTTAACTATATCGCTATCTAATAATAGCGATAAACCAATTACAATACAAAAAATTACTGTAAGCATTCCGATTGAAGCACAGTTATCCGACAACTTGGATGTAGTTTTTGGAGCAAGTTGTATGGGTCGCACACCTTTGCTTATACAGAAGATAGGCAGTCAAACCAATCGTAGTTCGAGTAATATGTATGAGATGGTTCGATTATCAGACGGTCAATATTTATTTGCAGGTGCAACTTCTTGGAGAATATTTATGCCGAATTTCACATTAAAACAAGGAGCTTTCGAAGTATGGTCTGACGGTGAAGGCAAACAATTAAAACCAGGCCAGACCATACAATACGAACAAATCGTACTTAGACGCGCTACCAACTGGCTTGAATTACTTGATCAATTTGGAACAGCGATTGCTGCAGAAAATAAAATTACCAAACTCAAGCCCGCCGATTTTAAAGGTTGGGCAACTTGGGATTATTATGGCAGAGTATTCACTCCAAAAGATATTTATGGTAATATGGACCAATTGAATAAATTGGCTCCAGAGGCAAATATGATTCAAATTGATGGTGGATGGTGGACCGAACGAGGAGATTATAAATCTATAAACCCGGGTCTTTTACCCGGCGGAATCAAGGATATTGTTAGCCGAATTAAGGCCGAAGGAAAAACTCCTGGAATACATTTTGATGGGTTTAGAGGTGATGAAGCATCTGAAATATATAAAGCACATCCAGAGTACTTCCTTCATGATCAAGATGGAAAGTTGGTGGTCGAAGAGAATGAAAAAGCAGACAAAGTCATGCATTATATTTACTTCGATTACTCCCATCCAGGAGCAAGAGCACATATCGCAGATTGCATAAAAAACATGAAGGATAATTGGGGTATTCGTTATTTTAAAGTGGATTTTATGCGTTACGGCCTCGAGAATGACACCAAACTTAGGAACAAACATGTTAAAAGTTTCAAAGCCTACGACCCAACAATCACGGGGGTAGAACGTTTTCGTTTGGGAATGAAAACCATGCGGGAAGCCATGGGAGATGACATCTATTTCTTAGGCTGTTCTGCTGTTTTTGGACCAACTATTGGTTTTGTGGACGGTATGCGAACTGGTGGCGACATCAATCCTATCTTCCAAGCTTTTCCTGAGCGTTGTTTAGGTAATTTAAGTAACTTTTTTCTGAGTGGTAAAGTTTTCAATGGCGATGCTGATTACCTTGTTTTCCGCGAAGCAATAGATGAAGACGCAACAGTGTCTCAAGAAGATACAAAACACGGGCACAATATGACAATGAATGAAGCTCAAATGTGGGCCGATTTTAATAAACTATACGGCACTGCCCGATTGCAAAGTGATAATTTGATGACACTTCGCCCTGAACGTAAAGCATTAGTGAAAGAAGTTTTTGAATTTCCAGCAATGGAAGAAACCGTGCCGTTGGATTTTTGGGAGCATGGAACTAACAAGCAGGATGGGTTCGAGTTGATAATTGCCCGAAAGGATAAGGATATTTATCTTGGGGTTTTCAATTGGAGTAATAATCTAAAAGAATATGAATTGAAAGCTTTTGGAAAAACAAGTCCTTTGCTTTTAGAAGGTCGTCATTCTCAAATCATAAAATACGAGGGCAAAGAATCGTTTGATCAACTTTGTAAAAAACTTCAGTCAAAATAAGTTTGAATTATGCAACTATTAAAGAATTTAACATCAAATTAATTAACAAAATTTAGCTTAATTTATTGTGCAGTATTTATTTGCATATCCAAAATGTATTTGATTGAAACAAGTAAATACTATAAAAGGAACTTTTTAGATTGATATAGGTTTTTTTTAGCAATAATTTTGAAATAATATTTAACGGTTAGATAAAAATGAATTAGTTCTTAAATTCAATTAAACTTTTTTATATAATCAGTGTCTTATCATAATTAACTTTAAAATAAAAATAAATAATGAAAAAAGTAATTTTAGCAGCATTATTAGCTGTAAGTTTAAATGGATTTGCTCAAGAAGCAGATAAAAAAGGTGGTGCTGATAAAATGTTGCAAAAAATGACAACAGAATTATCTTTAACAACAAATCAACAAGCTCTTTTAAAACCAATTCTTGAAGAACAATCTGCATTGAGAAAAGACAGCAAGAAAAATCCAGATCATGCAGATGATAATAAAGTTAAATTAAAAGAACTTAACAAAAAGATTAAAGAAATATTAACACCTGCACAGCTAGAAATTCAGAAAGCTAAAGCTGAAGAAAAAAAAGAAGGTAAAGAATAAAGACCAAATCTTTCAAAAAAATAAATAAACTTCTAGGAAACTGGAAGTTTTTTTTTGGAAAATAGTCAATTATTTAATAAATATTTCCCTATTGACATAATTGTATTTTGGGGTTGTACATGACTAATCAAATTCAAATAAATCAAAGTGTGTTTTAATTGAGACGAATTCACACTATAAAAGAGACTTTTGTACTACCATAAATCGTCTTTAAAGTTTAATTTTGATATACTAACTAATTATTTATATGGAATAAAATTTAAATTTAACTTTTGTAAAATTTATTTTTACAGTATTTAAATTTATATTTATTCAAATTTGTTTAAAAAAAACAACTTATTAATGAACCAAAAAAATATGAAATTTAAATTATTAACAATTATTTTTTTAACATCTTTCTTAACCTCGTTTTCCCAAAATACGATTGAAGGAGTTGTTAATGATGATAAAGGTTTGCCCTTGATAGGAGCTAATATAGTTGTCAAAGGAACTAAAACAGGGGTTTTAACCGATTTTGAAGGGGGTTTTAAAATAAACGCAAAATTCGGTGACGTCTTAATTGTTTCAAGTTTAGGCTTTGACAAAAAAGAAGTCAAAATACAGGGAAATTTTATAAAAATTGTTCTTGGAGAATTAAATGAAGTTTTGAATGAAGTTGTAGTAATCGGTTATGGTACTGTCAAGAAAAAGGATTTAACAGGAGCCGTTTCATCTATAAGAGCAACGAGTATAGAAAAAGGAGATCCAATAGATCTTCAAACGGCTTTTTCAGGTCGTGTAGCAGGTCTTCAAATAACACAAAATGATAATGGTTTAGGATCAGGTGTAAGGG
>NZ_JBIIWV010000112.1:0-6798 GCF_044338735.1 Flavobacterium sp. | reverse complement strand
TTCATCAATTATATAATCTGCGTGCATGATTTTATTTTAGAATCGTAAAACTAGTTCAATTTTATCAATCTGAATAAAATTATTTAGTTAAAAATAGTATATTCGTAAAAATTTTGGGGATGTAGCTCAGTTGGCTAGAGTGCTTGACTGGCAGTCAAGAGGTCGTGGGTTCGAGCCCCATCTTCTCCACTAAAATCCTGTTTCGGCAGGATTTTTTGTTTTAAAACCCTTCAAAAACGCCAAGTCCAAATAACGCAAAATCATATTTTACAGGGTCGTTTGTATCTAAAATACGGAGCTGTGCATCGAGTTCAGCTACAGCCTTTGCATCGTTTTGTGTGCGGTGGAGTAAACCTAATTTTCGAGCAACATTACCCGAATGAACATCAAGTGGGCAAGAAAGTGCTGCGGGTGTAATGGTTTTCCAAATACCAAAATCGACACCTTTAGTATCTTTTCGCACCATCCATCGTAAATACATGTTAATACGCTTAGCAGCTGAACCATTGAGTGGATCGGAAATATGTTTTTCAGTGCGGTTCAAATGATGAGCTTCAAAAAATAACTGTTTAAATTCAGAAATGGTGTGTTGCATCGTTATATTTTCTTTCGAAAAAACAGCTTCTAATCCGTTGTGATTTTGATAAATGTGTTGCAAGCCTTTCATAAATCCGATGAAATCTTGTCCGTTAAACGTGCGATGCATAAAATTTTCTAACGCTTCTAAATCTGTTTCCGAATGATTCATGACAAAATCGTAGGGCGAGTTTCCCATCAAATCCATCATTTTAGTGGCATTGTTGATGATCATTTTGCGATTTCCCCAAGCTATAGTAGCCGATAAAAACCCAGCAATTTCAATATCTTCTTTTAATGAATAGGAATGAGGAATTTGAATAGGATCGCTTTCAATGAAATTTGGATTATTGTATAATTCGACTTTTTCGTCAAGAAATTCTTTAAGTTCCGAGGCATTCATTAGTTACTCGTTACAATATTCCCATCTACCATCGTTAGTTTTCGATCAGCCATGTTTGCCAATTCTTCGTTATGGGTAACAATTACAAACGTTTGTCCAAATTCATCACGCAATTTAAAAAACAATTCGTGTAAGTTTTGAGCCGAAGTTTTATCTAAATTTCCTGAAGGTTCATCGGCAAAAATAACAACTGGTTTATTGATTAAGGCTCTAGCAACCGCAACACGTTGTTGTTCACCTCCTGAAAGTTCGCTAGGTTTATGTTGCATCCTTTCGGCTAGGCCTAAATAAGTAAGCAATTTTTTGGCTTCAGCTTCAACTTCTTTTTTATCGCGTTGAGCAATTAAGCCAGGAATACAGACATTTTCTATTGCAGTAAATTCAGGTAATAATTGATGAAACTGAAAAATGAATCCCAAATGGTGGTTTCTAAATTTTGATAATTCCTTGTCTTTTAAATTTAAAACGGAAGCACCATTAATTTCTAGTGAAGTATTATTTTGATTTGTAGGTTCGTCTAAAGTGCCTAAAATTTGAAGTAACGTTGTTTTTCCAGCCCCCGAAGCGCCAACAATTGATACGATTTCCCCTTTTTTTATGTGCAAATCCACTCCTTTTAAAACATGAAGCGAATCGTAATATTTATGTAGATTTTTTGCCGTTATCATAATGGAACATTTATACAAAGTAACAAAGATTTTTGCCGAATAAAAAATCAATTCCATAACTATTTGTTGCCCTGAAAAATAAAGTTTCGTTAAAATAATATTTTGTGTTTAATTTTTATGTAAATTTGTTAAACAAAATTATTATTTGCAGTATATGAAAAAGTCGGCTAAAGGGTTATTAATTATTTTCGGATTAGTTTTTTCTTCTTGTACAGCTAAAGAAAAACGAGTTTTGAAAGACGATTTGAAAGAACCTATTAAAATAAAAACAAATAAAAATATGGAAATAGCAACATTTGCAGGAGGTTGTTTTTGGTGTACAGAAGCTGTTTTTTTGGAGTTAAAAGGAGTTGAAAAAGTGGTTTCGGGATATATTGGTGGTAAAACTTTGAATCCTACATACAAGGATATTTGTACAGGAGAAACAGGACATGCAGAAGCCATTCAAATTACGTATAATCCAAATGAGGTTGCTTACGAAGATTTATTAGAAGTTTTCTTTGGTACACACGACCCAACAACTTTAAACCGACAAGGTGCCGATGTTGGTACTCAATATAGAAGCGAAATTTTTTATCACTCTGAAGATCAAAAAACAAAAGCTGAAAAATATATTCAACTTATTCAAAGTGAAAAATTATATGACAAACCTATTGTAACTAAGATTTCTTCGGCCACAACATTTTACCCTGCTGAAGATTATCATCAAAATTATTACAATCAAAATGCAGAGCAAGGGTATTGCCAAATGGTTATTGCTCCAAAATTGGAAAAATTGCATAAGTACTATAGATCGAAATTAAAATAGAAAGAAATATAATATATGAACACTACAATTGAAAAAGAAATATTTGACATTATAGGTGACAATCATCAAATGACCTCTGCTGAGACTCCTATGCGTGCAGATGCTTTTCATCGTTCTGATGCCCAAAAAATGGAAGTTATTGAACAACATTTCGAGATTATCATGAAAGAGTTAGGTTTAGATTTAACAGATGATAGCTTGCAAGGAACACCACACAGAGTCGCTAAGATGTTCGTTCAAGAAATTTTTTCGGGATTGAATCCTGCCAATAAGCCTAAAGTTTCGGTTTTTGACAATTCGTACCAATATGATAAAATGTTGGTGGAGGCAAATATTAGTTTTAATTCAACTTGTGAGCACCATTTTTTACCAATTGTAGGTAAAGCACATGTTGGTTATGTTTCTTCAGGAAAAGTTATTGGTTTGTCAAAATTAAATCGCATTGTGGATTATTATGCTAGAAGACCCCAAGTTCAAGAGCGAATGATCATGCAAATCTTTAATGAATTAAAATCGGTTTTAGAAACAGATAACGTCATGATTGTTATGGAAGCAACGCATTTGTGTGTTTCGAGTCGTGGAATTAAGGATGAAAGCAGTTACACTTCTACGTTACAATATGGAGGTGTTTTCAACCAGAAAGAATTTAGAGATGATTTTTACAAAATGATTCATAAAGAATAATTTGGCATTCATTTTGTGAGATTCAAATTCAATATGAATATTACACTATGACAGATCTTGTTCAAAATCCGAAAAAAGACCGTAAACACATCAAATTAATTTTAGGTTTATTGTTTGATGGTATAGGTTTACTTTCTTACACTGTTCCCTTTTTAGGCGAAGGAATTGATGTGATTTGGGCACCTATTTCCGGATTACTTTTGGCTTATATGTACAAAGGAACAATAGGAAAAGTTGCAGGTATTTTTGGTTTTTTAGAAGAGATAATTCCAATGTTAGATTTTATACCTACTTTCACAATAACTTGGGTTTACACCTACATAATTAAGTCAGACGACAAAAAATAATAAAAGGAGCTTTAACTAAGGCTCCTTTTTTAGTATCGAATCGATATAACGAGCGATAAATCCTAATTTTAATCGTTCCAACATTTTTTTCTCAAAACTCCAGAAAAATGAAAATTGACCAAAAATATATCCTACAAAGACTAATAATACCTGATAAATTGGAAAAATTAAAAGCAATCGTAACACGCGATATAACCAATGCGGTTCAAAAGTATCGGGAATTCCAATCAAAGTTAAAAAAGGTTTTGCTAATTGTAACGAACTAAATCCGGTGATTGCAAATACTAATAAAATAATAACTATTTGTTTATTGCTTTTAACACCCCAGCGTTCTTTTAGTTTTTTCATGAGAATATTAAGTCGTATTATTTTCCAATTTAAATGTAGCCAAAATTAAAAAAAGCACCAATACAATCGATGCTTTTTTTATAGATTTTATAGAATAAATATTAATTTTTTAATAAGCTGATAATTTGATCGGCTAATTCGGTTCCAATTCGATCTTGAGCTTCTTCAGTCGCTGCACCAATATGTGGAGTTAATGAAATTTTCGGATGCATTAATATTTGAATTTCTGGTGTAGGTTCATTTTCAAAAACATCTAAACCGGCAAATAATACTTTACCTTCATCTAAAGCATCTATTAATGCTACTTCATTAATTACTCCTCCACGAGCACAGTTTACGATACCCACATTATCTTTCATTAATTGGAATTCAGCTTTATCAATTACATAACCTTCTTGTGCTGGAACATGTAAGGTAATAAAATCAGAATGTTTGAAAATATCTTCTAATGATTCGGTTACAATATCCACATTAATGAATTGTCCGTTGTAAAAATCAACACGAATTACGGCTTCATTCACAAATTTATCGGTAGCAATTACTTTCATTCCCAATCCTAAAGCCATTTTTGCAACTGCTTGTCCAATTCGACCAAAACCAACAATTCCCAATGTTTTACCACGAAGTTCGATTCCGTTTGCATAGGCTTTTTTCAATCCGTCAAAATTGGTATCACCTTCTAAAGGCATATTTCTATTTGCATCATGTAAAAATCGCACTCCAGAAAATAAATGGGCAAAAACTAGTTCGGCAACACTTTCAGAAGATGAAGCAGGTGTATTGATTACGTGTAATCCTTTTTCACGAGCATAAGCTACATCAATGTTATCCATTCCAACACCACCACGACCAATAATTTTTAATCCTGGGCAAGCATCTATTATATCTTGGCGTACTTTGGTAGCACTTCTTACTAAAATGACTTTTACGTCGTGAGTATTGATATAATTGGCAACTTGTTCTTGAGCTACTTTTGTAGTGATGACTTCAAATCCACCTTTTTCTAGCGCTTCAATACCGCTTTTTGAAATTCCGTCGTTTGCTAAAACTTTCATGCTTTATGTTATTGCTAATTACTAAATATTATTTTCTAAATTTCTCATTACATCTACTAATACCTGAACACTTTCTAATGGAAGCGCATTGTACATAGACGCACGATAACCACCAACAGAGCGGTGCCCAGCTAAACCTGAAATTCCAGCGGCTTTCCACATGGCATCGAATGTTTCCTGATGTGCTTCGTTTACTAATAAAAAAGTGGCGTTCATAGTACTTCTATCTTCTTTGGCAGCCGTTCCTATAAATAAAGGATTTCGGTCAATTTCTGTATATAATAAGTTTGCTTTTGCGTCGTTTATTTTTTCAATAGCAGCTATTCCGCCTAATTTTTTCAACCATTGTAATGTTAAAAGAGAAGCGTAAACTGGAAATACAGGCGGTGTATTGTACATACTTTCTTTCGAAATATGTTGTTGATAATCTAAGATACTAGGAATAGTCCTTCCAGTTTTACCTAAAATTTCTTCTTTGACTACGACTAAAGTTGTTCCGGCGGGCCCCATATTTTTTTGAGCACCAGCATAAATCAAATCAAATTGCGAAAAATCTATTGCTTTAGAAAAAATATCGGAACTCATATCACATATTAACGGAGCAGCTGTTTTTGGAAACGACTTCATTTGGGTTCCAAAAATAGTATTATTGCTGGTGCAGTGAAAATAAGAAGCATCAGCAGGAATGGTATAGTTTTTTGGAATATGATTATAATTTTCTGATTTTGAGGAAGCAACAACAACTGTTTCACCAAAATGTTTGGCTTCTTTAATTGCACTACTTGCCCAAGTTCCCGAGTCTAAATATGCGGCTTTACCGTCTACTTTCATTACATTATAAGGAACCATTAAAAATTCTAAACTAGCACCACCAGATAAAAACAACGCTTGATATCCTTTGCCTTCTAGTCCTAAAAGTTCTAAAACTAATGCTCTAGCTTCTTCCATAACCGCAAGAAAATCTTTACTTCTGTGCGAAATTTCTAATATAGATAATCCAGAATTGTTGAAATCTAAAATAGCTTCCGCTGATTGCTTAAAAACCTCTTGAGGAAGAATGCAAGGACCTGCGCTGTAGTTGTGTTTTTTCATTATGAGTTTCTTAAGAAGCAAATTTCGGAAATCGCAATTTAAAATCGAGTTATATTTTAATAATAATTAAAGTATGTTATTAACGAAAACGTTGTAGATTTTGTAAATAAACACAAATAAAATAATTATATTTTTGATAAAAAGGCCAAAGTATCCAAATTATCGGCATAATCCCAAAGTTTTGGTTGTTGGGTTTGTCCAAAAACAATTGAATTTTCAATAAGATTCTTCGAAACGATGCATTGAATTTGATCTGCATCATTACTTAATCGTGATTTTACTTCTTCCAAATTTTCGTAAAACTCATAAAAAACGGAAGAAATAGGCGAGGAGTAACTCGTATCTTCTTTGATAGTTAAAAACTCATTATCTAATAGTTGGAAGTTACTCATTAAGAAAACCGCTTTATTGTAATCATAATTATTTGCATATTTTTCATATTGAATTACTTCGCGATATTCAAACATGGCTTTAAAAAATGCTTCAAAATTATAATCCTTTGGAACAAATAGTTTAGAAACATTACGACACCCTAAACCAAAATATCTAAAAATATCTTCACCTAAACCTACTAATTCTTCATGAGTTTCTGTTCCATTTAAAACAGCGATCGAATTTCTATTTTTACGAATGATACTGGGTTTGTCTTTAAAATAATATTCAAAATAACGTGCAGTGTTGTTGCTTCCGGTGGCTATTACCGCATCAAAACCTTCTAATTTTCCTTCAACAAATGTTATTTTTGAGTTAAGTTCAGGTTGAATAGCAATCAAATATTTCGCTAAAAATTTCAATAAATGTTGGTCACTTGAGGAAG
>NZ_JBIIWV010000111.1:0-6830 GCF_044338735.1 Flavobacterium sp. | reverse complement strand
CAACTCGTAATGCAATCAAAGCTATTCGTTTAGCTACTGACAAAGCTGAGGCTTCTGCAAAATTATCAACAGTAATTTCTATGATTGATAAGTTAGCTAAGAAAAATATCATTCATGATAACAAAGCTTCTAACTTAAAATCTAAGTTAACTAAACACGTTGCTTCATTATAGTACGTAACTAGTAGAATAAGATAAAGCTCTCTTTTTGAGGGCTTTTTTTATTGTTTTCTTATCCTTAATTTAAACTAAAGAGTTGATTTCTATAGTGTTTTTATTAAAATAAAGATTACCTTTGCACTTTCAAAAATAAATTAAATGACTTCTATTAGAAACATCGCAATTATTGCACACGTTGACCACGGTAAAACTACTTTGGTTGATAAAATTATGTACCACTGTCAATTATTTCGTGAAAACGAAAATACTGGAGACTTAATCCTTGATAATAATGATTTGGAACGCGAAAGAGGTATTACAATTACTTCAAAAAACGTTTCGGTAATTTATAAAGGAACTAAAATTAATATTATTGATACTCCAGGTCACGCCGATTTTGGTGGAGAAGTAGAACGTGTACTTAATATGGCAGACGGTGTATGTCTTTTAGTAGATGCTTTTGAAGGACCAATGCCTCAAACGCGTTTTGTATTGCAAAAAGCAATTGACTTAGGTTTAAAACCATGTGTGGTTATTAATAAAGTAGACAAAGAAAATTGTACACCAGAAGAAGTACATGAAAAAGTATTTGACTTAATGTTTGAATTAGGTGCTACCGAAGAGCAGTTAGATTTCCCAACTGTCTACGGTTCTGCAAAAAATAACTGGATGTCAGATGATTTTAGAAATCAAACAGATAATATTGAACCTTTATTAGACATGGTTTTGGCTCATGTTCCAGCACCAAAAGTTTCTGAAGGAACGCCACAAATGTTAATTACCTCTTTAGATTTCTCATCATTTACCGGTCGTATTGCTATTGGTCGATTAGAAAGAGGCGTTTTGAAAGAAGGGATGCCAATTTCTTTAGTTAAAAGAGATGGTACGATATTAAAATCTAGAGTTAAAGAATTACATACTTTTGAAGGTTTAGGTCGTAAAAAAGTTGATCAAGTAATTGCTGGAGATATTTGTGCAATTATTGGTATTGAAGGTTTTGAAATTGGTGATACAGTTGCCGATTTTGAAAATCCGGAAGCATTACAAACTATTGCAATTGATGAACCAACAATGAGTATGTTGTTCACGATTAATGATTCGCCTTTCTTCGGAAAAGAAGGAAAATTTGTAACCTCACGACACATTAGAGATCGTTTAACAAAAGAATTAGAGAAAAACTTAGCTATGAAGTTAGGTGAAACAGATTCTGCTGATAAATTCATGGTTTTTGGTCGTGGTGTATTGCACTTATCGGTTTTAATTGAAACTATGAGACGCGAAGGGTATGAAATGCAAATTGGTCAACCACAAGTTATTATTAAAGAAATTGATGGTCAAAAATGTGAACCAATTGAAGAATTAACAATCGATTTACCTGAAAATTTATCTGGTAGAGCCGTTGAATTTGTAACCATCCGTAAAGGAGAAATGTTATCAATGGAAGCGAAAGGTGAGCGTATGATTATTAAATTCAATATTCCATCTCGTGGAATTATAGGATTGCGTAATCAATTGTTAACTGCAACCGCTGGTGAAGCTATTATGGCTCATCGTTATACTGGATATGAACCTTTTAAAGGTGCAATTCCTGGTAGAAATAACGGTTCATTAATTTCTATGGAAAACGGAAAAGCAATTCCTTATTCTATTGACAAATTACAAGATCGTGGTAAATTCTTTGTGGAGCCAAATGCTGAGATCTATGAGGGTCAGGTAATTGGTGAAAACTCTCGTGGTGATGATATGTGTATCAACGTTACTAAAGCTAAAAAACAGTCTAATGTACGTTCTTCAGGAAATGATGAAAAAGCGAGAATTATTCCTCCAATTATTTTCTCACTTGAAGAAGCTTTAGAATACATTCAAAAAGATGAATATGTTGAGGTTACTCCGAAATCTATTCGATTAAGAAAAATTTATTTGACAGAAAACGATAGAAAACGTTTTAAAATATAATTAATTAAATCCCGATGAAAATCGGGATTTTTTAGCATAAATAATCATGGAAATTAAATTGAAATACGGAATTGACAATTTGCTTTTCGGAATGAAAGAGCAAGATGTTATTAAAATTTTGGGTAAACCCGATACACAATATAAAGACGAAGAAGAAAATATTGTTTTTATGTATAATGCCCGAAAGTTGCGTCTTATTTTCTATAAAGAAGAAGACTTTAAATTAGGTTATATTACTACCACAAATTCAGTTGTGAAGTTGTTTAACACGACTATAATTGGAAAGAATTGGAGTGAGGTTTATCCGGTATTAGAAAAAAATAAAGTTAAATCATTTGAAACCGATACTTCTGAAGGAATGATGAGTTATTTTAACGAGGAAAATTGGCTATTCATCCACGTTGATTATAACGAAATTGTTAAAATTGAGGTTGGTGCCGTTTTTAGCGATAAAGACGAATTTGATTGGAAATTTTAATATTTGAAACATAAAAAAAGCCGCTAATCACTTAGCGGCTTTTCTATTTATAATTGATTTATCTTAATTAATTCTACTTCGAAAATTAAATCGGCATTTGGTGGAATTACACCGCCAGCACCTCTTTCCCCGTAGGCTAATTGTGATGGGATGTAAAATTTATATTTAGATCCTTCTTGCATCAATTGAACACCTTCGGTCCAACCTTTAATCACTTGGTTTAATCCAAAATCAATTGGCTCTCCTCGTTGAACGCTACTATCAAATACTTTTCCGTCAAGTAAAATTCCTGTATAATGTACTTTTACATTACTCGTAGCAACAGGTTTGTTTCCTGTACCTTGTTGTAATACAATATATTTTAAGCCACTTACGGTTGTAGCAGCATTTTCAAATTCTTTTAAGGCTATTTCTTTTGCTGCTTTTTGTTTTTCTGCTTCAATTTTATCGGCTTCTGCTTTCTTAGCAAAATAGTCTGTAAATACTTTTTCAGCATCAAATTTTTTAGCTTCTTTTCCTACTCTAATTATTTTTACAGAGGTAATTACATCATCTTTAGCAATTTTATCAACTACATCAAGTCCACTAGTTACATGTCCAAAAACAGTGTGTCTTCCATCTAAATGTGGGGTTGCTTTATGAGTAATAAAAAATTGACTACCATTTGTTTTAGGACCTGCATTTGCCATTGATAAAATTCCTTTGGCTGAATGTTTTAATTCGGGTACAAATTCATCGTCAAATTTATAACCTGGATCTCCAGAACCGTCGCCTTTTGGACAACCGCCTTGAATCATAAAATCTGAAATTACTCTATGAAATTTCAAACCGTCATAATATGGCTTTCCTTTTAAACTATTGGTTACTTGAGAATTTGTACCTTCAGCTAAGGTTACAAAATTTGCAACAGTTATTGGCGTTTTTTGATACTCTAATTGTACCAATATTTCCCCTTTGGAAGTAGTAAACTCAGCAAAAATTCCTTCATTTTTTTTCTCTTGTGAAAAGCAAAAAGTGCTAAAACCTATAAGTGCTAACGTAAGCGAGATTATTTTTTTCATTCTATTATAATTTAGTTTGTTGATTTTTCTAAAAGTTCTATTTCAAATATTAAATTAGCGTTTGCTGGAATAAGATCACCAGCTCCCTGCATGCCATAACCTAAATGTGATGGAATATAGAAGATGGCTTTGTCGCCAAAATTCATTAACTCAACCCCTTCATTAAAACCCGGAATAAATCGCAAGTTTCCAATAGATGAAGCCATGGGCGTATAACCATTTTGTGCAGCACGATTTGGGTCAAATGTTCCAAATTGCTTAGCTATTTCTTCATAACTGGTGTCAAATAATTGGCCATTTTCTAAATAACCTGCATAATGAATGAAAACATTTGTTCCCGATGTTGGTTTTTTACCCGAACCCTTTGCAATTATTTTATAAACTAAACCTGATTTTGTTTTAGTGCCATTTTTTTTAACATCTACAAATTCTTGTGCTTTTTGGGTTCTAATTTTTTCTGTTTTTTCTTCAAGTTCTTTTTGCGCTTTAGCTTGTTTTGCATAATAATTTTTAAAAATCTTTACGGCATCAAACTTTTTAGCTTCGTTTCCTATTCGAAGAATTGTAATTTTTTCAATTACATCTTCACCTTCAAGAGTATTTATAATTTCAATTCCTTCAATAACTTCGCCAAAAACACTGTGAATATTGTCTAACCAAGGGGTTGCTTTATGTGTAATAAAAAACTGACTACCATTTGTAGCCGGTCCAGCATTTGCCATAGCTAGAATTCCTGCTTTGTTATGTTTTAAATCGGGATGAAATTCATCTTTAAATTTATAACCAGGACCTCCTGAACCATCGCCATTTGGATCGCCACATTGTGCCATAAAATCGGTGATAACCCGATGAAAAGTTAATCCATCATAAAAGGCTTTTCCTTTGAATTCTTCACTTACAAAAGGATTTTTACCTTCGGTTAATGAAACAAAATTGGCCACTGTATTGGGTACTTTTTGATACTCTAATTTGGCAATCATAGTTCCTTTTGAAGTTTCAATTTCGGCATACAAACCTTCGCCTAAATGATCATAAGATTTAGTACAGGCAGAAAATAATGTGACTAAACTTACTAGTAAAAAAGAAATCGGTTTCATGGTATTAATTTTTAGTTTGTGTATCTAATTTTATATCGTTCAACGTTACTGTACAAATAATAGGCTGGTTAGTTCCTATTTTATCATCATCGCCATGGTATCCATAGGCCATGTGCGAAGGAAAAAGAAAAGAAATGGTTTCGCCTTTTTTCATTAATTTGATGCCATCTCGTAACCCTATCATGATATTTTCTTTGTCAACATAATATTCTTGAGGTTTGGTTTCCTCTTTGGTATAAATTATGGTATTTTCTAAATCTTTAATTTCATATTCATAGTATACAATATCGCCTCTTTTTGGAAAAACGGTTTCTAATTCAGATTTTGTTTCATATTTATACCAATAGCCTTTGCTTGAAGCTAGATATTCTTTTAAAGTATCATTTTTAATGATGGAATCGATAATTTTTTCTTCGGTAGCAACTAATTTTTTATTGCGCTCTATTGATTCTTTTATAAAAGTGCCTGAAGCATGAGAAATAGGTCTGCGTGCTTCTTCTTGACGCTGTGAACAACTATTTAAAAACACTAAAAACAGGCTTAATATTAGTATATTTATAATTTTCATTTTCATTTTCATTTTTTTTCAGATGCTAAAATAGCAATAAATTGTTTTACGGTTTCTTCAAGAGATGAAAAAGATTTTCCACCCGCGGCATTGATGTGTCCACCACCATTGAAGTGATTTCTAGCAAATTGATTGACGTCAAAATCGCCTTGAGATCGAAACGAAATTTTGATGATTCCTTCTTCTTTATTTTCAATGAAAATCGCCGTAAAATCAATTCCGTTAATGCTTAAACCATAATTTACAATACCTTCGGTGTCTCCTTTTTGATGTCCAAATGCGTCTAATTCTTCTTGACTTAAGGTGATGTATGACGTTTTATATTGGTCTAAAATTTTTAAATTTTGTAATGCTTTGCCTAATAATAACAAACGATTATAATTAGAATTATCAAATAATAAATTGTGAATTTCACTATTACTAATTCCTCTGTCAATTAAATCGGCAACACATAGATGCGTTTTACTGGTTGTTTTTGGGAAACGAAAACTTCCAGAATCAGTAACAATTCCTGTATATAAGCATGTGGCAACGGTTTTATTGATGTAGTTTTCAAAACCTAATTGGTATATAAAATCATAAATCATTTGGCACGTAGATCCATAAGCTGTGTCTGAAAAAGTATAAGTGGCATAATCATCGGGAAATTGATGATGATCAATCATGATGCTTGTAGCTGTTAATGTTTCAAAAACCTTTTCCATAGCTTCGCCTGTGCGGTGTATTGCATTAAAATCGAGTGTAAAAATAAGATCACATTTTTCTAAAAAAGTTTTAGACTGCTCTATATTTCTTTCAAAAATCATGATATTTTCACTTTCAGGTAACCAAGCTAAGAATTCAGGAAATTCATTAGGCGCTATCACCAAGACCTCATGTTGTAATTGCTTTAAGATATGATATAGTCCTAAAGTTGATCCCATAGCGTCTCCATCTGGATTTCTATGTGGAATAATCCCTATTTTTTTTGGAGTAGCTAAAAGTGATTTAATCGCTTCGATTTCGTTTGTTTGCATCATACTGCGAATATATTATTTTGTAAGCTATTGTGCAATAATTATGCCTAACGATTTAGAGAAAAATGACCTTTGATGATTTTATCTTCCCTAATTTTCATTTGAAACCAATAATCTGAACTAGGTAAGTTAACGCCATTGAATGTTCCGTCCCAAACTTGATTTTGTGCATTAATTTGATGAATTAGCTTTCCATATCGATCAAAAATTTCAATGGTGCCATTTTGTAAGTTACGTTGGTTATGGTTTTTTATGCTCCAAAAATCATTAATTCCGTCGCCATTTGGAGTGAAAAACTTTGGATAATCTAAAATATAAAACGTAGCGGGAACAACTCCACAATTTTTAGTGTCTTTTACATAAACGGTGTAGGCTCCTTCGATTAGGTTTGTGAAAGTTGGTGAACTTTGGTAATTTGTTCCATCCAATGAAAAAACATAAGTGCTTATCCCAGTATAATCAACGGTTATTGTATTGTTTTCTGAAAAATCATTAA
>NZ_JBIIWV010000110.1:0-6930 GCF_044338735.1 Flavobacterium sp. | reverse complement strand
TTGGTGTTTAGATTAATAATTTATTTTATACTGTAACTTCTGTTTTTTCTTTAATGCTTTCTACAAAAACCTTAGCAGGTTTAAATGCTGGTATGTTATGTGCCGGAATTTTAATTGTAGTGTTTTTAGATATGTTTCTTCCTGTTTTTTCGGCTCTAGTTTTAATAATAAAACTTCCAAAACCTCTTAAGTAAACATTATCACCAGATTCTAATGAATTTTTTACTTCTTCCATAAAAGTTTCAACAGTGGCTTGAACATCACCTTTTTCAAGACCTAATTTTTCTGAAATTTTAGCTACGATATCTGCTTTCGTCATTTTCTTTCGTATTTATATTGTGTATTTTTTTGAGTTTGCAAATATAAGAATTAAAAAAATAATAATTCAACCATAATTGATTAAATTTTAATTACTAAAGATTTATTTTTGTTGATCAAATTAAAAAAATGGAATTTTCTAACTCTTTAGTTAAATGGTATTTGCTGAATAAGCGCGATTTACCTTGGCGAAACACCGTAAATCCATATCCTATTTGGCTTTCCGAAATCATGTTGCAGCAAACACGAGTTGCTCAAGGATTGCCTTATTATTTGGCTTTTATGGAGGCTTTTCCTACGGTTTTTGATTTAGCAAATGCAGAAGAAGAGCAAGTTTTGAAATTATGGCAAGGATTAGGATATTATTCGAGGGCTAGAAATTTACACGCAACTGCAAAACACATTGCAACTAATCTAAACGGAAATTTTCCATCAAATTATAAAGAATTGCTTCAGTTAAAAGGAATTGGCGAATATACCGCTGCCGCAATTGCCTCTTTTGCTTATAACGAACCAGTAGCTGTGGTTGATGGAAATGTTTTTAGAGTGTTAAGTCGTTATTTTAATCTGGATAACGATATTTCGGATGGAAAAACCAAAAAAGAATTTCAAATTTTAGCCCAAGAGTTATTGCCTAAAAATAATGCTGCTCTATTCAATCAGGCAATTATGGAGTTTGGCGCTTTACAATGTGTTCCTAAAAATCCAAATTGCGAAAATTGTATTTTTTCTTCTTCGTGTGCGGCATTGCAACATAAAAAAGTTAACATCCTTCCAGTAAAGTCCAAAAAAACCAAGGTTACTAATAAATATTTTAATTATTTAATTTTAAAAGATATTCAAGGAAATTTTGTAGTTCAAAAGCGAGAGGGAAAAGGAATTTGGGAAAATTTATACGAATTTCCATTAATTGAAACTGACGAATTGATTTCTGAAATTGATTTTATGATTGAATTGAAGTCGACAAAGTTCTATGATCAACTATTAAAAGAAATTATTCTTTTAAATAACGATGTTATTCAGCATAAATTATCGCATCAAAAATTACACATTCGTTTTTTTCAATTAAATTTTGATCAAAAAATCAGCGGTTCTCAGCCATTTTCTGAGATTCAAAAATTACCATTTCCTATTGTTATTCATAATTTTATGCAATCTCATGATTTTAATTCATTATAAATTATTACTTTTGAATAACATAAAAAAGGTATAAGCCATGAACGGAACATTAAACAAAGTCATTTTGATTGGTCATTTAGGGGACGAAATTAAAATGCATTACTTTGAAGGCGGAAATTGTATCGGAAGATTTCCATTAGCTACAAACGAAGTTTACATCAATAAAACTTCGGGTGAAAAAATTACTTCAACCGAATGGCATAATATTGTTGTGCGAAATAAAGCAGCCGAAATTTGCGAAAAATATCTTTCTAAAGGAGATAAAATTTATATTGAAGGCCGAATTAAATCGCGTCAATGGCAAGCTGAAGATGGAGCAACAAAATATACTACCGAAATTCAAGTTACTGAATTTACTTTTTTAACGACTAAAAAAGATACAGATTTAGGAAAATCGTCTCTTCCATCAGGAAGCGCACCAGAAGACGCTCCGTTTTAATGATAAAAATTCAAAAAAATAGCATAAAATCGAGATTTTGTCGTTTTAATACTATGAAATTACAATTTACTAAATATCTAATCCTAATTCTTGCCTTGGGATTTTTTTCTTGTAAAGACGAAGTTGTCCCTAAGCCTAATAGTCAATTGAGTTTAGAATATCCTGCGCCTCAATATGCAGCTTTAACCACCAATTGCCCTTTTTCTTTTGAAGTAAATTCATTAGCAAATCTTACTCATACAAGTTGTTCTTATGAAATTCATTATCCTAAAATGAAAGCTACGGTGTATTTAACCTATAAAGTGGTGCATAATGATATTGATAAATTATTGCAAGACGCACAAAATTTGACTTACAAACTGCATACATTAAAAGCAGACGACATAGAAGAACAACCGTTTGTTAATCCCAATAAAAAGGTTTTTGGAATGTTTTATAAAGTGGGTGGTAACGCAGCAACGAATGCCTTGTTTTATGCTACTGACAGCACGAAACATTTTATGACAGGAAGTGTTTATTTTTATGCAAAACCAAATTATGATTCGATATTGCCTGCAACAAAATATGTGCAAGACGATATGCGAAGAATTATGGAAACCATGACTTGGAAATAAAAAAAAGCACTTAATTAAGTGCTTTTTTTAAATTTATACGAGTTTATTTCACCGATTTAACTTCAGCCTTACTCACTTTGTAAGCGTCTCCACCTGCCACTTTTTCAATGGTTGAAGTTAAAGAAGTTACATTTAGTTTTGTTTTATCATAAGATACGGTAGCAATTTTGCTTTCAAAATCTACAACCGCTTCATTGACTCCATCAGTTTCGTTTAGTTTGCTTTCTATTGTTTTTGCACATCCAACGGCACAGGTCATGCCATTAATGGTAAAGTTTGCTGTTTCTAAATTTTCTGCAGTAATTTCGGTTTTAGTTACTTTTTTGGCTTCAATAATTGTCTCTTTCTTGCAACTTCCCGTAAAAAGAATAATTAGTAAAGCAAAAGCTATGGTTCTACTATTTTTCATCAGATTGTATAACTATTAATTAACTCTTTATTAAGTCGATACAAATTTACAAAAAATCATAGTGCGTTTTTAAAAATAAAAACTCAATTTTGGCAAAGAAATTTTTATAATGGAGAAGAATAGTACAAAATGGTATTTGTTGGCCTTTTTAGGTTGTGTTTGGGGCAGCTCGTTTATTCTAATGCAGTTTGGTTTAAAAGGAGTAAGCGCTATTCAATTAGGAAGTTTACGTATTCTATTTGCGGCAGGGTTTTTATTTTTAGTAGGAGGTAAAGAAATTGCTAAAATTCCGTTGTATAAATGGAAATACATTGCGTTGACTTCTATATTTGGCACCTTTGTTCCTGCTTTTTTATTTGCCATTGCACTCTCAAAAATTGATGGTTCGGTTAGTGCAATATTAAATTCATTAACGCCATTAAATACATTGTTGGTAGGAATGTTTTTCTTTGGATTAGACGTACAACGAAGACAAATTTTTGGGGTAATTATTGGTTTTGTAGGTTGTGCTTTATTGGTCTTATCGGGCAGTGAAGCAAACACCACCGAAAATTATTATTATGCAATATTAATTGTGATTGCTTCTATTTTTTATGGAATCAACGTCAACCTGATTAAAAAATATTTATCCGATTTAAAACCGTTAACTATAAGTACTGGAAATTTTGTGGTTATGTTTGTTCCAGCATTAATCGTATTGTATTTCACCGGTTTTTTTGAAATAGTTGGCCAAGAAAAAGTGCAAAATTCTTTAGGATATATAGCCGTTTTAGGAATTATTGGCACGGGTTTGTCTAACATTTTATTTTTTAAATTGATTCAATTATCTTCGCCTGTTTTTGCTTCTTCAGTAACCTATATTATTCCATTAGTAGCCATATTTTTAGGTTCTTTATTCATGAATGAAACTTTGACTTTATTGCAAATTGCGGGCGCATTAATTGTGTTGATTGGGGTTTATTTTTCGAGTAGAAAATAAAAAAAGCGCCCAATTTCTTGAGCGCTTAATCCCTTGCTGACGCGCGAATCCTTTCGCGTGGCTTAACTTGCAGCTATATAGTATTTTATTTGATAAAACATTTAATAATTTAACTCTTGAATAATGATTTTATTTTATTAGTATCACCACGCGAAAGGATTCGCGCATGAGCGGGGGTAAAAAGCAGAGAAATTTTGCCCATAATATTGTGTTTTAGTGGTTGCCATTGCATTAAGTGTAGGCACTACGCTGTTATAATAATTAATATAGGCAGTATTGTTTATTCTTTGTGCTTTGCAATTAAAGCTAATAAACACAAACAAGAATAAGATTAATTTAGATACATTTTTCATAAACTAACGAGGCACCCTATTAGGGCTATTGTAACCGTTTGTACCACCAAAAGCAATATTTTCTATAACCATGTTTGAAAAAAACTGCTGGTAAGTAGCATTCCAATAGCCTTTGTATTGCAGTAGCATATCTTTTATTTCAGCAGGAATAGCATTGGTAAATGTAATATCAATTAAAGGATGTTGATACCCTCTGTCTATGCCATATCTAACCATACTATTTTTTGCAAATTCTAATGTTAAAACATAATCTTGTCTGCTATTAGCCATTTTAGGACTTACACCAATGCTTATTATTGTTAAATTATTATTGAGTATTGCTGTGTAAAAAGCAGAGAAATTTTGCCCATAAAATTGTGTTTTAGTGGTTGCCATTGTGTTTAATTTACTGCTAACATCATTATAATAATTAATATAGGCAGTATCGTTTATTCTTTGTGCTTTGCAGTTATAACTAGTACTTAAAATTAGAATTAAAATGATTTTTTGAATTGTTTTCATAATTTTATTTTTTAGATTATTTATTGACATTTAGTGATTATTACTTTATCAACTTCTTCACCATAAAAGTTAGTTGTTTTTCCTAAAGTAGCGTTTATTTTTTTAAAATTGCCGTTTGCATCTTTTTTTGCTACGCACATACCAGAATTGTATTTATCTAAAATATATGCCATACCAATAACGTCTCCATTATATACTTCATCAGATAAATCCGAGAAAAAGCCATTCCCATAAGATTTTCTAACATTAAAATAATCAGTTCCTAGTTCAGAATATCTTTTAAAACTACGTGTTTCATTATCATAATTTTCACTTTTTGGAAAACTATCTAAAAACGCTTGAGCCGCATTAGGGTCGGTAACTATTAAAACATATACATCAATAAAAGGATTGCCGTTTTCATCAATATTATTAGCATACACAAATCGATATTTTAAATTGGTGTTAACTTGCATTGAGTTTAACATTCCGTATAAATCCCCTGCCGATGGGTCAGCAGGATATCCATTTGGATGATTATGACCATCTGCTACATACGTTCCAACTACTTGAGAAACAGGAACACTTGCAGTTTCATTACTAACACCACCTGCAACAGGAGTTACAGTAAACCCTGCAGTTGTTTGACCAATTGCAACAGCCCATTCAACATTATTTGTTGCAGGATTATTTAATTTTGTTGACAAAACTGTGTTCATGCCTTGTTGTACTTGTGGTGTATTAAATAGTGCGTTTGTATTTGCAACGGCAGTATTTGCATTTAAGCACGGATCTGTTGGGTTTGCCTCAATACAATTGCCTGTAATACAATTATTCACGGGGCTAGTATTAATAGAATTTGCCCCTCCTGTTCCACCATGTCCACCACTATATGAGCTACCTCCGCCACCACCATTAGATATCCCATCGTCAAAGCTAAAGCATTCTTCTGTCCAATTGTAGTAAGTTCTTCCGCAATTGGGACCCGCTATATGTTCAGGGCCAATTTCACCTGTTCTTGTATTGTTACAAACAAGTGAGTAAACCCAATAGCAAACAATTACCATTTTTGAAGTTTCACTTACAGTTGTATTGTTATACACTATAGGTGTAATTTCTCTATTGTAAGTAAACGAGTAGGAATCATCTGCTGAACTTGTAATGGGTGAGGTTAAGTTATACTTTATAATAACAGCTTTAGTAGTATTTGTAGAATCTGTTTGAATCACTAGGTTTTCAAAACTATTAGCATCAGTAGAGTCCCGTGTTATTAAAAAGGTGTAAGAGGTTTCTCCGTTGTCTTCAATAACTTTTGCAGGTTTGTTAGCAATAGTAAAACCATATTCATTTTCCATTACTGTTCTACCTACAGTGGCAGTAGTTAAGCTTTTTTTGCTTTTAGGCAATTTAGAAAATGAAGTAACAAATCTTTTGTTTGTCATTAGTTCTTCAAATTTCATCTCATATAATTTGACATTTGAATTGTGTTCGTGTTGATGAATTGCTTCTTCTTGCAATTCACAAGATATCATAATTATTCCGATAAGGAATAAGAGTAGGGAGTTTTTTAAGATTTTTTGCTTCATGTTTATAGGATATTATGAATAATATCAAATATACAATTTATTTTAATTAATAATACTTTTTTTTAAATTATTAAACAAAAAAGCACCCAATTTCTTGAGCGCTTTAGTTTATTAATAGAGATACTAATTATTTAAAATCGGCATCAGTTACCCCTTCATTGATTTTAACTTCGGTAGTTGTTAATTCAATTTCGATACCAACATTCATTATTATTTTATAAGGAAATTTCAATCCTTTAACGTCTTTGTAGTCTTGGAAATAAGTTGTTTGAGTCATTTTTTGACCTCTTTGTTCCATTTCTTTAGACTCGGCAATTTTAAATCCTGTTTTTACATCATAATATAAAGTAGCTTTTCCGTTTTTAAGAGCATAAGCATCGGCACCGTTAATATTTTCGATTCCTGTTAGGCTTATTTCTTTATCGGTTAACAATGCTAATTCCTTGAATGTATTTGCTTCGGCTTGCATTTCTTTTAATTCGTCACCTGTAAAATCTTTACGTTGACCTTGTTGCATAGCATAAGCTTCTTTTTCGTTAACGATTTGTTTAGACATCGTCATTCCCATCGCTT
>NZ_JBIIWV010000109.1:0-6977 GCF_044338735.1 Flavobacterium sp. | reverse complement strand
TATCTGTAAATGGAGAACAATTAAGTCCTATTTTACCTGAAGGCATTAAAAATTATTTAATTGATATAGATGGAACTATTTGTGATGATATTCCAAATGAGGAACCAGAAAGAATGGTTACCGCTGCGGTTTATCCCGACGCATTGATAACTCTCAATAAATGGTATGATGAAGGACATATTATTTTCTTTTTTACCTCACGTACCGAATCGCATAGAGCAGTTACCGAAGATTGGTTGAAATTACATGGATTTAAATATCACGGAATGCTAATGGGAAAACCTAGAGGAGGAAATTACCATTGGATTGATAATCATTTGGTTAAAGCTACTCGCTACAACGGTAAATTTACCGATTTAATTGACAAAGAAGTAACCATTCAGGTATTTGATGACGGAAATCAATACTAATTAAGTAATAATGTTAAGTTTATAAAACGTGTAAAATCAACTACTTTTAATTTTATAATTTATAATTATGTCAGAAAATTTATTAGTTCCTACTATGTCCGAAATGATGGCACAAGGCAAACAGCCTGATGTTTTGTTTTGGGTAGGATGTGCTGGAAGTTTTGATGATAGAGCAAAAAAAATTACAAAAGCTTTTGTAAAGATTTTAAACAGTGCCAATGTTTCATTCGCAGTTTTAGGAACCGAAGAAAGTTGCACTGGCGATCCAGCAAAAAGAGCAGGAAATGAATTCTTGTTTCAAATGCAAGCCGTGACTAATATTGAGGTAATGAATTCCTATGAAGTGAAGCGAATTGTTACAGCATGTCCTCATTGTTTCAATACATTAAAAAATGAATATCCAGAATTAGGCGGAAACTATGAAGTTTTGCATCATACTGAGTTCATTAAGTCATTATTAAACGAAGGTAAATTAACGATTGAAGGAGGTCAATTTAAAGGAAAACGCATTACATTTCATGATCCTTGTTATTTAGGACGCGCTAATAATATTTATGAAGCGCCTCGTGAATTAATTCAAAAATTAGATGCCGAATTAGTTGAAATGAAACGATCTCGAGCTAATGGTTTATGTTGTGGAGCAGGTGGAGCTCAAATGTTTAAAGAACCCGAAAAAGGAAATAAAGACATCAATATTGAAAGAACAGAAGATGCCCTAGCAACGCAATCCGATATTATAGCTGCAGGTTGTCCTTTTTGTAATACCATGTTGACCGATGGAATTAAACATAAAGAGAAAGAAAGTGATGTTAAAATTTATGACATTGCCGAATTAATTGCTAATGCTCACGATTTATAATTAAAACAGGCTTAAATCACTATAAACTACACAAAATATACATTTACTAATAATAAATATTAAAATGATGAAAAAAATTATATTACTTCTTCTAATTGTTTCCTCTAGTTCTGTTTTTGCTCAAAAATTATCAAAGGAAGAACTTGCTGTAAAAATGTCTGAAAAATCTTGTGAATGCGCAAATAAAGAAGAAATTTCAAAAGATAATTTTGAAATGACTTTAGGGCTTTGCATTATTGAAGCGATTAATGCTTTTGAAAAAGATGTTGATAGACATTATGGAAAAGATGTAATTAATGATGAAAAAAAGATGGAAGAATTAGGCTATGATGTTGGCAAAGAAATGGCTAAAACTTGTCCTGCAATTTTTAAATTTATGTTTGATGAGGATTCTGAAAATCAGGAAGTTGTAGAAGAAACGCCTGATGAAATGATTACTGGTCAACTTACAGAAATAAAATCGGAACAATTTTTAACATTTTCAGTTAAAGAAGATTCAGGAAAAATGAATCACTTTATTTTGTTGAGTAGTTTTGAAAATTCTTTTTTATTAACTGATAAAGTAGTAAAAGTAAATGACGCTGTAGAAATTTATTATTATGAATTAGAATTATATGATGCTAAATTATCGAAATTTATATCTTATAAAGTAGTAACCGATATAATCAAAAAATAATAATGTACGTACCCTTTGATACCTTACCAGAAGAAGCTAAAGTTTGGATTTATCAATCTAATAGGAAATTTTCTGACGAAGAAATTCAAGATATTGAACGAGATTTAGGATCATTTATAGAAAATTGGAGTGCTCACGGGCACGCACTAGAAGCCTCTTTTGTTACAAAATACAATCGTTTTATTATTATTGCTGTTAATCAAGAAGTTCAAGCCGCCACAGGATGTTCAATAGATGCCTCGGTTCAATTTATTCAACAATTAGAGCAAAAATATGCTGTTGATTTATTAGATAAAATGAATGTGACTTTTAAAATGGGTGAACACGTTACTTTCAAGACTCTATTAGAGTTTAAAAAATTAGCCAAAGAAAAAGCGGTTTCTGCTAATACTGTTGTTTTTAATAATTTAGTCAACACAGTTGGAGAATGGCAAGATTTTTGGGAAGTTCCTGCTAGTGAAAGTTGGCACAATAGATTTTTCTAAAAAGAATATTTACACTATATTTGAAAATCATCATTAGTTCAACTTTAATGATGATTTTTTTATTACAAAAACATTGATTACATGCGATATATATTCGTTTTTTTATTTATTACAGTTGTTTCATTTGGACAAAAAAAATCAAATCTTTCTCGTGAAATTTGGGTTGATAGTGTTTATAACCAACTTTCATTTGATGAAAAAGTAGGGCAATTGTTTATGGTAGCTGCTTATTCAAATAAAGACGAAGCTTATAATAAATCAATTGATAAATTAATTGAAGAAAATAAAATTGGTGGGTTAATCTTTTTTCAAGGAGGACCAATGCGCCAAGCAAAACTTACGAATCGTTATCAAGCAAAATCTAAAGTACCTTTGTTTATTGGAATTGATGCAGAATGGGGGCTAAGCATGCGTTTAGATTCTACCTTTCGATATCCTTGGAATATGACGCTTGGCGCCGTTCAAGATATGAATTTGATTGAAAAGGCAGGAAATCAAATGGCAAAACAATCCAAGCGAATGGGAATTCATTTCAATTTTGCTCCTGTTGTAGATATTAACACTAATCCTAAAAATCCTATTATTGGCAATCGTTCTTTTGGAGAAACCAAAGAAAATGTCACCCTTAGAGCATTAGCTTTAATGAAAGGTTTACAAGATGAAGGAGTTTATGCAACTGCAAAACATTTTCCAGGTCATGGAGATACCTCTACCGATTCACATCATACATTACCTATCGTTTCCTTTGATAAAAACAGATTAGATGAAGTGGAATTGTATCCATACAAAGAATTGATTAAAAATGGATTAACAAGCATAATGGTTGCGCATTTGAATGTGCCAAGTATTGAACCGAGAGAAAATTTTCCAACATCGATTTCTTACAATGTGGTGACCAATATTCTAAAAAATGAATTACAGTTTGAAGGATTAATTTTTACTGATGCACTCAATATGAAAGGGGCTAGTAATTTTAAAAAACCCGGTGATATTGATTTAGAAGCTTTTTTAGCAGGTAACGATGTATTGCTTTTTTCTGAAAATGTACCGGTTGCTATTAAAAAATTTAATGAAGCAAAAGCTGATGGACGATTAACTGAAGATCGTTTAGCTTATTCGGTAAGGAAAATTTTAGCTTATAAATACAAGGCCAATTTACAAAACTATCAACCGATAGTTTTAGAGAATTTGTACCAAGATTTAAATGCAATTGAATATGAAGCATTAAATTATCAGTTGTATGAAAATGCCGTAACGGTTATAAAAAATGAAACCAAATCAATTCCGTTAGCACAATTAAATAAAGAGAAAATTGCCTACGTAAAATTAGGAAATGACACTTCGGATGTATTTCTAACAAAGCTTAAAAATTATACCTCGATAACCGAAATTACTACTAAAAATTTAGATTCAGCATTAGTAGAATTACAAGATTATACAAAGGTTATTATTGGTTATCATAAATCGGATGGTGCTTGGAGAAATCATAATTTAACGTTTAGAGAATTACTTTGGATTAACCAAATTGCAAAGCAAAATGATGTTATTTTATCATTTTTCACCAAACCTTATTCGTTATTAAACATAAAAAATTTCGAGTCAATTGAATCCATTATTGTAGGGTATCAAAATAATGCTATTGCACAAACGGTAGTACCTCAAGTTATTTTTGGAGCTCTTGGTGCAAAAGGAAAATTGCCTGTTTCAATAGAAGAACATTTTAAAGTCAATGAAGGAATTGAAACACTAGCCATTGAGCGTTTAGGTTTTGAAGTGCCTGAAAATGTTGGGATGAATTCTAAAATTTTAACCAAAATAGATTCGATTGCTGCTTATGCGATTGATAAAAAAATGACACCTGGTTTACAAGTAGTTGTTGCTAGAAAAGGAAAAGTAATCTATCAGAAATCATTTGGAAATCATACTTATGAAGAAGGTGCAATAAAAGTTCAAAACACCGATTTGTATGATATTGCTTCATTAACAAAAATTATTGCCACATTACCAAATGTGATGTTAGAATTTGATAAAGAAAATATAACATTGGAAACCAAATTAAAATCGATGTTGCCAGTTTTTAGAGGTTCGAATAAAGAAGATGCAACGGTTTTAGATATGTTAACACATCAAGCGCGTTTTCAACCGTGGATTCCGTTCTACAAAGCAACATTAGATAGTTTAAATCGACCTAGTGAGAAATATTATAGAACTAGACCAACAGTTGAATTTCAAATAAAAGTTGCCGAAGATTTATATTTAAGAAGAGACTATAACGATACCATTATAAAAGCTATAGCAGACAGTCCTTTATTGGCAAAAAAGCAATATAAATACAGTGATTTTTCCTTTATTTTATTCAAAGAATATTTAGAAAAGAAAAATGAAAAATCGCTAGAATATTTGGCAAAGAATAATTTTTACAACGAAATAGGAGCAACTTCAATTACTTACAATCCGTTGCAGCAATTTGATAAGAGTGTTGTTATTCCTACTGAAAACGACAACTATTTTAGATACCAACTTATTCATGGTTATGTTCACGATATGGCTGCTGCCATGCAGGGCGGAATTTCGGGTCACGCAGGATTGTTTTCCAATGCTTTAGACATTGCTAAAGTGATGCAAATGTACTTACAGAAAGGAAGTTATGGTGGTAAGCAATTTATTACAGCAGCAACCTTGCAAAAATTTAATACCTGTTATTTTTGCAAAGATGGAAATAGAAGAGGAGTTGGTTTTGATAAACCACAATTAGGTTCTGAAGGGCCTACATGTGGATGTGTTTCGTTAACAAGTTTTGGTCACACGGGCTTTACTGGAACCATGACTTGGGCAGATCCAGAACAAGAGATTGTATATGTGTTTTTATCCAACAGAACCTATCCTGATTCAAATGCATCAAACAAGTTATCAAAGGAAAATATCAGAGAAAATATTCAAAAAGTAATTTATGAAGCAATAATTCATTAATATGACTTCAAAAGCAACATCAGTAGATCAATACATCAACGAAGTTCCGGAGGATAGAAGAACAGCATTACAGCAACTAAGAGCTATAATTTTAAAAAATCTTCCAGAAGGTTTTCAAGAAGAAATTAGTTATTGTATGATTGGATATGTTGTTCCGCATTCTATTTACCCAAAAGGGTATCATTGTTCGCCTGAATTGCCTTTGCCTTTTATGTCATTCGCAAGTCAAAAAAATAGCATCAATTTTTATCATATGGGAATTTATGCAAAACCTGAATTGTATAATTGGTTTGTAGCAGAATATCCGAAACATTCCAAACAAAAATTAGATATTGGAAAAAGCTGTTTTCGAATAAAAAAACCAGAAAATATTCCCTTCGAATTAATTGGAGAATTAGCAAGAAAAATGTCGGTTGCCGAATGGATTAAAACCTATGAAGTAGCCTTCAATAAATAAATTAACATATATTTTATTATTACCCAATTTAGAAGTGGTAATTTTAATTCAAATTATAAACAAATGAAAATTGCAATAGTTTGTTATCCTACATTTGGCGGAAGTGGCGTTGTTGCTACTGAACTTGGTTTAGAATTAGCTAAAAGAGGACACGAAATTCATTTCATTACTTACAGTCAGCCAGTGCGTTTAGCCTTGTTGAACCCAAATGTGCATTATCACGAAGTACATGTTCCTGAATATCCATTATTTCATTACCAACCCTATGAATTAGCACTTTCGAGCAAGTTGGTAGACATGGTTAAATTGTATAAAATTGATGTTTTGCACGTTCATTATGCCATTCCTCATGCTTATGCGGGTTATATGGCCAAACAAATGTTAGCTGACGAAGGAATTCACATACCTATGGTAACTACATTGCACGGAACCGATATTACATTAGTAGGAAATCATCCATTTTATAAGCCTGCGGTGAGTTTTAGCATCAATAAATCAGATGTGGTTACCAGTGTTTCACAAAGTTTGAAAGACGATACGTATCGTTTATTTGACATTACAAATGATATTGTGGTTATCCCAAATTTTATTGAATTATTTAAAGAAAATTCACAAGAAAACAATCCGTGTCAACGTGCTTTGATGGCAACAGAAAATGAAAAAATTGTAACTCATATTTCCAATTTTAGAAAAGTAAAGCGAATTAAAGATGTAGTTAAGATATTTAATGAAATTCAGAAAGAAGTGCCATCTAAATTAATGATGGTAGGTGAAGGGCCAGAAAAAGAACAAGCAGAAAATTTATGTCAACAATTAGGTATTCAACATAAAGTGATCTTCTTTGGAAATAGTAATGAAATCGATAAAATTTTACGTTTTTCAGATTTATTTTTACTTCCTTCTGAAACCGAAAGTTTTGGGTTAGCGGCTTTAGAAGCCATGGCTTGTGGAGTACCAGTTATTTCAAGTAATTCAGGAGGTTTACCTGAAGTAAATAAAGATGGATATTCTGGTTATTTAAGCGATGTAGGCAATGTAAAAAAAATGAGTCGAGATGCCATTTTGCTTTTAACGAATGAAGAACTCCTCAAACAATTTAAAGTTAATGCATTTGAAACTG
>NZ_JBIIWV010000108.1:0-6978 GCF_044338735.1 Flavobacterium sp. | reverse complement strand
GGAAAATCAGTAATAAAATTATCAAAAGCTTTTAAAGCGGCTTTAAAATCTGAAATACTATTGTATTGTTTAGCTATTTCAAATGCCTTCTTTTCTAGTTTTTCTCTTAATTCCTTTACATATTCATTTGCTTTTGTCATGTATTCAGAATTTGGATAAGTATCAATAAATTTTTGCACTTTTTCCAATGCTTTATCAGTATCCGTTTGATCTAAGCTATAAACAGGTGAAAGTTTATAAAAACATTCTGAAGCTAAAAATGAAGCTTCTTCTCTTTTTTCACTTTTAGGGTAACTGGCGGCAAAATTTTCAAATTGGTAACCCGCTAAATAATATTGTTTGGTATTGTATAACGATTTTGAATACATGTAAAACAAACGCTCTGCTTGCGGTTTTCCTTTATAGGCAGGAGCTACTTGTTCATATAAACGGATGGCTTTTAAATATTTTCCACCTTCATACATTTTATTGGCAGCTTCTGTTTTTACAGCCACATCATCAGACTTTAATGCTTTTTGATACTGACTGCAAGAAGCAATAAATAAGAGGGTAAGAATGAAACTAAAAATTTTAATCATTTTTTTTATTTTTAACTTTGAAAATATCATTACTATTGATACCTAAAAAAGCAACTGCAAATTTAGATATTATTTACTTACAATAAAAATCTTTTTTTAGCGTAGCTTTTTTGTAAAATTATGCAATCTATTCGCTAAATCGTCATTTACATTTACAAGAGGTAATCGAAGTGTGTTTTCCGATAAACCCAATGATTTAAAGACTTCTTTAATTCCTCCAGGATTGCCTTGTTCAAAAATCATGTCAATACTATCAGCAAGTAAATAATGCAATTTATAAGCTTCGTCTACTTTTCGTTGTAATCCTAAGCGCACCATTTCCGAAAATTCTCTTGGAAAGCCTTCACCAATTACCGAAATAACTCCTGCTCCTCCAGCTAAAACCATCGGTAACGTAATCATATCATCTCCTGAAATTACTAAAAATCCTTCCGGTTTGTTTTGAATTAATTTCATTGCTTGGACAATATCTCCAGCTGCTTCTTTAATACCAATAATATTTTTGAAATCATTTGCCAAACGAATTACCGTGGAAGGCAACATATTACTTGCAGTTCTTCCCGGCACGTTATAGACAATTACAGGAAGAGTTGAAGCTTCTGCGACCGCTTTAAAATGTTGGTAAATTCCTTCTTGAGTAGGCTTGTTATAATAGGGAGAAACGGATAAAATTGCTGAAAATTTAGAAAAATCTCTTGATTTTAATTCTTCAACTACTTTCATCGTATTATTACCTCCTACACCTAACACTAATGGCAACCTACCGGCATTTGCAGTTATAATTGTATTGATTACCAATTCTTTTTCTTCGTTTGAAAGGGTTGCCGTTTCTGCTGTAGTACCAAGTATCACTAGATATTCTACTCCTCCATCAATAACATAATTTACAATTCTAGTTAATGCTTCTACATCAACCGAAAAATCTTTTTTAAAAGGCGTAACTAGTGCAACACCTGTTCCTATAAATGATTGCATTTTATATTTTGTTTAAAATTTTTAAATATTTGAATAACTCTAAAGTAAACGTTTCATATTCATCAACTAACGTTTTTAAGATGAAATGGTTTACTCTTTTATCAACTGTGTCAAATCCTACTTTAAAATTTGCTTTTGATTTAATAGTTAATAATAACAACGCATATTTATTAACGTCATAATAATTAATCAACAAATCAAAAGGAGTGTCTAAAAAATTGATAACTTCTGTTTTGTCAATTTCACCTGCAAATGAAAAGTTTTTTAAAGATAAAAATGGGCTAGCTATAAGTTCTTTTGACTTAATTTTATCTTTATAAATCAAAACTGTGATTTTATCTTTTTCTATTCCATGCGAAATAAGTTGCTCCACTAATCCTTCCGTATTTGAAAAATAAGTCTCATCAACAAGAAGTCCAACGGTTGTTATTTTTTGTTGCACTAATTGGTTCTTTTCTTTTAATAACCTTTTAGTTACATTTTTTTTAAGAAAAAAATTCTTTATTATCTTATAAAACATAGTATTTTTACCCCTCAGACAAAATTATAAATTAAGTCGTTTAATATGATGGTAAATGTAAAAAAGAATATATTAATTTTTCGCTATTTTGTTATATTATTAACATTTTGCAGCCTTTTTTCTTGTAAAACTAATAAGTATTATAATTATAAAGTTGAAGGTAAAAAAATAAGCGTTACCTCGGAAAAAGGAGAAAACAAAGAAATTGAAGCTTATATAGCTCCATACAGAGCAAATATAACAAAGGAATTAGACAGTGTTTTAGCCTATTGTCCTGAAACCTTAGACAAGAGTATTGGCAAATGGCAAACTACAATTGGAAATCTTTTAGCAACCATAGTCTTTGAACTTGGAAATCCTGTATTTGAAAAAAGAGAACATAAATCAATTGATTTTTGTCTTTTAAATAGTGGTGGTATTCGATCCATCATTCCGCAAGGAAATGTAACTACAAGAACTGCATATGAAGTAATGCCATTTGAAAATAGTCTATATGTTGTTGCTCTTAAAGGTACTCAAATCAAAGAAATGGGGACCTACCTTTTAGCCGAGAAAAAACCGCATCCTTTGTACAATATTCAATTTTTTGTTGATAAAAACAATTTAACCGTAAAACGTATTGAGATAAACGGAAAACCTATTGATGACGAAAAAATTTATTATGTTGCTACCTCCGATTATTTGTCAAATGGTGGAGATAATATGACTTTTTTCAAAGAAAGCACAGAAAAATATGATTTAGATTACAAGATTAGAAACATACTTATTGATTATTTTAAAAAAGTAGATACTATTCCCGTTCTAAAAGACGAAAAAATTATTATCGAATAATAAAACCTATCAAATGAAAAGAAGAGATTTTATCCAAAAAACAGCTGCTAGTTCTGCCTTATTAGGATTAGCAAATATCGGTTTAAGTAGTTTTACAAGGTTTGATGAAAAAAAAATAACCATTCTACATACTAATGATGTTCATAGCTATATTGATCCTTTTCCTGCTGACCATCCAAGAAATCCAAATATGGGAGGAGTTGCAAGAAGAGCTTCTTTAATTGAAAGTATTCGTATGGAAGAGGAAAATGTATTGCTGCTTGATGCAGGAGATATTTTTCAAGGGACGCCCTATTTTAACTATTATGGTGGCGAATTAGAATTTAAATTGATGAGTATGATGCACTATGATGCTGCAACCATGGGAAATCATGATTTTGATAATGGAATTGATGGGTTTTATGCGCAACTACCACATGCTAAATTTGAATTTGTGTCGGCAAATTATGATTTTAAAAATACCATTTTAAACGATCATGTTAAACCTTTTAAAATTTTCAATAAAGGAGGTATTAAAATTGGAGTTTTTGGATTAGGGATCGAACTTGAAGGTCTTGTAGACAAAAAAGCATACAAAGAAACGGTTTATCTAGATCCAATTGAAATTGCGCAAGACATGACAAGAATTCTAAAACACAAGGAAAAATGTGATTTAGTAATTTGCCTTTCTCATTTAGGGTATTCCTATAAAAACGAACCGAATAAAATTTCAGATATCGTATTAGCAAAAAAAACTAAAGACATTGATTTAATTATTGGAGGACATACACACACATTTCTAAATAAACCCGTGATTGAAAAAAATAGTGATGGCAAAGAAGTCATCATCAATCAAGTAGGATGTCATGGTATAAATTTAGGTCGGATTGATTTCTACTTTTCAAATGATGCTACTATAACCAGTAATGGAAAATCAATAATTGTATAATAAACTGAAATTAATTATTGTGTTACCATCTGCTGAAAATCAACCTCTGAAATAATTGCAATTTTTAGTTGGTTGGCTTTTTCTAATTTTGCTGGCCCCATGTTATCACCTGCAATCACAAAATCGGTTTTAGCAGAAATAGAACTACCTACTTTTCCGCCGTTATCTTCAATAGCTTTTTTAAGTTCGTCTCTAGAATACAACTCAAAAACACCTGAAACCACAAAAGTTTTTCCTTTTAATTTTTCGGAAAGCAATTCTGATTCAGCGCCTGATTCTAATTGAACACCAAATTGTTTCAATCGCTCAATAATTAATCTATTTTCTTGATTGTCAAAAAATTGAATCACACTTTGTGCTATTTTATCGCCAATTTCATCCACCAAAATCAAATCCATCATACTTGCTTGAGCAATCGCATCTATTGATTTATAATGTTTCGCTAATTTTTTAGCCACTGTTTCACCTACATATCGAACACCTAAGGCATATAAAACACGTTCAAAAGGAATGCTCTTTGATTTTTCGATACCTTGAATTAAATTTTCAGCTGACTTTTCTGCCATTCGTTCTAACGGAATGATTTGCTCTTTTTTTAACTCGTATAAATCGGCATAATTGGTAACCAAACCTGCACTAAATAATAACGCTACAGTTTCACCACCTAAACCATCGATATCCATGGCTTTACGGGAAATAAAATGTTGAATCCTTCCAATGATTTGTGGCGGACAACCATAAAAATTTGGACAAAAATGATTTGCTTCACCTTCAGTTCTAACTAAATCGGTTTGACATTCTGGACAATGAGTAATATATTTCGTTGGCTCGGTTTGATTTCCTCGTTGAGCAACTGCAATAATTTTCGGGATAATTTCGCCCCCTTTTTCAACAAAAACGGCATCGCCTATTCTAATGTCTAACTTTTCGATTTGGTCTGCATTATGTAATGACGCTCGTTTTACAATCGTTCCAGCCAATTGCACGGGTTCTAAATTGGCCACGGGTGTAATGGCTCCTGTGCGCCCCACTTGGTAGGTAATCGAATTTAATGTGGTTGTAACTTGCTCGGCTTTAAACTTATACGCCATAGCCCATCGTGGTGATTTTGCAGTGTAGCCTAATTCATCCTGATGTTGTAAATTATTAACCTTAATTACTACACCATCCGTTTCGTAAGGTAAATCATGTCGATGCGTATCCCAAAAACGAATGAACTCAAAAACTTCGTTCAAATTTTTAGCTAATTTAGATTGATTTGGTACTTTAAATCCCCAATCTCTTGCCTTTTGCAAGCCTTCAAATTGAGTATTGAAAGGCAAATTATTTCCAATTACAAAGTATAATAAACAATCTAACGGACGTTTAGCTACTTCGGCACTATCTTGTAATTTTAGACTTCCGGAAGCAGTATTTCTTGGATTAGAATAAGGAGTTTCGCCAATTTCAATCAATTCCTGATTCATTTTTTCAAATCCGGCAAACGGAAGAATAATTTCGCCACGAATGTCAAACTTATCAGGAAAATCAGCTTTTAAATGAATAGGAACAGCCTTAATTGTTTTGATATTATTGGTTACATCATCGCCTTGAAAACCATCGCCACGCGTTACTGCACGAACTAAACGACCTTTTTCATAGGTAATACTAATTGAGGCACCATCATATTTTAATTCGCACGTATATTCTAACGGAACATCTCCTAAAACCTTTTGAATTCGGGTTTCCCAATCTTGTAAATCTTCAATCGAATAGGAATTATCCAACGAATACATGCGGTATTCATGTTGTACCGTTTCAAAATTCTTGGTAATACTGCCTCCTACTCGAAGTGTAGGCGAATTTTCATCAAAAAATTCAGGATGTTGCGCTTCTAATTCTTGTAACTGTTTTAGCTTTTGATCAAATTCAAAATCGGAAATTGTAGGATTATCCAGCACATAATAGTTATAATTGTGCTGATTTAATGCTTCTCTTAAATTCTTAATTATCTCTAAAACATTCATAGTTACTGATTGATTAAGCTGTCTAATTTGGTGAACAATTCTCCTTTACTGATGATTCCGCCTTGCCTTATGATTTCAAATAATGATTCATTTCTATTTTCAGATAAATCTTTCTTACCTCGAGTAATTTCTACCTCATCGGAAAATAAATTTTCAGACAACCAATTAATTCCATCTGCAGAAACAAAGTCGATTTGTGGATTATTGGTTTTAATTACGAATGATAAAACTTCATTTTGATAGCATTTAAAAAGAAAAATATAGTTTTTAGAAAAATGATCGATATGTGAAACATTCGCTAGTGCTTTTTCCCAAATCATATCGGAAAAAATATCAATTTCTTGTTCCGCTACATTCGGACGATTTTTTTTGATGTCATCCCATTCGATTTTATCAATGGATTGAGTAGCCAAAAACGTAATAAATTCGGGATGTAATTCTTCTAACTGTTCTTTTGTTAATCTTGCATACTTCATGAGGTAAATATAAAAAAAATGCCCCGAAAAAATCGAGGCATTACTATATTTTTTAGAAAAATTATGCTTTTTCTCCTACGATTTCGTAAGGTAATTCAACAATAACATCTCTATGTAATCTAATAGTTGCAGTATATTTACCTACACGTTTTATAACTCCACTTGTGATGAATTTTCTATCAATTGAATGACCGTTAGCTTCTAATGCTTCAACAATGTTTGCGTTAGTAACTGAACCAAACAATTTATCACCACCTGCTTTTGAAGTAATTTTAATTTCTAAAGCTTTGATAGCCTCAGCTAATTTCTTAGCATCGTCAACAATTTTAGCCTCTTTGTGAGCTTTTTGCTTTAAGTTTTCAGCTAAAACTTTTTTAGCAGAAGGAGTAGCTAAAATAGCTGCACCTTGAGGAATTAAGAAATTACGTCCGTATCCGTTTTTCACAGTTACTACATCATCTTTAAATCCTAAGTTTTGAACGTCTTGTTTTAAGATAAGTTCCATGTTGTTGTCCTTTTTAGTAGAAGTTAGCCCGCCAATGGCGAAGCAACAACTATACGTTAATTATTATTTTAATAAATCGGCCACGTATGGCATTAAAGCTAAGTGACGAGCTCTTTTAACAGCTACAGAAACTTTTCTTTGGTATTTTAATGAAGTACC
>NZ_JBIIWV010000107.1:0-7032 GCF_044338735.1 Flavobacterium sp. | reverse complement strand
TCAGTTTCAAATGCAATAATAATTTCAGCTGGCGCTTTGAATTCAAATAAGTGGTAAAATCCACTTTTTTTGTGTTGAATTTCGTAGGCTAATTTTTTTAAGCCCCAATCTTCTTTCGATACCATCTCAGATCCTTTAGAAGTAAGAAAATCTTCAAACTTGCTTACTGTTTCCTTTACCTGTTGGTCAGATAAAACGGGATTCAAGATGAAAACAGTTTCATAATGATTCATAATCTTTATATTTTAATGTTATAAAATTGGGTGCAAAAATAGTGTTTTTATTCTAATAACCAATAGTTCTTCAAATATTTTTTTTTTAATATGTTATTTGGTTTGTTGTATTATTTATCATACTTTTAACTTCGTATAAAGAAAACCCATGAAGTTAAATTGTATCGTTGTAGATGATAGTGCCGTTCAAAGGATTACCATTACTAAATTGGTAAATGAATCTACGTTATTAAACTTAATTGGTGAATTTGCTAATGCATTAGAAGCAAAAAATTGTATTAATAATAATGCATTAGATTTAATATTTCTTGACGTTGAAATGCCATTAATTAGTGGGTTTGACTTGTTAGATGGATTAAAAACCAAACCCCAAATTATTTTTATCACTTCAAAAGCAGATTATGCCTTAAAAGCTTTTGATTATGAAGCAACTGATTTTCTTCAAAAACCCATTTCAAAAGAACGCTTCCTTAAAGCAGTAAAAAAAGCTACTGAATTACATGCACTTCGTTATGATATTCCTCAAGAACAAGGAGAAAGTATTGTAATTAAAAGCAATTTAAAAAAGCTAAAAATTTATCTATCCAAAATCAAATGGATTGAAGCTTATGGCGATTATATAAAAGTAGTTACAGACGACGAAACCCATTTAGTACTCTCTACTATGAAAGGTTTTGAAAAGGAACTCCCTGAAGGTAAATTCATTAGAGTACACAAATCGTTTATAATTAACTTATCTCGAGTAGAAAAGTTCAATAATAAATTTATTGAAATTGGCACAACAAAAATACCTTTAAGCCGAAATAAAAAAGAAGAAATCGTAAAAGCAATCGAGAAAATCTAGTATACATCTACATTTACCGTTATTTTAATTGCTCGATATTGAGGAATGGCTTCAAAACTATTTCGCATTTTAGTGATAATTGTTTTTGCTTTCCCTAAATTAGAATTGACAGGTATTTTTACCATTATAGTTCTGATGTATTCATTTCGAATTCTATTAATTGCTGGTTCTTCTGGACCTAAAACTGGAACTGATAAACTTTGAACTAATACATTATAAAACCAAAGCGAACCTTCTTTTAATTTATCAAAATCACGATGTTTTAAAGTTATTTTTATCAAACGATAAAAAGGCGGATATTTAAAATTTTGACGTTCGTAAATTTGTTCTTTATACATGTCCAAATAATTTGAACTCAATACGTGTTGAATGGTATTATGATGCGGATTAAACGTTTGGATCAGCACTTTTCCAATTTTTTCAGAACGTCCTGCTCTACCCGAAACCTGAGTCATCATTTGAAAAGCTCTTTCATACGCTCTAAAATTGGGCTGATTTAGTAAATTATCGGCATTCATAATTCCAACTAATGTTACATTATCAAAATCCAATCCTTTAGCGAGCATTTGAGTTCCGACCAAAATGTCAATTTCTCTATTTTTAAACGAATCAATAATTTTCTCGAAACCAAATTTACCTCGTGTGGTATCTTGATCCATTCTTCCAATTTTTTTTTCTGGAAAAAGCGCTTTTAATTCCATTTCAATTTGTTCAGTTCCAAAGCCTTTAGTGGTAAGATCAACCGATTGACAACTATGACAATGTGTAGGATTTGCAATTGAATAGCCGCAATAATGACAACGCAATTGATTTTTGAATTTATAATAGGTTAAACTCACATCGCAACTAGGACAATGCGGCACATGACCACACGTCATGCATTCAACATAGGGCGAAAATCCTCTACGGTTCTGAAATAATATAATTTGTTCGCCTTTAGACAATGTTTCTGATATCGCTTCCAATAATTCATCGGAAAAGTGCCCAGTCATCTTCTTTCTAAAATACTTATCTTTTATATCAATTAAGAAAATTTCAGGTAAAACTTGATTTGCATACCGCACTTTTAATTCGGTTAGACCGTATTTTTTAGTTTGCACGTTATAATAAGTCTCCAAACTAGGAGTTGCACTTCCCAAAAGAACCTTTGCATTGTGTTGTTTAGCTAAAACGATGGCTGCATCTCGGGCATGATATCTCGGTGCAGGATCATGTTGCTTATAGGTTTGCTCATGCTCTTCATCAACAATGATGCATCCTAAATTTGAAAAGGGTAAAAACATAGCACTTCGAACACCAATAACAACTTTTGCTTTTGGAGAATTTTCGAGCACTTGATTCCAAACTTCAATGCGTTCATTATTGGAATATTTCGAATGAAAAACAGCTACTTCGTTACCAAAATAAGCAGTTAATCGTTGCACTAATTGTGTGGTTAAAGCTATTTCAGGAAGCAAAAACAACACTTGCTTACCTTGTTGCACAAATTGTTCTAATAGCTTGATGTAGATTTCTGTTTTACCCGAGGCAGTAACTCCATGCAATAAACTAACATCGAAAGATTTAAAATTATCTTCAATGCTGTCAAAAGCTTTTTGCTGTGCTTCGCTTAACGCGAAATGACTATTTTCACCTTTATCAAAAGTGACTCTATCTTGCGCAATATAATATTCTTCAAAAATGTTCTTATCGACTAATGATTTTACAATTGCAGAAGAACTTGCGGAAGTTTCTATAAGTTTTTTAACCGAAATTGGATTTTTGTCCTGGGCTTGTAATTGAAAATAATGCAATACTAATTCGCGTTGTTTTTTTGCATTGGAAAGCGATTCTAATAAACTGCTTAATTTATCTTGTTGCAAAAAATCGTCTTGTAATTTGATGTATCGAATTAATTTTGGTTTGTACTGTTCAGAAATTTCTTCCTGTAAAACCAGAGCGCCTTTTGCTAATAATTTGTTGATAATTGGAAAAACAGTTTTCTTTCCTAAAATTTTAATAACCTCTTGAACCGTAATTGATGATTGCGTTTTTAATGCTTCCAGAATCAAATATTCATCGTCTTTTAAATCATTTGGATCTATTTGTAAATTTTCTTTAGCTGAAATAATTGTTTCGCTTTCCAAAATATAACCTGCGGGCAACGCACTTCGAAAAACTTCTCCAAGCGAACACATATAATAGGATGCAATCCATTTCCAATGTTCAATTTGGAACGAATTAACCACAGGACTTTCATCTAAAATCTGATGAATTTCTTTGGCCTCATATAATTGCGGAGGAGTATTATTTTTATGAAGAACTAATGCAGTATAGATTTTTGTTTTACCAAAGGGAACAGCCACTCGCATTCCTATTTGAATGTAGTGAAATTCTGCTTCAGAAACCTGATATGTAAAGGTTTTTGAAACTGCTAATGGCAAAACAACTTCAACAAAATATAACATAGAACAAATATAGTTTGAAAAAGAGTATGGCGAAAAGAAAAAAGTAAAAAGATATTGAAGTAACGAATTTTAATAAAAAAAGCGCTCTCAATTGAGAACGCTTAATACTAGATTTATGTTTGGTCTTATTTTCCTAACATACCTGCTTTTAAATCGTCATCGGCAGGTTTATCACCTAACCAAATTCCGAATAATGCTCTTTTAAAATCGTATCCATCGATAGATCCTTTTTTAGATCCATTTTTGTATACAACTACTCCTTCATCTGGAACATTCATGATGATAAAAACATCTCCTTTTTTAATTTCTTCTTTAAAAAAACCTTTGAATTTATCAATTTTAGCTTTTAGTGGAGCTGTTTTTTTTCCTGTTGAATTTTCAAAACCTTCATTGATTGCAGTAATCATTTTTTCTGAAGTAATCATACCAGAAATGATGTTCAATTTAATAGCTCCGGCATCTTTGCTATCAATAATATCTTTTGCACTAGCGCTCTTTTTTGGTAAATATAAAGAACCTACATACAAATCGATCCACATTTTTTCTCTTGTTCCAGCACCATTTAAAACCAAACTTTGCCCTTCTAAAGACAATTTAGCATCAACTTTAACTCCTGAAACAGTTTCTTGTGCATTAACAGTTAATGTTGTTGCAATAACCATTAATAGTGTAATAATCTTTGATTTCATAATAATTTGTTTTTAATTTTTGCTAATATATAAATTTTTTCTTTTTAATTTAGAAATAGTTGCATTTAGTTCAAAACCTAGTAATAAAACCATACAATTAATCCAAATATAAAACATCAGTACAAGAAGTGTACCAATAGAACCATATAGTTCATTATAACGTGCAAATTTTTCCACATAAACACCAAATATATAGGAAGAAATAATAATTAAAATAGTAGTGAAAACAGCGCCATAACTGATAAATGAAATTTTTGAAGTTTCTTTAGTTCCAAATTTATATAAAATAGAAGTAGTAATTAAAATCATTAAAATAATAAAACCATATCGACTCCATTCAATTACCGAAACATCGGCAACATAACCTTGAATATTTATTTTTTGAATCATAACTTCTGTAATTACAATTGCAGAAACTGTAATAATTAATATCATCGATAAAAGTAATGAGATTGCTAATGAAATGAAATACTGTTTAAAAAAACCTCGTGTTATAGTAATGTGTTCAGACATTTCAAATCCTCCTAAAATTGCATTAATACCATTAGCCATTAATACAATAGATAAAATAAAACCGGAAGACAATAATCCTTGATGGCTTGTGTTCATAATATCGCTAATAATTACCGCGATGGCTTCATAGGTATTAGGCGGAACACTTTCTTCGACAAATTGTAAAAAATCTTTTTGAAAATTTTCCAAAGGAATAAATGGAATTAAATTCAAAAAAAATAACGCAAATGGAAACAATGCCATAAAAAAACTAAATGCCACAGCACTTGCTCTGTATGAAAAAGCTCCTTTAAAAATTCCGATTATATACAATTCTAAAATATCATATAGAGAAAGTCCTTCAAACGATTGTGGTTTGATTTTTTTTCCAAAAGAAACTAACTGTTTAATAACTGGGATTTTATTGAGCTTATTTTCAATTGCCTCTGACATATTTTAAAATGCTTTTAAACTTAGATCCATATTATAAACCGAATGCGTTAGTGCCCCAGAAGAAATATAATTTACACCACAATCGGCATAACTTCGAATTGTCTTTTCATTGATATTTCCTGATGATTCTGTTAAACATTGATTACCGATTAACTGAACTGCTTTTTTTGTAGTTTCATAATCAAAATTATCCAATAAAATTCGATAAACGCCTCCAGCATCTATAATTTGTTGCACCTCATCAAGATTTCTGGCTTCAATAATTATTTTCAAATCTTTATTATTGTCAACTAAATATTGTTTTGTTTTAGCAATTGCTTGCGGAATTCCACCAGCAAAATCATTGTGATTATCCTTTAACATGATCATGTCATACAAGGCAAAACGATGATTTTCACCACCGCCAATTTTTACCGCCCATTTCTCTATAGCGCGAATTCCTGGCGTAGTTTTTCGGGTGTCCAAAATTTTTGTGTTGCTACCTTTCAATAAGTCAACAAATAGTTTAGTTTTTGTTGCGATAGCGCTCATACGTTGCATCGAATTCAGCACCAAACGCTCTGCTTTTAAAATAGATTGAGAACTTCCTGAAACTTGAAAAACTACATCTCCATATTTCACAATTTCTCCATCTTTAATATAGATTTCCATCTTTAAATCTTCATCTACATATTTGAAAATCATTTCTGCAAATGCTACACCGGCAATGATTCCTTCATCTTTTACCAGTAATTTTGCTTTTCCTTGAGCCAAAGTTGGAATACAAGCCAACGAACTGTGATCGCCATCACCAACGTCTTCTCTGATTGCGTTTTTTATAATTAAATCCAATTCGTTTTGAAATTGCACTTCTGAAATCATAATATAAAATTGAAAGGCTAAGGTAAGAAATCTTGAGTTGTTTTGGAAATTTAGTCTGTTAAAACAAAAAACTCCCAGATAAAATCTGAGAGTTTTTATATAATAGTTGATAATTTTTATTAAGACAACGCTGCTTTAACTTGATCTGCTGCCTCTTGAAATTGAACAGCTGACAAAATTGGCATTCCTGAATTATCGATTAATTCTTTTGCAATTTCGGCATTTGTACCTTGCAAACGCACAATAATAGGCACTTTTATTTCGTCTCCCATATTTTTATAAGCATCAACCACACCTTGGGCAACACGATCACAACGAACGATTCCACCAAAGATATTGATTAAAATAGCCTTGACATTTGGATCTTTCAAAATGATTCTAAAAGCTAATTCAACCCGTTTTGCATCAGCAGTTCCACCTACGTCTAAGAAATTAGCTGGTTCAAAACCAGCATATTTGATTAAATCCATAGTTGCCATTGCTAATCCAGCGCCGTTAACCATACATCCTACTGTTCCGTCAAGATCTACATAGTTTAATCCGGCTTCTTTAGCTTCAACTTCTATAGCATTTTCCTCTCTAATGTCGCGCATTTCAGCATATTTAGGTTGTCTGTATAATGCATTATCGTCGATATTTACTTTAGCATCAACTGCTAATATTTTATTGTCTGATGTTTTAAGTACTGGGTTAATTTCAAACATTGACGCATCTGAACCAATGTAAGCATTGTATAATGCATCAATAAATTTAACCATTTCTTTGAAGGCATTACCTGAAAGACCTAAATTGAAAGCAACACGTCTCGCTTGAAAACCTTGCAATCCTACAGCAGGATCAATTTCTTCTGTAAAAATTAGGTTTGGTGTATGTTCAGCAACCTCTTCAATATCCATTCCACCTTCAGTAGAATACATGATCATGTTGCGACCAGTGGCTCTATTTAATAAAACCGAAACATAAAATTCTGATGTTTCACTTTCACCTGGGTAGTATACGTCTTCAGCAATTAA
>NZ_JBIIWV010000105.1:0-7247 GCF_044338735.1 Flavobacterium sp. | reverse complement strand
ACTCTAGACTTACAATAGTAATTTGTATAAATTCAACAGTATCACAGTTGGAAGAAGATATCCTTGATGTTTATCCTGACAGTAAAATATTTACTCATTTCAGAAAAGGTCAAAAGTTTAACAGAGACAATTACAATTACCTTTTATTGAATTATGAAAAATTCCAACAGGGCTATACTGAAGAGATTTTTCAAGATTTAAACGAAAACAACTTGATTGATTTCATTGTTCTTGATGAGGTCCATAATGCAAAACAAAGGGACAAAGACGAAAGCATTAGAAGAGGAGCATTAATGCGATTAATAGGTCGTTCTGCTGAAATGAATCCTAATTTTCATTTGCTTGGAATGAGTGCAACACCTGTTATAAATAATTTGATAGAAGCTAAATCCTTGCTACAACTAATAACAGGTAAGGATTATGAAGATATTAGTACAAGGGGAACTATTACTAATGCTCTAAAAATCTTTAATCAATTGCTATTAAACGGAATTCGTTATATTCCAAAATATGACATTGTCTTAAAAGAACTTACAGCTGAAAACACTCCTGCATTAAACATAGACGGTACAAAGCTAACAGAGAAGCTTAAGGATAATGATAATAAAGATTACTTAGGCTTAGAAAAAATACTTTTAGAGAGTAAACTTGAAGTGCTAGAAGAATTCTTAAAACCAAAAACTATCATTTACACCTATTTCACAGATAATGATAAAATCCCTAAGAGAATTGCAAAATATGTTAAGTCTAAAGGCTTTTCCTATGGACTTTACATAGGTGAGCAAAGCACAGAAGACCGTGAACATACTAAAACTAGTTTTGTTAAGGGAGATGTTGATATTCTAATTGCTTCTAGGATTATTGGAACAGGAGTTGATGGTTTACAAAACGTTTGTAATCGAATGATTTTGTTGACACTTCCTTGGACTGATTCAGAGTATACTCAATTAAAAGGACGTATTTACAGACAAGGAAGTAAGTTTGGAGATGTTGAAATAGTTATTCCTCAAGTATTTATTGACCTAGATGACAAACGATGGTCTTGGGACAAACAGCGACTTCAACTTATTAGGGAAAAGAGAACACTTGCTGATGCAGCTGTTGACGGTATTATACCATCAAAACATATACCATCAAGAGAAAGACTATGTTCAGACTCATTGCAAGCATTAAAAATATGGAAAGACAGAGTTAGTGAAGGTAAGATTACAACTATTGAAAGGAATGATTTAGTTTTGCCACTTAGACCTGAAATACTTGAATATTTAAAACCAAGCCTAGGAGACTTCTCGGAGATGAATAAATCTTGGAGTGTATCACGCTCAGAAAATACTAAGAATCGCCTTATTAAAGACCCTAGCGAATGGTATTACTACCATAGTCTTTATGCTGAGAAAAGAAAAGAATGGAGTGAAATCCCTTATGTAGAAATCGCTAAAAAAATCAAGGACAGAGAAGATTGGATTGTTGCTGACCTTGGTTGTGGTGAGAACCTACTCAAAAAAGAAATTACAAATAAAGTTTATTCCTTTGATTATGTTGGTATAGATGAAACTGTTGTAGAGTGTGATATTTCAAATGTACCACTTGAAGGAAACAAAGTCGATGTGAGTGTATTTTGTTTGTCACTGATGGGATCAAATTATATTGATTACTTAAAGGAAGGATACAGAATTTTAAAGCCTTATGGCAGTATGTTTATAGTTGAACCCAAAAAGAAATGGGAAAATAAATCAGAGAAGTTAATTACTGAAATAGAATCAATCGGAATGAAGGTTGTAGAATCTTACACTTCAAGTAAATTTATTTACATTCAATGTATAAAAATTAAATAAATGAGAGTATTTGTATTAAGAGCAGATTACGGAAGATATACTGACGTATTTAGAAATAATAATTATATTGGGATTGGTTGGTTTGAACAAATTAATCCAATTGAAGGCAGATGGGATTTAACGGACAAAGAATTTCTCAAAGAAAAATACAGAGAAAAATATGTTGGTGATGCAAGCATGAGAGTAAATCAAAATGTAGGACAGATTTATCGATTCATAAATGAGATGCAAATTGGTGATATTGTTATTTCACCATATAATACAAATGATTTACTAATTGGTAAAATTACGGGTGAATTATACTTTGAGAATGACAATTCATCACCATATCCATGGAGAAAAAAAATGGAATGGATTAAAGACAATGTTAATAGACATTCATTTTCTCAACCTATTCAAAATACTTTAAGAGCTACATTAACTTGTTTTGAAGTAAAACAAAAAGATGAAATATTTGAATCTCTAGGTTATGATATTCCCCATTCGAAAAAAGAAAATTATGACATAAAATTTGATTCAAAATCAATTAATGAGTTAATTAAAAATAAGTTCTTAGAACTTGATCCTACTGAATTTGAATTATTAGTTTCATATCTTCTTAGAACACTTGGGTTCGAACCAACACAAGAAACGGGAAAAGTTGGAGATGGAGGAATTGATTTTGAGGGTATATTAGATGTAAATGGGATTGCATCAATAAATCTTCAAGTACAAGTAAAAAGATATGATAACAATTCTATAGGAGAAAGAGAAATTAGAAGCTTTAGAGGTGCATTAAAACAAGATTTTCAAGGTTGTTTCATAACATTATCAAAATTTCAAAAGAAAGCAATTGAAAGTTCAAATAAAGAGGGATATAAGGGCATCCAACTTATAGATGGTAATAAGTTTATTGAACTATTTATTAATCAATATGAAGAAATTATTGATGTAATACAACTTGATGATAATGACGATCTTTTAGAAAAATTACAATTCAAAAAATCTTTACTCCCACTATAGCTTGATTTTGAAATTAACTTATACTATTCAGCCTTTAATTACTATAGCAAGTAATAATGGTTTTTTGTTTTTATAATTTTTTATATATTTGCAATGTATTTCGAACCCATTAAGGGTACCAACCGAGTGAAGACACCACGGTGGTAAAACAATACGGGCCCGTCCGGTCAAAATAAACATAAGTTTACCCAGACACCATATTTATCGGAATACAAATAACGATTGTTTAACTAAATCTTTATTTGTATGAAAAAATCATTGCAAATTACTTTGAAAGACCAAGCCACAATTCAACTGCAGGCAACGGTCAAAACCACTACAGACACTTTTATTAAAGTGAACGAACTGCAAGAAGGAACAACTCCCCTATTGCTCAACATCCAACACCCACAAGTTAACAGCTTGTTAGAACTAAGTAAAGTGGCTCCTTTTGTCTTACTTTACTTTGATTACACCAATGCTTTTTCAGGAGCTTCCTATAGCTTAAATGGCTTTAAAAACCCGTTTGGAATTAGTGTTCAAGCAAAGAAACTGTTGATACTCCCCTTTCCTATTGCTTTTAAATTAGAGGATGTGTTGTCGTTAACCTTAATTCCTTAGCTCATGGAGTACTTATTTATTCAAAGAGAAAGAGACAAAGCTGAAATTTTTAAGCTTTATAATGAGTTTAAGCTTTTATCTAAACTAGATTTAGTTCATAGGTACAATACTACAGTAGCAATAGGAATTGTTGGCGCTCATGCTCAAGGACAAATGTTAGTGGCATTGTATCACGCTTTTAATTTTGCTTTTGGGAATTCTCCCATAAATATTGAGGAAAATATTATTATTAGTTTAACCGGTAAAATTCAATTAAATGACGCTAATTGGATTTATGAAAAATAAAACAAAATGAAAAATACAATTCAAAACTTAGACGAACTCAAATTCGAAAAAAAAATAAACAAAATAGGTTATGGAAAATTCCCGTACATTATTTATAAATCAGGTCACGCAATTTACATGAAAATTCCAATTCATTTTAATAGAAACAATGACTTTGATAATTATCCTAGTATTCATATCAATGGAATTGATAAATTTTTATTAAAGGAACATAATAGCAGTTTCAAAGGAGAATTGCATGATGTTTTAATTGAAAGTAGTATTTGGGTTAAAAATCAAATTGAGGAACAAACAAAAAAAGCAGTCAAAATATTCTTAGTAGATGCAATTGATAAAGCTCATTTTTTTGAAGGAGATGAAATTAAATTTAGTTCGAAAATCGCATGTGGTGGAACACTTATTTCACAAGAAGGTAAAATATTAGGAATGAATGTTAATCACTTTATTTAATGATAATTTAAAAAATCTCAATTTATGAAAATAAAGAATGAATCACAAAATTCAATATTAAAAAAAATTAATATGCTAACTGATGAAGATTTTAAAATATTAAAGAAACGTTATGACAAAGACTTTAACAAATATTGGACTCATGGAAATAACAAGCCAAAATTTAATACTATATCAATGAATGAATTTAAACAACGATTAAAACATTTTTCAATAGATTTTTTTAAAAAATATGGAGAAATTTAAACTGTGTTTACTGTCGTACTTCATCGCTTCGTAGACTTCAATGTTTTTTTGATATTAATTGACGTAGTTATTAAAATTGTTATTAATTTTAAAATCTGAATTATTTATTATAAAAGCTTTCAATTATTTACAATAAGCTCTTATAATGTTTAGGACTCTTGGTCATAAAGTACTACCAATTTGATATTTCAGGAAATTATAAAAAAGAAATAGGAATAGAAGGTTTTGAGATTTAAGTATTTTAAAATAAAAGCTTTAATTAATTTGAAATAAAAATTTAGATTTACATTTCTGAGCAAATTATTTATGGAACAAAAAATTTTTTTAGACAAAAATGGAATTACAATAAAGTGTACTCCAAATTGTAAAGTTGGATTCAAGCAATTTGTCAATAAGATTGAATATGAAGTAGTAGATAGAGAATTTCTAATTACAAAACTCAAGGAAAATCATAATTTATCAAACAAAATTTGTGTTTCTTTGATTACAGATATGTCGGGTATTTTTTCTGATACTAACTTCAATCAAACTATAGATAATTGGGATGTTTCAAACGTAACGGATATGTCAGGCATGTTTGCTATTTCACAATTTAATCAACCATTAGATAATTGGGACGTTTCTAGTGTTGTGAATATGAAGAATATGTTTCAATCTTCTAAGTTTAATCAACCTATAAATAATTGGGATGTTTCAAACGTCACGAATATGTCAGGCATGTTTGCTATTTCACAGTTTAATCAACCACTAGATAATTGGGATGTTTCTAGCGTTGTGAATATGAAAAATATGTTTCAATCTTCTAAGTTTAATCAAACCTTAAATAATTGGAATGTTTCTGCTGTTAAGAAAATGTCTTATATGTTTGAAGGGTCTGAATTTAATCAACCAATAAATAATTGGGATATTTCAAATGTAGAGACATTTGACTGTATTTTTCATTCATCTAAATTCAATCAACAAGTCGATAATTTGTTTTTTAAAAAAATACAAAATTATAGGAATATTAGTTACGAAAAATTATTTGACTATAAAAGTGATTATGAGTTTTACAGCAAGTATGAAAGTTCAATTATTAAAAAAATTGAAAAAAAAATAAGTCCTATTATTTTAACATTTTTTTTATTAGATTTTATCGTTTGTATATATAAAAAATATGAAATATTACTATTAACTTTTTTTATCATTACGTATTTTTTTCTTTATTACCAACTAATATTTTATGTAGAACACCCTAAAGAGCGAATTGTAATTTCAAAGACTTTTAATAATTTTATTAATATTAAAAAATTTAATTATTTTCACAAATTTATACTTTACATTAAATATAATTTTGCAATAATTATTATTACATTACTAATTATTAATTTTTTTCTATTTATTATTTTTGATTTATCTTTAATATATTATTGTGGTAAAATTTTATTGTTTTTATTTAATTTAATTTTATCGAAAGCAGAAAACTTATAGATTGTTCGTCTTCAAACTAAAATGGACTTTATCTAAGAGAGTATTTAGTTATTAATTCAAATCTGAAAATTTAGAAAACACTCTCTTAGTTTTGACTTAAATCAGTCCACTTTTTGCTTACGATTTACACTAAAATGAACAAAAATTATATATTTTAAACTTGTATAATTTGAACATAAAAAAATTAGTTACCCTATGAGTTACCCTAATGAAATTCAAAATTGGGAAGTATTGAAAAAATTGAATGTTACGTAAGAGTTCGAGTAGTGATTGGTTTTCTCAGAAATCTACCAAAGAAAAATATCAAGAGGAAATTATGAAGTAGAGGTATTTTGCTAAAAAAAATTAAACCAGTAGGGTTACCTTTTTCTGATTTAAGTATAAACAGTTATAAAACAAATTAATTTATAACTTTTTAAAAAATTTAAATCATGAAAAAAGCATTTTTATTTATCGTATTTTTATTTGCAGCAGCAAATTCATTCGCACAATCAACAGTTTATGTACAAGGGTACACCAGAAGTAATGGAACGTATGTACAAGGTCATTACAGAACCGCTCCCGATGCTACTATTACAAACAATTGGTCAACAGTTGGCAATGTAAATCCTTACACAGGTAAACCTGGGACGGTTTCTTATTCTTCTAGCACTTCAAGCTATTCTACTTATTCATCGCCAAGTTATTCTACTTATTCGTCACCTAGTTATTCAACTTCAACTTACAGTTCGCCAAGTTATTCAACTCCAGTTTATACAGGGTCAAGAGGTGGAACGTATTATGTGAATTCAAATGGAAATAAAACCTATATTAAATAAATTATTAAACTAATAAAAAAAAAGTCATGCAAGAAGAACAAAACGTAAATAATGAAGAGTTAAGACAGTTTGGATTTCAATCTGCTATTAATTCACAATCAATGCCAGAAAGTATCTTTGGGTATTTAAACAAAGTTTATGATAAATTTTTAGAGACTCAAAAGTTAGACGAACAAAGTATTAAAAATAGAATTTTAAAATTAAAAGAAGAAATTGTTTTTGAAAAGAATAAAAAGAATGAACTTCAAGCGGAAACAACTACTCATTTGGCTAACAAAAAGGATAAAGAAGAAGATATCAAAGACTTAGAGTTAGAGAAAGTGGCCATTAAAAATGGTGAGGGTGAAGTAGGTGATAACGCGTCATTCATTATTGGAGCTTTTATTACGTTATTTTTAACTTTATATCTTTTCGTTTTTTATTCCTCATCTGGCTATTCTGTTTTTTATGGCATAAAACAAAAAAGTTTAGGTTTTTTAAATTCAAACGTGTTTGCTGATGCATTAGGAAAAGGTCCAGGGGTATTTGCAGTAATTATATT
>NZ_JBIIWV010000015.1:0-24059 GCF_044338735.1 Flavobacterium sp. | reverse complement strand
AATCATATCTGCCACAGGTATTCCTTCAGTAATTGCAATAATTACTTTGATTCCTGCGTCAGCAGCTTCCATAATTGCATCAGCTGCAAAAGCTGGTGGTACAAAAATAATTGAAGTATCTGCTCCTGCTTTATCTACAGCATCCTTAACCGTGTTGAAAACAGGGCGGTCTAAATGAGTTGATCCACCTTTTCCTGGGGTAACTCCTCCAACAACATTGGTTCCGTACTCAATCATTTGTGAGGCATGGAAAGTTCCTTCGCTACCTGTAAATCCTTGAACAATTATTTTTGAATCTTTATTAACTAAAACGCTCATGATATATGAATTAATTTGTGTTTAAAATTGTGCTGCAAAAGTAAGTTTTTTACTAAATACTGAGGCGGTTTTCAATAGATTTTTTTAATTAGGTTGGCTAATTAGATATCCATCAATGATTTTTCCATCCTCAAAAGTGAAAATTGCAACCACCTTTGCAATGAGCATGATTTCTTTTGGGTTTTCAATGGTGGCAACTTTATGGTTGTATTTTACAACAATCTTATTTTTATCTTCAATTAGGTGTGCTATTTCAGAATAAAAAATTTCGTAATTTAAATTGATAACATCACTTATATTCAAAATAAATTGCTTGTCTAAAACAGAATTTCCAGTTGAGCTATCCCACTCTAGTTTAAAGTTTTCATGAATTAGAGTATCTAAAAACTGTTTATCTCTAATTCCTTGTTCTTTTAACAAAAACTCGATTTTCTCTTTATTTGTCATTTTGTTTTAATTTTTCTAAAATTTCAGGAATACGTTTAACGTTTGCCAATTGCTTTAATTTTTCACGAGATTCTTCAATTGGCGTTCCAAAATAAGATTTTCCACCTTCAATTGATTTGGTAACACCTGTTTGACCCATTACAACAGCTTTAGCTCCAATGGTAATACCACTTGTAGTTCCTACTTGACCCCAAAGCGTAACTTCATCTTCAATAATAACGCAACCTGCAATGCCTGTTTGAGAAGCAATTAAACATTTTTTACCAATAATTGTATCATGACCAACATGCACTTGATTGTCAATTTTGGTTCCTTCTCCAATAGTAGTATCACCAGTTACGCCTTTATCAATTGTACAAAGTGCGCCAATTCCTACGTTATCTTCAATAATAACTCGTCCACCAGAAAGTAATTGGTCAAATCCTTCTGTACGTTTTTTATAATAAAAAGCATCAGCTCCTAAAATAGTTCCTGCATGAATAATTACGTTATCACCAATTACAGTATTATCGTAAATGGAAACATTGGAATGAATTAAACAATTTTTACCAATATGTACGTTATGTCCAATAAAACAATTCGGTTGAATTATTGATCCTGACCCAATTTTAGCTGAATCTGAAATAGCACTATTTGAAACGTGAAAAGGTCTAAAATGCTTTGTAAGTATATTAAAATCTCTGAATGGATCATCGGAAATTAATAAAGCCTTACCTTCAGGACATTGAACTTCCTTATTTATTAAAATGATAGTTGCTGCAGATTGTAAAGCTTTATCGTAATATTTAGGATGATCTACAAATACGATATCGCCAGGTTCAACAACATGAATCTCATTCATTCCGTGAACAGGAAAATGAGCATCACCCACAAAATTACAATTGATAATTTGTGCGATTTCTTTTAAAGTTTGAATTTTCGGAAATTTCATTTAATTGTGATTCATGGTTAGGGAAATATATAAAAGTAATTAGTAATTGGCTATTTACTCTTCCCATTTTACTATCAATTATTCTTTTACTCGCTCCATATAATTTCCAGTAGAAGTATCGATTTTAATTTTATCACCTTCATTAATAAACAAGGGTACATTTACAGAAGCTCCTGTTTCAACCGTGGCTGGTTTTGTAGCATTTGTGGCAGTATTTCCTTTTACACCAGGTTCTGCATAAGTAACTTCTAAAACTATTGAAGCAGGCATATCTACTGACAATGGAGCTTCAGTTTCAGCATTGATTTGAATCATTACGTTTGTTCCTTCTTTCAATAAATCTGGCGCGTCTAATACTTTTTTGTCTAAAGTAATTTGTTCAAATGATTCATTATTCATAAAATGAAACTGATCACCTTCTGCATATAAATACTGAAAAGTATGTGTTTCTACTCGCACTTCTTCAATTTTATGTCCAGCAGAAAAAGTATTATCCAATACTTTTCCATTGGTTAAAGATTTTAATTTTGTTCTCACAAAAGCTGGACCTTTGCCAGGCTTAACGTGAAGAAACTCAATAATTTTATAAATATCGTTGTTGTATTTTATACATAATCCGTTTCTAATATCTGAAGTACTTGCCATTTTGTTTTATTTAAAAATTAGTTTATTTTACATGGATCCTGTATAACCTTTCATGATTCCGCGTGAAGAATTTCGAATAAAATCTAGAATCTCATCACGTTCTGTGGTTGCCTCCATTTCAGCTTCAAGAATACTTAATGCTTGAGTGGTATTATAATTTTTTTGATATAAAATTCGGTAGATATCTTGAATTTCTCTAATTTTTTCAGTAGAAAAACCTCTTCGTCTTAATCCAACGGAATTAATTCCAACATAAGATAACGGTTCTTTTGCTGCTTTTGTAAAAGGAGGAACATCTTTACGCACTAATGAACCCCCAGAAATCATAGCATGATCACCTATTGAAATAAATTGATGTACCGCTGCTAGTCCTCCAATAATTGCATAATTTCCAACGGTAACATGACCTGCAAGCGCTACACCATTAACAATAATGGCATTATCACCAATATGACAATCATGAGCGATATGTGCAGTAGCCATAATTAAACAATTACTTCCAATTTTAGTTTGGCCTGAAGCAACCGTGCCTCTATTAATTGTAACACACTCTCTTACAGTAGTGTTATCTCCAATTACCGCAAGTGATTCTTCACCACCAAATTTTAAATCCTGAGGAACGGCCGAAATTACTGCACCAGGAAAAATATTACAATTTTTACCTATTCTGGCACCTTCCATGATGGTAACATTTGAACCAATCCAAGTTCCCTCACCTATTTCAACATTATTATGAATGGTTGTAAATGGGTCAATTACAACATTTCTTGCTATTTTCGCACCGGGATGCACATAAGCTAATGGTTGATTCATATATTTATTTTTATATTTTTATTTTCCTCATTTATAAGGATGTTTTGTATTTTCTGGGTTTATTTTACTTTCACAATTTGAGCCATTAATTCGGCTTCAGATACCAATTTTCCATTAGCATAAGCATAAGCTTGCATGTGACAAATACCTCTTCTAATAGGTGAAATTAAGTCGCATTTAAAAAACAATGTATCACCTGGTAATACTTTGTTTTTAAATTTAACATTATCAATCTTTATGAAATAAGTTAGATAATTTTCTGGATCTGGAACCGTACTTAAAATTAAAATACCACCGGTTTGGGCCATTGCTTCAACTTGTAAAACACCTGGCATTACTGGAGCCCCAGGAAAATGTCCGACGAAGAAATCTTCATTCATAGTTACGTTTTTCAATCCTACGACATGCGTGTCTGAAAGTTCTAGAATTTTATCAACTAACAAAAATGGTGGTCTGTGGGGTAATAAATCCATTATTCCGTGGATGTCTAAAACAGGATCTTTATTTATGTCGTAAGTAGGGACATTATTTCGTTCTTCTAATTTGATTAACTTGGATAGTTTTTTAGCAAATTGAGTGTTTACAAAATGGCCGGGCTTATTGGCAATTATTTTACCTTGAATTCTTGTTCCGATTAATGATAAATCACCTATAATATCTAATAATTTATGGCGAGCAGCTTCATTTGGATAATGCAAAGTAAGATTATCTAAAATACCATTTTCTTTTACTGAAATACGCTCCTTGTTGAATGCTTTTTTCAAATTCTCCATTGTTTCAGGTGAAATTTCTTTATCCACATAAACAATAGCATTATTTAAATCTCCTCCTTTAATTAAACCATTATTTAATAAACTTTCTAATTCATGTAAAAAACTAAAGGTTCTACAATCTGCTATTTCTTTTTTAAATTCAGTAATGTTTTTCATGGTTGCGTTCTGTGTACCCAATACTTTTGTACCAAAATCTACCATAGCAGCCACACAATAATGATCACTCGGAATAACTGTAATTTCGCTTCCTGTTGCTTCATCTGTATAAGTAATGACATCTTTGACAACATATATTTTACGTTCAGCATCTTGCTCTACTAAACCAGCTTTTTCAATTGCTTCCACAAAATATTTTGAAGAACCATCCATAATAGGTAATTCTGAAGCATTTAATTCAATAATAACATTATCAAGATTACATCCCACCAACGCTGCTAATACATGCTCTGGAGTTTGAATCATTACACCTCTCTTTTCTAAATTAGTTCCGCGTTGAGTATTTACTACATAATTTGCATCAGCTTCAATGATTGGCTGCCCTTCTAAATCAACTCTTACAAATGTAAATCCATTATTAATTGGAGCTGGTTTAAATGTCATTGTAACTTCTTGACCAGTATGTAATCCTACTCCTGTTAATGAAATTTCACTAGCTATTGTGGTTTGTTTAACCATGACTGTACTCTATTTTTATTATTGTTGTTTTTTTAATTCCTCAATATCGGAAACAATTTTTGGTAAATTTTTAAAATGAACGAATGATTTTGCGAAATCGCCATAATTAAATGCCGGACTACCTTGAACCACTTCGTCGTCTGCCAAGTTTTTACCAATTCCTGATTGGCCTTGAATTTTTACACGATCACCTATTGTTAAGTGCCCTGCAAAACCTACTTGACCACCAATCATACAATTTTTACCAATTTTTGTAGAACCGGCAATTGCAGTATGAGCAGCTATAACAGTGTTCTCTCCAATCTCTACATTATGAGCAACCTGAATGTGATTGTCTAATTTAACACCTTTCCTAATAATTGTTGACCCTAAAGTGGCTCTATCTACTGTTGTACAGGCACCAATTTCTACATTATCTTCAATAATAACATTGCCAATTTGTGGTACTTTTTTGTACGAACCATCTTCTTGAGGTGCAAATCCAAATCCGTCGGGACCAATTATAGTTCCAGAATGAATAGTACAATTATTTCCAATTACACTTTCAGAATAAATACGAACTCCGGCAAAAAATACACAATTATCTCCAATTGTTACGTTATCACCAATAAAACTATTGGGATATATTTTAACATTATTGCCTATAGAAACATTTGTACCTACATAACAAAAACTACCCAAATACAAATCAGCACCATAAGTAACTCCTTCAGAAATAACCGAAGGCTGCTCAATTCCTGATTTCATCAATTTAATTTGATTGTAATATTCTAATAATTTTGAAAACGATTTATAAGCATCTTCAACTTTAATCAACGTTGTTGTTATTTGTTGTTCAGGCTCAAATGAAGCATTAACAATAGCAATAGTTGCCTGAGTAGAATAAATGAAATTAGTATACTTAGGATTGGCTAAAAAGGTTAAAGAACCTTCTGTTCCCTCTTCTATTTTAGATAATTTATATACTTCGGCATTAGGATTCCCTACTACTTCTCCTTCTAAAATACCGGCTATTTGCGCTGCTGTAAATTTCATTTAAAATTTGATGTTTATTTCGCACTACTGCACGAAATGATAAATATAAAACCACTCAAAGCTATCAAATATACAACTTTGCATTTTTTATAGGTGCAAAAATATAAAAATTAAATTAAACTCTTAAATTCCGAGCACTACTTTTGGAAAACAGATGTAATATTTTGTTACTTCTTTAGACAATGCTTTTAAGTACATTTGATCTGATGCTGCAACAACATCTTCAATGGTCTTATCTTTTTTAAGAATATAAATTGGTTCGCTAGATTTGCTGTAAGCTTGATTTTTCAATTTTCCCTTAAACACAAAATAGGCAGCTTCATTCTCTGAAATGGAAGCTGATTTCATGAACTCATTTTTAATTGCTAACAATCGTTCTTTATCTGGTTTAACATCAGTGATTTGAATTTTTAATAAATCTCTATTCAATACCATTCGACATAAATTTTGAAGCACAAAATCATCGTTAAATTGCCATGTTTTTATAGCGCCCATAATATCAAAATCATCTAAATAAGAAAATTTGTCTAAACTATTTTTATCAAAATCAACTAATGAAATTTTATTCACCATGAAAAAATGTAACGATGCACTGCAGGGCAACTCAATACCACTTTCCGTTAATTCTTTAGCTCTTTTTAAGATTTTTGTTAAAATCAATTCTGCAACAACGCTGGTTTTATGTAAGTAGGCTTGCCAATACATTAATCTTCTGGCTACTAAAAATTTTTCAACCGAATAAATCCCTTTTTCTTCAATTACCAAAACATCATTTTGCACATTCATCATTTGGATTAATCGATCGCTATTAATGTTTCCTTCGGCTACACCGCTATAAAAACTATCGCGTTTTAAATAATCCATTCGATCCATATCTAACTGACTTGAAATCAATTGTAACATGAATTTTCTAGGATAATCACCTTTAAAAACTTGAATAGCTAAAGATAATTTTCCGTCAAACTCTTTATTTAATTCTTCCATAAAAAGCAAAGACAACTCCTCATGATGCACTTCTTCTACAATACTATGTTCCATTGCATGACTAAACGGACCGTGACCAATATCGTGCAAAAGAATGGCAACATACAAAGCGTCTTCCTCTTCTTGTGATATCGAAACACCTTTAAATTTTAATGTTTCAACTGCTTTTTGCATGATATGCAAGCAACCTAATGCGTGGTGAAAACGAGTGTGATGAGCGCCTGGATAAACCAAATAAGACATTCCCATTTGTGAAATTCGACGCAATCGTTGAAAATATGGATGTTGTATTAAATCGTAAATTAAAGCGTTAGGAATGGTAATAAAACCATAGATCGGATCGTTAAAAATTTTGAGTTTATTCGTTTGGCTCACAAGTATCAATTTAGAGTAACAAATGTAAGCAATTTTTCCAAACCGAATTGTTTAAAACTATTCCAAAAAATTATACTAATTTTAATACAATCGTCGTTTAATAATAAGTAAATTGCACCAAATAAAGTAAAAAATGAGCCAAATAAAAATCCTTTGGGTAGATGATGAAATTGATTTATTAAAACCACACATCCTTTTTTTAGAAAAGAAAAGCTACCATGTTACCACATGTAACAATGGTCAAGATGCGATCGATTTATTTGATACCGAGAACTTTGATATTGTTTTTTTAGATGAAAATATGCCAGGTTTAAGCGGATTAGAAACCTTAGCTGAAATCAAAGAAAAAAAATCTTCAATTCCTGTAATTATGATTACAAAAAGTGAAGAAGAATATATAATGGAAGAAGCAATTGGTTCTAAAATTGCCGATTATTTGATTAAACCCGTAAATCCAAATCAGATTTTATTGAGTTTAAAGAAAAATTTAGACCATTCGCGCTTAATTTCAGAAAAAACTACGCTTGATTATCAAAAAGAATTCAGAAAAATTGCGATGGATATGGCCATGGTTCGTTCTTATGAAGATTGGGTAGAATTGTATAAAAAATTATTGTTTTGGGAACTCAAATTAGAAAATATTGAAGATCAAAGCATGGTTGAGATTTTAGAAAGTCAGAAAGCAGAAGCGAATTCGCAATTTGGAAAATTTATCGAACGTAATTATGAAGATTGGTTTTTTCCCAAAGCAGATAAACCATCACTTTCTCATGAAATTTTTGGCGAATATGTTGCACCCGAAATTCGCAAAAAAGACAAACCTATTTTATTTATCGTGATTGATAATTTACGATATGACCAATGGAAAGCCTTTGAAAGTACAATAAACAACTATTACAAACTTGAAAAGGAAATAAGCTATTTTTCAATTTTACCTACAGCCACTCAATATGCAAGAAACGCCATTTTTTCGGGGTTAACACCACTAGAAATGGAAAAAAAATATCCACAATATTGGAAAAATGATGTTGATGAAGGAGGTAAAAATCAGTTTGAAGCCGAATTTTTATCGGAACAATTAAAGCGATTAGGTTTGAACATCAAACAAGAATATTACAAAATTACCAATTTTGCTGCTGGAAAAAAATTAGCCGAAAATTTTAAATCCCTAAAAGGTAATGATCTCACAACTATTGTTTACAATTTTGTAGACATGCTTTCTCATTCTAAAACCGAAATGGATGTAGTAAAAGAATTAGCATCAAATGATAAAGCTTATCGCTCATTAACCTTAAGTTGGTTCAAGAACTCACCATTACTAGACATGATCCAACAAGCGCAACAGCTAGGATTTCGTTTAATAATAACCACAGACCACGGAACCATAAATTGTAAAAATCCTTCAAAAGTAATTGGCGATAAAAACACCAGTTTAAATTTGCGATATAAAACAGGGAAAAGTTTGTCCTATGAAGATAAAGATGTTTATTCGGTAAAAGATCCAAAAAAAATAGGATTACCTTCTTTAAACATGAGTAGTTCATTCATATTTGCAAAAAATGATTTATTTTTGGCCTACGTAAATAACTTTAATCATTATGTAAGTTATTATCGAAATACCTATCAACACGGTGGAATTTCATTAGAAGAAATGGTGATTCCATTTTTGATATTTGAGCCCCGATAAAGAGATCCATAAAACTAGAATAATTATATGACTATAATTTTTTCGTTAGACGAAATATCGACCGTTGCTAAACAAATTTTAGCTACGACATCATTAAAAAAAGTAGTTACATTTCATGCTCAAATGGGAGCTGGAAAAACAACCTTGATTAAAGAAATAGTAAAAGAATTAGGCGTTCAAGATAACTCAAGCAGTCCTACTTTTTCATTAGTAAATGAATATCGTACCTATGAAGGTGCTATAGTATATCATTTTGATTTATACCGATTGAACTCTGAAGAAGAAGGTTATGATATGGGACTTGATGAATATTTTTATTCAGACGATTGGTGTTTTATTGAATGGCCCGAAAAAACGCCCAACCTAATTCCAATTGATCATGCCAGCATTTCAATTAAAGTTTTAGCCGACGGAAAAAGAGAATTAGTATTAAAAAATTAGGGGATTCAGATACCAACTGCTTTAAAATTTAAAAATTATTAGTAATTTGGCTTTTTAAAATTAAAACGTTATGGCAATTTATAGTCCTTTTTCAAAATCGCAATTACTTCCACAAGAAGAAAAATTGGAGATTGCTCGACACAAAAGCGAACTATTTATTGGTATTCCAAAGGAAACTTCTTATCAAGAACGTCGTATTTGTTTAACTCCTGATGCCGTTTCTTCTCTGATTTCTCATGGAAACCGCGTCATGATTGAAGCTGGTGCTGGAGAAAGTTCTAGTTATTCCGACAGAGAATATAGTGATGCAGGAGCCGAAATAACTAACGATACGAAAAAAGTAATGGGTTGCCCAATGATATTAAAAGTAGAACCTCCTTCGCTATCGGAAATTGAAATGATGCACCCGGAAACTATTATTATTTCGGCCATTCAGATAAAAACACAGAAAAAAGAATATTTTGAAGCATTAGCTTCAAAAAAAATAACAGCTCTAGCTTTTGAATTCATTAAAGACGAAGATGGTTCGTATCCAGCTATTAAATCATTATCTGAAATTGCGGGTACTGCTTCTATTCTTATTGCTTCAGAATTAATGATTGGTGAAAACATCGGTAAAGGGTTACTTTTTGGAAATATTACAGGAGTTCCTCCCACGAAAGTAGTCATTATTGGTGCAGGCACAGTTGCTGAATTTGCTGCTAAAACTGCTTTAGGATTAGGCGCAAGTGTTGAAGTTTTTGATAATTCTATTACTAAATTACGTCGATTACAAAACACTTTAAATCAAAGAATTTTTACTTCAACTATTCAAGATAAATCGTTACTCAAAGCACTGCGAAGATGCGATGTAGCTATTGGCGCAATGAAAGGAAAAAATCGTGCTCCAATTGTTGTAACGGAAACAATGGTGGAACATATGAAAAAAGGTGCCGTAATTGTTGACGTAAGTATTGATACTGGTGGTTGTTTTGAAACCTCAGAAGTAACAACGCACGAAAAACCAACATTCATTAAAAATGGCGTAATTCATTATTGTGTTCCCAATATTCCTTCACGTTATTCTAAGACAGCTTCCATGTCTATCAGTAATATTATTTCTCCATTTTTATTACAAATTGCCGAAGATGGCGGTATTGAAAGTGCCATTCGTTGCAATAGTGGTCTAAAGCATGGCATCTATAACTATCATGGTTTATTAACAAATAAAGCTATTGCCGATTGGTTTAATTTAGAACACCGAGATATCAATCTAATTGTTTTTTAACTCCACTTTAAAACATCAACCAATCGATGTGGTTATTTGTGTAATTTACACTAAATTTGCACAAATTTAAATGGTATGAAATTTCAGTTTCGTTTAGCTTATTATTTATTCGGATTATTACTTGGAGGCATCTTTGTTATGTGGTTTTTAAAATCAAAAGCAACTAGTCGAGGTGTTGAGTTTTGTTATTTTCCTAATTGTCGGGTTTTGAAAGATTTGCGAAGTAAATCACTTGAAATTGATTCACTTGCTCAACAATCGATCAAAGAAAAATGGGTTACTTTAGAAGATATCAAACAAAGTTTAACATATGGAGACGTTGATTTTGAAAAAAGTAACGAACCGTATCGAAAAGGAAAAATATATATTATTGAAGGTAAAACTTCTAAAAATGAAGACATTACTATTACAATGGTAAATTACCCTACAAAAGTTCTATTAGAAAAGATTGAAAAAAAGTAATTTTTTTTAGTGAATCTCTTGTAGAACTAAATTAACCTTGTATATTTGCACTCGCATTACTTTTTTAGTAAAGCATTTTATTAGGGCAATTAGCTCAGCTGGTTCAGAACATCCCGATGCAATCGGGAGGGTCAGGGCTCAGCAAGATTAAAAAATATTGGGGCAATTAGCTCAGCTGGTTCAGAGCACCTCGTTTACACCGAGGGGGTCGGGGGTTCGAACCCCTCATTGCCCACAAAAAAGCACTTCTTATGAAGTGCTTTTTTTATTTAAAGACTATTGATAGTCTAAAAAACGAAAAAAATAAGCAAAAAGATTAGCACAGCTGGTTCAGAGCATCCCGATTCCATCGGGAGAGTCAGGGTTCGAACCCCTTTCCGAAAAACTGAACAGGCAATCGCCCACAAAAAAGCACTTCTTATGAAGTGCTTTTTTTATTCAGATACTCTAAAAATCAACTATTGCAGGATTTTAAAATTACAATCTTCTTCGCTCTTTTTCTTTTTTAATCAAAGTAAGTTCTCTACTGGTTTGTCCGGCTACTGAAGTGTTTTCTTGTGCTCTTCTTATTAAATAGGGCATCACATCACGAACGGGTCCAAATGGTAAGTATTTAGCAACGTTATACTTGTTTGCTGCTAAATTGAAACTTATGTTATCACTCATACCTAATAATTGTCCAAAAAAGATACGCTTGTCGTCTTTTGAAATGCCTTTTTCATCTAACAACTGCATTAATATATACGAACTTTCCTCGTTGTGTGTGCCTGCAAAAATGGCCATTTGATCAAGATGATCAACCATATATAACACCGCAGCATCATAATTAATATCAGTGGCTTCTTTAGAAATACAAATAGGAGATTTTAATCCTTTTTCTGCGGCTCTTGCGTTTTCTTTTTCCATGTAAGCACCACGAACTAGCTTCATCCCAATATGAAAACCTTCAGTTTCAGATTGTTCATGTAATTGTTTTAAATAAGCTAATCGATCCCATCGATACATTTGTAATGTATTAAAAACAATAGCTTTTTGTTGATTGTACTTTCTCATCATATCAGTAACTATACTATCTGCAGCATCTTGCATCCAACTTTCTTCAGCGTCAATCAATAACATAACATCTTTTTCAAAAGCAGCTTTACAAGCAATATCGAAACGATTGATAACGCTGTTCCATTCATCTTGCTCTGGTTCAGATAAGGTAACCTTCGCTCCTACTTTCTCATATAAATCAATTCGACCAAAACCAGTTGGCTTAAACACGGCAAACGGAATTGCTTCACGTTCTTTAGCAAATTCAATAGTTTTTAATGTCATTGCTAAAGCAGCGTCAAATTGTGCCTCTTCTTCTTTACCTTCTACCGAATAATCCAAAACCGAAGAAACGCCTTTTGTATATAATTTATCGACAACCTTTAAGCAATCCTTTTCTGTAACACCACCACAAAAATGATCAAAAACAGTAGCACGAATCAACCCTTCTACCGGCAAATGAGCCTTTAACGCAAAATTAGTAACTGCTGTTCCTATTTTTACAAGTGGTTGACATCCAATCATATTGAATAAGAAATAAGCTCGTTTTAACTCGGCATCACTTTTTAAAGAAAAAGCAACTTGAGTATTGTCAAATAATTTGTTCATGATATTTTTGATAAAAAGTGACACAAATATACATGAGTTTTTACGAATTTTAAATAAAATTTACCTTATTTTGCAATAAAATTCAAGCTTTCACATGCAAACAATTTCGGGTACTAATTATAATATTTATTTTGGAACAACTGGATATGATTCATTGGCTTCCATCCTACTTCCTAATGAGTATTCAAAACTATTTATTCTTGTCGATGAAAATACATCACAGTATTGCTTGCCTCATTTTCTGAGTAATTTAGCAACAGAAATCGAAATTGAAATCATAGAATTAGAAGCGGGTGAAATTCATAAAAATATAGCGACATGCACTGAGGTTTGGGGAGCATTGTCAGAATTAGGCGCCGATCGAAAAAGTATTATACTTAATTTAGGCGGTGGTGTAATTTCTGATTTAGGAGGTTTTGTAGCTTGTGCCTTTAAAAGAGGAATCGATTTTATCAATATTCCAACAACGTTACTGGCTATGGTAGATGCTTCCGTTGGAGGAAAAAACGGCGTTGATTTAGATCATTTGAAGAATCAAATAGGCATCATTCGCGAACCAAAAGCTGTTGTAATTGATACTCATTTTTTAGAAACACTACCTCAGAACGAAATGCGTTCAGGATTAGCTGAAATGCTGAAACACGGATTAATATTTGACAAACCTTATTGGAACAAATTTAAAAACTTAAAAGATTTAAATACAAATCATTTAGAAGTTTTAATTCATCAATCAATTCAAATTAAAAACGAAATTGTATCGATAGATTTGAGAGAAGAAAATATTCGGAAATCATTAAATTTTGGGCATACTCTTGGTCATGCAATTGAAAGTTATTTTTTAGAAGAAAATTCGCAAATCACACTCCTTCACGGTGAAGCAATTGCTGTTGGAATGATTTTAGAAAGCTATCTTTCTAAAGAGACGGGATTACTGAACAATGATGAATATCAAGAAGTTAAATACATTATTAGTGATTTTTTTGAACCTATATTGTTTACTCCTGATGCCATTGAAAAAATCATTGAACTGCTAAATTATGACAAGAAAAATGAGTTTGGAAAAGTGCAATTTGTGCTTTTAGATGGAATTGGCAAATCAGTTATCAATCAAACAATAGATAAATCATTGATTTACAAGGCTTTTGAGGATTATTACCAATAAGTTATTTTTTTAAGCAACAATACTTGTTAAGCTATTTTATTTTTTAACTTTGCCCGAATGAAAGAAAATAAAAACAACACCTATCGCAAGAGATTTCTCAATAATAGAATGACTTATCGTTCTGTCATTGATTCTTTAGTTTGTCTTATTTTTTCATTTCTTTCTATAGGTTTATTTCAATCATCAAAAAAACTAAGCGAAAAACTCCCTATACGTTTTGCAAATATTAGAGTTTGAAAATTATGTCACATCTGCATTTAGTTACTTCATAATTATTTTAAATCCAAAATTTCAAAATGAACACAAAATATTACGACTTAATCAATCAAACTTTTTATTTTCCACAAGAAGAGTTTACCTTAAATAAAGATAATTTACAGTTTCATGGCATCGACTTAATGAAATTAGTAGAGCAGTATGGAACGCCTTTGAAGTTTACATACTTACCTAAAATCTCTCAAAACATCAATAGGGCAAAAATGTGGTTTAGAAATGCCATGGAAAAGCATGACTATGATGCAAAATATTTTTATTGTTATTGTACAAAAAGTTCGCATTTTGAATTTATTTTAAATGAAGCTTTAAAAAATAATATTCATATTGAAACTTCGTCTGCTTTCGATATCAATATTGTTGAAAATTTGATGGAGCAAGGTAAAATAAACAAGAACACTTATATTATTTGCAACGGTTTTAAACGAGATCAATATATAACCAATATTGCTCGATTAATTAATAACGGTCATAAGAACACGATTCCAGTTATTGATAATTTTGAAGAATTAGATTTATTACAAGAACAAATTGATGGTAAATTTAAAATTGGAATTAGAATTGCTGCGGAAGAAGAGCCTAAGTTTGAGTTTTATACATCACGTTTAGGTATCGGATACAAAGATATTTTACCATTTTATAGAAAGCAAATTGCGGATACCAAAAAAGTGGAATTAAAAATACTTCACTTTTTTATCAATGCAGGTATTCGAGATACAGCTTACTATTGGAATGAATTATTAAAATGTATGAAAGTGTACATTGCCTTGAAAAAAGAATGTCCTTCGTTAGATAGTTTAAATATTGGTGGTGGTTTTCCTATTAAAAATTCGTTGGCTTTTGATTATGATTACCAGTATATGGTCGATGAGATTTTAAACCAAATTAAAATTGCTTGTGATGACGCTGAAGTTGATGTGCCGCATATTTTTACTGAATTTGGGTCATTTACTGTTGGTGAAGCCGGTGGCGCATTATATCAAGTCTTGTATCAAAAGAAACAAAATGATAGAGAAAATTGGAACATGATTGATTCTTCGTTCATAACCACTTTACCTGATACATGGGCAATCAACAAACGTTTTGTAATGATGGCAGTAAACCGATGGAATGATATGTATGAGCGGGTTTTATTAGGCGGTTTAACTTGTGATGGTGATGATTATTATAATTCAGAACAACACATGAATGCTGTTTATTTACCCAAGTACAATAAAGAAAAACCTTTATATATTGGGTTCTTTAATACAGGAGCCTATCAAGAAACCATTGGAGGTTTTGGTGGATTAAGTCATTGTATTTTACCCCAACCAAAACACATCTTAATTGACAAAGATAAAAACGGAATTATTGCTACAGAAGTATTTTCTGAACAACAAAAAGCTGAAGAAGTATTAGAAATTTTAGGATATAATAAAAAGAAAGAAAAATTAAAAAAGATATAATGAGTAAAGGACCAGTTAGTCAGTTTATTGAAAAGCATTACCTACATTTTAATTCTGCAGCGTTAGTTGATGCTGCTAAAGGATATGAAGAGCATTTATTAGACAATGGAAAAATGATGATTACGTTAGCAGGTGCAATGAGTACTGCTGAATTAGGAAAGTCGTTAGCCGAAATGATTCGTCAAGACAAAGTACATATTATTTCTTGTACTGGAGCCAATCTAGAGGAAGATATTATGAATCTAGTAGCGCATAATTCATATAAAAGAGTTCCAAATTACAGAGATTTATCTCCGCAAGAAGAATGGGATTTATTAGAAAATCATTACAACCGCGTTACAGATACTTGTATTCCCGAAGAAGAAGCTTTTAGAAGACTACAATCGCATTTATTTGATATTTGGAATAATGCCGATTCTAAAGGAGAACGTTATTTTCCACATGAATTTATGTACCAAATGATCAATTCGGGTGTGTTAAAACAATATTATGAAATTGACCCGTCCGACTCATGGATGGTAGCTGCAGCTGAAAAGAATTTACCAATTGTAGTTCCTGGATGGGAAGACAGTACCATGGGGAATATTTTTTCGTCCTATTGCATCAAAGGGGAATTCAAACCAACGACAATGAAAAGTGGCATTGAGTACATGATGTGGTTGGCAGATTGGTATCCAAAAAATTGTGATGGTAAAGGAATTGGTTTTTTTCAAATTGGTGGAGGAATTGCGGGTGACTTTCCAATTTGTGTTGTACCAATGTTATACCAAGATATGGAAATGCACGATGTACCATTTTGGAGTTATTTTTGCCAAATTTCAGATTCAACAACGAGTTATGGTTCCTACTCTGGAGCAGTTCCAAACGAAAAAATAACTTGGGGAAAATTAGATATTCATACCCCAAAATACATTGTAGAGTCTGACGCTACGATAGTTGCCCCATTGATGTTTGCTTATATTTTAGGATGGTAAAAAAAAATTAAAAAAATAGTTCAAATTACTTGAAAATATAATTTAAGGATATTACATTTGACGAAATTACAAGATTAAAAACTACCCGATGAAAAGAGTTATTGTTGATTACGCAAAATTAACAAATGAAATCTTAACCCTACTAGTTGAGAAATTTCCTGATGGCTATGATGATTCAGATATCATCCGTTTTAAAAATGCCAAAAATGAAACTGTTGAAGCAGTAGAAGTTCGTACAACTGATACTATATTTTTAGTAAAAGTAAGTACTAAGTTATCGGATAGAATAGAGAATTATGATGAAGATGACATCATTACAGAAGAAGTAGTTGTTGATAAAATTGAAGGTCTAAAAGAATTAGATATTGAAGATGATGAAGATGAATCAGACGAAGAACAATTAACTAATGATTCAGAAGATCCAGAAGATATAGAAGACGAAGATTAAATTAAAAAGGGAATTCAATTATGAATTCCCTTTTTAATTTATAAATAGCGCTCTATTATAACTTGCTTATGATGAAGTTCGTGCCCTAAAATACAATATCCAATACCTCTTACAGAAACACTTGCGCCTGAAGCGGTTCCAATTTTTAATAAATCAGTTGTTGAAAAATTTTCAAATAGAATTAAAGTGGCTTCTCTAACAATAACATATTCTTTTAACAAGCTCTCAAAATCACGTTCATTAGCATTTGCTGAAACAACAAAGGCATTTTCATCAAAGCCAGGCAAAGCTGTTGTATCGTTTCTTGCAATTCGCAAAGCCCTGTATGCAAATATCCGCTCGGCATCAATTAAATGCAGAAGAAGATTTTTAATAGTCCATTTACCTTCTTCATAACTGTATTCTTGTTTAAATACAGGAATTGAATTAAAAAAATGAATCATTTCTTCTTTTTGATTGATCAATCCTTTTAAAATATTTTGTTCCGAAACTAATTTGATATAATTCATTTGATATGGAACATATTCGTTTGTGTGCAAAATATTCATCAGTATAAGATATTAAAAAAGCCTCAGGTGAGGCTTAATATTATAATTCTTTAAAAATGGTATGCATTAATCGTTTTTTGTCGTTAATACTTTCCTCTAAAGAAATCATTGTTTCTGTTCGATACACACCTTCAATATCATCAATCATGAAAATTACTTCTTTAGCATGTTTAGTATCTTTTGCTCTTATCTTACAAAAGATATTGAATTTTCCTGTAGTTACATGTGCAACAGTAACATAAGGAATTAGATTAATTCGTTCTAAAACAAATTTTGTTTGTGAAGTATTGTGTAAAAAAACTCCCACATAGGCTATAAAAGAATACCCTAATTTTTCATAATCTAATGTAAGTGAAGATCCTTGAATAATCCCAGCGTCTTCCATTTTCTTAACTCTAACATGAACCGTTCCTGCAGAAATTAATAATTTTTTAGCAATATCTGTAAAAGGAATTCTCGTGTTATCAATTAACATGTCTAAAATTTGATGATCAACTTCATCTAAACGAAACTTACTCATAAGTACTTATAATAAATGTTAAATAATTGACTTTTTATCAATATCGTTTCAAATTTATTAAATTATTTTTATCCCGTTATCAAAATAAGTTAAATTATCAATGTTAAAAGTTGCTTTTGCTCCTATTTCAGGATAATTTTTTCCATCTAATGAAAAAAGCATCGATTGACAATCATATTCAACGTGACCAAAATAATTTTCTAAATCAGAAATTTTAGTGATAATTGCTACAAATTCAATTTTATCTGCAATTAATACTTCCTGATATTGAGCTGCAAAGTTAATTATTTTTTCAACATTATTATCAATAATTTTCACATTTCTATAGATAAAATCGAAAAAACATTTATTATTTTGAGGAATTCTCAAATAATTAGTCAAAACGTTATTAACTACAACGTTTTCGCTTTTATTCAAAAACGAAGACAACAAGGCAACAAAAACAAATTTTCTACTCTCTTCCCTATTGTAATCAGAATTAAAATGCCCGGCTTCAAATAAAATTGTTGGAGTTCCTTGAGTCGTAAAATAATCACCTGTACAATTCACGTTATAACTATCATCAAATCGCCCTATTTGATTAGGTAAATAGGGATTTAAAGCTTCAAACATAGTATTAATAACTTCTACCGCTTTTAATCTAGTAGAATTGTAAGTACATGAATTCTCAAAAGCTGGAGCTAAAAACGAAATTGTTGCGGGTAAGTTATAATCTGAAGTACCGAAAATAGTGCGCTGATCATGCAAATTATAACAAAAATCGGGTTTAAATTCATTATAAATTCGCTTTAGCAATTGCATTTCAGGTTGAGTTTCAGCCACAGCATCTCTATTTAAATCAACTTCGTTAGCGTTTTCTCTTGTATAAGCTAATGCACCATCAGGATTTAGCATTGGTAAACACAATAAAGTATATTCACGCTTTATTTTATTTGCTAATTCCGAATCTGAATTTAAGAAATTTAAAAAATCAAAAAGCCCTTTAGTTGTTGTAGGTTCGTTACCATGCATTTGTGACCAAATTAAAACTTTTGTTTTCCCTGATCCAATTTTAACTTGATAAATACTATTTTTTTTTACAGATTGACCAATTTTAGTAATTTCAAATTCATTCTTTAAAGAATTAAAAAGAGGTTCAATCATACCTAAATGAATATACTTTCCTTTCAAATCTGAAACAAGATATTTGGTGGCTAATGCTAAAAAATCCATACTTATTTTTTGATTTACAAATGTAAACAAGTTTGTATTTACAAATGTAAACAACTTAAACTACTTATTAATTCACTTTTGTAAACATCCTTTATGTCATTTATCATAGTGTTTGTTTACAAAAACAAATTAATCAATAATTTGTATTTATTTATTTAAAAATCAATGTATTATAATAACTTTTATAAACTAAGTGTTTAATTAAAAAAGAATTAATTTCGTTACTGATATTGTATTTTAATAAATAATAATTTACATTTGTAACAAATATTTAATTCTTTCAATAATTACAATGGTAAACATAGACGATTTCATTAAACGCTTAGAAATTATATTGGATTATTACAATTTATCGGCTTCCGCTTTTGCTGATAAAATCAATGTTCAACGTTCTAGTTTATCTCACCTACTCTCTGGTCGAAATAAACCGAGTTTGGATTTTATCATAAAAGTTATTGAAGTATTTCCTGAACTAGATTTGTATTGGATTTTAAATGGTAAAGGAACTTTTCCAACATCTGAGAAAAATTTTAGCATTCAATCAACTAAACAAGAAGTAACATCTGACGAAACAAATACCTCTGATTTATTTTCAACTGATCATACCAATAGTAAGCAACCTTTTATAAACAACGAAGTAGAAAAGAAATCGATTAGTTTATCAAATAGTGAAGTAAAAACAATAGAACGAATCGTTATTTTTTACACCGATGGAAGTTTTAAAAATTATCAATCTTAAATTTATTACTTCTGTTTAGGAACATAACTAAGTTCTGGATTTTTTCCTACAACACCAATGAAATAATGCTCTAAATTAGCAATATCTGTTTCAATATTTCCCGTTGGATAATAGGGTTCGTTGTATACCACTTGTTTTTTACCATAATCAAAAGCTACTGCAATTATAGGAACATTAGCTTTTAAAGCAATGTAATAAAAGCCGGTTTTCCATTCGGTTACTTTTTTTCTAGTGCCTTCTGGAGCAATGGCTAATCTAAAAACTTCATTTTTCAAAAATACTGCAGCAATAGAATCTACTTTATTTTCATTTTTTTCACGATTTAAAGGCCTACCTCCCGTCCATATAAAAAAATAATTAATAGGAAAAACAAACAACTCTTTTTTGGCAACATAATTAATTTCGATGTTAAGAATCCCTCGAGTAAAAATTCCTAAGAAAAAATCCCACCAACTCGTGTGAGGAACTGCAATAAGTACACATTTCTTTATGTCTGGAGTTATCGTACCAATAACTTTCCATCCAAAAAGTGTGCAGAAAATAAATTTATACAGTTTTTGTTTCATCGGTGGCTAATTTATGACAAAAATAAAATTATATTTACGATTACAAACAAAATCTAAATGATTAAACGTTTATTAAGTTATTTTTTACCCATTAAAGTATATGAAACTCCTTCAAAAACAAGTAAAAATCTTGAAGTTACTTGGAATAATGGTTATTTAGTATTGGATTCGAAAAATACTAATTACTCATTTGGTAGTTTACAACGTGCATTAAAAAAAGGGTTGAAATATATTGGTTATGAAAGAATTAGAAATTTTGAATCAATTTTAGTTCTTGGAGTTGCTGGAGGAAGCGTTATAGAAACATTAAAAAAAGAAGTGAAGTTTAATGGTAAAATCACAGGTGTTGAAATTGATGCTACTGTTGTAGATATAGCTAATAAATACTTTGGATTAAACAAGTATGATAATCTAGAAATTGTTATAGATGATGCTTTTGAATTTGTTTTAAAAACCAAAGACACCTATGACTTAATCATAATTGATGTTTTTCAAGACACTACAATGCCTAATTTTTTATTTGAAGATTTTTTTATAAATAGAATTAATTTTTTACTGAATGTAAATGGCTTTATACTTTTTAATACTATGGCTTTAAAATATAACGATAGAAGAAGAAATGCTATTTATAAAAGTAAGTTTGACAGCAATTATTCTGTTAGATTATATCCAAAAATTGAAGAACACAACGAATTATTTACTATTAAAAAATTGAATTAATGAATTTATTTAAAAAACTTTTATTAGGTAAGGTGGCTAAAGATTATATTCCAAAATACAATCCTATTCAAAAAAGGATTTTAAATATTAAATCTATTTGGGATAATGACCATCAAGAAGATAATGGGATTGAAAAAATTGTTCGATTATTTTTATCTTCCACGCAATTGATATTCCCAGGAATATATATCAAATATTTAGCTTCAAAAAAAGGACATGAATACCAAGATCTAGCAATAGATATTTATGTTCTTGCTAAAGTTATTTTTCCAATAATAATTTTAAAATTCAATTTGCAACATGAACCATACATAATTTACATACTAATTTATGTTTTACTTGAAACCGTATTTTATATACCAACATTAATATTTGCTTCTGATTTATTTTCAAGACCACGTTCCTACAAAAGATCAATGCTTTTACTGTTTTTTAACTATATCGAAATTGTGTTTTCTTTCGCAGTTTTATATACTATAGGTGAAAATATGAATAAACCGTTTGAACATTGGTTTGATTCTATTTACTTTAGTGTAATTAGTTCAAATTCTATAGGTTTTGGAGATTATTACCCAATAACAACTTTTGGAAAAGTCCTAGTTAGTCTCCAAGCAATGTTCTTTTTATTGTTTGTGATTTTATTCCTGAATTTCTTTTCTACAAAAATAAAAAGCAAAGGATATTTTGATGATGAACAAATTTAATTATTAATTAATTTTCGTGCCTTTTCAAGATCCTCTTCGGTATCAATACCAATACTGCTGTGAGTTGTCTCTACCATCATAATGCGTTTTCCGTATTCCAAATAGCGAAGTTGTTCTAGTTTTTCTGAAGCTTCTAACGACAACAATGGCAAACTATAAAAATCTAAAAGGGCTTGTTTTCTAAAAGCATAAATTCCGATGTGTTTCATGTAACGAACACCAGCGTTTTCATCCCGAGGGAATGGAATAACCGAACGTGAAAAGTACAAAGCAAAACCATTTTGGTCAGTAATGACTTTTACATTATTAGGATTGTTTATCTCTTCTTTATCGGTTATTTGAAACATTAGCGAACCTAAATCAACTTTCTTTTCGACATCGTTTTTAAAGACTTCAATTAGTACTTCTAGTGGTTTTTTATTAATAAACGGTTCATCACCTTGAACATTGATTACAAGATCCACTTCCATATTTTCAATTGCTTCTGCAATTCGATCACTTCCACTTTCATGCTCTTTAATCGATTTGATTGCTTTGCCTCCATTCGAAACAATTTCGTTATAAATTAAATCCGAATCGGTAACCACAAAAACATCGTCAAATAAATTTGTACTTACCGCCGCTTCATAGGTTCTGCGAATAACGGTTTTACCTCCTAGATCTTGCATTAACTTTGCAGGAAATCTTGTGGAAGCATAGCGAGCGGGAATTACAGCTATTATTTTCATATTGGTTTTATTTTTACAAAAGTATTAATTTTTAAAATATTCGTCTTTAAATCCGATTAAATATAACTTTTCTTGAGCACGAGTAATTGCAGTATAGAGCCATCTTACATAATCTACATCAATACCATCGGGTAAATAAGGTTGTTCTACAAAGACTGTTTTCCATTGTCCACCTTGTGATTTATGACAGGTAATTGCGTATGAAAATTTAACCTGTAAAGCATTAAAGTATTCGTTTTCCTTTACTTTTTGAAGTTTTTTATACTGTTGTCTTTCGTCATCATAATCTAACAATACTTCTTGATACAATTGATTAGACTGATCATAAGTTAACGAAGGCGATTCGCTAGTTATGGTATCCAACATCAAAATCGTGTCAAAAGGCGCTTGATTAGGATAATCAACCATTCTTATTTTAACGGTGGCAAATTTGAAGCCGTAAAGTTCTTGAATTTTCCTGATTTCCAATATTTCAATGATGTCGCCATTAGCAATAAATCCGGCCTCAGATTCTTCTTTCAACCAAAAATAATTATTTTTTACCACCATTAAATAATCTCCAGTTGAAAGTTCGTTTTCTTTAGATAAGATGGATGTGCGTATTTGCTGATTATATTGATTGGCTCTTTTATTTGAACGCACGATAAAAACGGTATCTTCTAATCCGTAATTATCATAGGCTCCCTGAATAGCATCTTGAATATCATATCCGTCTTGCAATCGAACAATATCTTTAAAACCATTTAAGTTGAATTGAAAGGTATCAATAAAATGAGAATCTAATAAATCACGCAATTGCGTTGCGTTGTATAATATTCCTGAAGTTTCGGCTTGTCGCATGACTTCATCCAGTTCAATATGCTGCACATTCTTTTGATAATGCAAGGAAAGTGTGTTGATATCTAACGCAGGACTAATTGTCATGTTAACCGGTGGCAACTGAGCGGTATCTCCAACGAGTAATAGTTTACAATTTTTACCAGCTTCCACATAAAAAAATAAATCATCTAGAAGCGATCCATTTTCATATAATTTTGAATCTTGCGAAGTGTCGGATATCATTGAAGACTCATCCACTATAAAAATGGTATCCTTAAATTTATTTTGCTGAAGCGTAAAACTAACCCCTCCTGTTTTAGACTTTTTAGGAAAATAAATACGCTTGTGTATCGTATAAGCGGGTTTTCCCGAATAATTACTAATAACTTTTGCCGCACGACCTGTTGGCGCTAACAAAACACATTTCATATTTATAACCTCCAAATGATTAATTACTGTCGAAATAATAGTCGTTTTTCCAGTACCTGCATATCCTTTTAATACAAAAATTTCATCATTAGAAGTATTCAATAAAAAAACAGCTATTTTTTGAAAAAAAAGATTTTGCTTTTCAGTAGGCTGAAACAAAAAATTTTGATGCAGTAACTTATAAAACAACGATGAAGTAATCATTTACAGAAAGGGCTTTAATTAATTATCAAATATAGTGTTGATTTTTGAAAGAAAAGAGATATGATTGGAAA
>NZ_JBIIWV010000014.1:0-24278 GCF_044338735.1 Flavobacterium sp. | reverse complement strand
GACAAGAAATTAAGGTAACGTAGCCAAATCGTTCCAAAACTTTAAAATGGGTAACTGCTGGTTTTCCTTTTTCTTCACTTTCGTGAACCGCCATTTGCATTCGATTGGTATCATGGCGACCGATATTGCCTTCAATGGTGCCTTCTTCTTCCTCAATATTTCCCCAAACTAAAGCAATATATTCTCGCTCTGAAGTTTTTTCGGCAAATTGCTTGGACAAATAAGCCATCGCATGTTCGGTTTTAGCAACAACTAACAATCCGGTTGTGTCTTTATCAATACGATGCACTAGACCTGGGCGTTCAGAACTATTCATTGGTAAATTTTCAAAATGAAATGCCAACGCATTGACTAAAGTTCCTGAATAATTTCCATGACCTGGATGAACCACCATTCCTGCTGGTTTGTTAATGACCAACAATTGATCGTCTTCAAAGATTATATCTAACGGAATATTTTCTGGCGTGAGTAATTGCTCATAAGTAGGATGTGCTAAAACCAATCGCACTATATCGCCAGCTTTTACTTTATAATTTGACTTTACTGGTATATCATTCACTAAAATTGATCCTGCTTCTGCAGCCTGTTGAATTTTATTTCGCGTGGTATTTTCAATCAAATTCATCAAAAATTTATCCACTCGCAAAGAAGATTGCCCTTTAGCTGCTTCAAACCGATGGTGTTCAAATAATTCATCTTCTAATTCATTGTCTGCCTTATATTCCGCCATTATTCTCTTTAAATTCAACTGGTTTTACATCCTCAGGATTGTCCACAGGAGCTAAAGTATCGGTTGGTTCCTCTGAACTAAACGTTTCTTCGTTAAAAACTTCTTTTCCGTCACCCAACACAAAATCTAATGTCGAATTTTTCTTTACAATATCTCCAGCTCTCAAACGTCTTCCGTTTTGATAAATTTGCAAAACGACATCTTTTGCAATGTGTGGTTTATACGATTTTTTACCTTCTTTTAAGGTTAATGATTTTATAGTTGCTAAAATTTGACGATAGGTTTTATCCTTAAATTCAGGAATTTCAATATTTGTAAATTCACCAGCATTTAATTTTACATATATTTTTCGTCCGTCTTTTACTAAGCTTCCTGCTTTTGGATCTTGTTCCAAAATCGTAAACGGAGGATAATCGGCATTAAAATCAACAGTGTCTAATAAAAATACTTCTAAATCAATCTCGTTTAATTTTTCTTCTGCAATTTCTAATTTCATCTTAGATAAATCAGGCACTTTAATTTCTTGGCCGTGATTTGTTCTAAAATCTAAAAATAAAATCAATAAAAAAGTAAAAACCGCCACAATAGTAGACGCTATGAAAGCTTGAAGAAAAAAGGCTTTACTGGTTATGTATTTAAACAAACTCATACTGTTAAGATATTTTAGCAAAGATATAAAAATTGAAAGAATAAATCCTTTCAAATATAATTACAAAATTCTAAAGAAATAATGTAATTTTGTTCTACCAAAACAAGAAAAAGTAGATGAAAAACGTAGCCATCGTAATGGGAGGTTATTCCAGCGAATATAAAATATCACTTACCAGTGGTAATGTTGTATTCAATAATTTGAATCGCACTAACTATAATCCGTATCGCATTCATATTTTCAAAGAAAAATGGGTGTTTGTAGATGAAAATGATGTCGAATTTCCAATTGATAAAAACGATTTTTCAGTAATTGTAAATGGTTCAAAAATTATTTTTGATGTCGTTTTTAATGCTATTCACGGAACACCTGGTGAAGACGGTTTGTTGCAAGCTTATTTCGAATTATTAAATATTCCTCAAACGTCTTGTGATTATTATCAAGCAGCGTTAACATTCAACAAACGTGATATGTTGTCAGTTTTAAAACCATACGGAATCAAAACGGCAGAATCGTTTTACTTGAATTTAGACGACGAAATCAACATAGAAACTATTTTAGCTAAAGTGGGCTTACCTTGTTTCGTAAAGCCAAATAAATCGGGTTCAAGTTTCGGGATTTCGAAAGTTAAAACTAGAGAAGAATTCCTTCCTGCGATTGAAAATGCTTACAAAGAAGACGACGAAATCATCATAGAAAGTTTCTTAGACGGAACAGAAGTTTCAGTAGGTGTAATCAATTACAAAGGAACGGTTACCGTTTTACCAATTACCGAAATCGTATCGGAAAACGACTTTTTTGATTACGAAGCCAAATATTTGGGAAAATCTAAAGAGATTACTCCTGCAAGAATTTCAGACGAATTGAAAGTTAAAATTGAAGCGGTTGCTAAAAAAGCATACGAAGTATTGAAAATGAAAGGTTTTTCACGAAGTGAATTCATTATCGTAAACAATGAACCGCACATGTTAGAAATGAATACGATTCCAGGATTAACCACCGAAAGTATTTTACCGCAACAAGCTCGCGAAGCTGGAATTTTATTACCTGAATTATTTGAAAACGCTATTGAATTGGCATTAAAGAAGTAATTATGAAAAAAGCAATATTTCCAGGTTCATTTGATCCAATTACCAACGGTCATTTTGATATTATCAAAAGAGGCGTTTCTTTATTTGATGAAGTGATTGTCGCCATAGGTGTCAATGCTGAAAAAAAATACATGTTTTCGTTAGAAGATAGAAAACGATTTATTGAAGATGCTTTCAAAGACGAACCAAAAGTTAGAGTCATCACCTACTCGGGTTTGACCATTGATTTGTGCAAAAAAGAAAATGCAGAATTCATCTTACGTGGTTTGAGAAACCCTGCCGATTTTGAATTTGAAAAAGCCATTGCACATACAAACAGAATTATGTCGAAAATAGAAACGATTTTTTTATTAACAGCCGCTCGAACTTCTTTTATTTCCTCAAGTATAGTGCGTGATGTATTACGAAACGGTGGCGATGTTTCACAATTAGTTCCTGAATCGGTGTTAAAAAAGAAGTAAACTAGTTTTCAAACACAATCAATTTTTCTTTTATAATTAAATTCGAAAAACTAAATTCAGATTTTATCCATTCCAAGGTTTTGAGTTGGTAAATAAAAACATGGGTGAAATCATCTTTATAATACCAATTCTCAAATGGCTTTTGTTTGTTGAAAACTTCTGTTTTACAATATAATTTACCATTTGGAAGTAATAATCTTTTCAATAATTCAAATTCTTGATGCGGATGATGAAAATGCTCCATTACTTCGCAACACGAAACGTAATCATATTTTTGTTTCAAAAGTGAAGGTTCATTTGCGAAAAATAAATCGTAATTCTGAACTTGAAAATCTTTATCGGTTAACATTTTAGCTATTACTGGACCAGTTCCTGATCCAAAATCCAAACCTTTAGCCTCTGGAGAAAAATCGTATAAAATAGCCTCCACTATTGGTGAAACAAACGCTTGATACCGTTCGTCAAAAACATCATTATTGTGTTCTTCATAATGTTGTTTCTCTTCTTCAGCAGATAAAAAAGTATGTTTGGGTCTGAAAATCCCTGCACAATTCGTGCATTTATAAAACAAATGCTTTGGTTTATCGCAAAATTGCGTTGCATTAGAATTACATAATGGGCAATTATGTGTAATCATTTACTCCTCCTCTTTCTTAATAACTTTTCTCGCAACCTCAATTTTATATTTCTTCCCTTTCATTTTTTCTTCTTTGATGTTTTGCAATAACGATTTCACCTTTGGATATTTAACCGCTACAAACGAAATAAAATCTTTGACTTCGATTAGTCCTATATCGTCTTTTTCCAGTTTTCCTTTTTGCGAAAAGAAACCTACAATGTCAATTTTATTCAACTTATTTTTCTTTCCGCCGCTGATGTAAAGCGTTTGATATAAAGGTGCTTTTGGTAATGATTTCGCACTGGAAACATCTAATCTTCGTTTGCCATAATCAAAATAATCAGATTTCTTTTCGGTCTCGTGAATCAGTACATAAGCGGTTCCGGTGGCTAACATACGTGCGGTTCTACCATTTCTGTGGGTAAATTCGTCTTCTTTTGCGGGTAAATGGTAATGAATTACGTGTTTCATTTCAGGAATATCCAAACCACGCGCGCCTAAATCAGTCGTAATCAAATAGGAAACACTTCCATTTCTGAACTGAATCAAAGCACGTTCGCGTTCGTCTTGGTCTAATCCGCCGTGATAATACGTGGAAATAATGCCTTTTTGCGTTAACATTTCATGAATGCGTTCTACCGCTTCTCTATGATTGCAAAAAATAATCGCAGCTTCTGAATTTAGTGAACAAATCAACTGAAACAACGAATCAATTTTATCTTTTGATTTCGAAAATACGATGCGAACATCTAAATTATCGTTCTGTTTTTGGTTAGGAATAAAATCAATTACTTTCGGATCAATTACTTTTGTATATTTCGGAATTTCCACACCTGAAGTCGCAGAAACTAAAATACGTTTATTGGCTCTCGTGATTTTTCCAATGATATAAGACATTTCTTCATGGAAACCCAATTGTAACGACTTATCAAATTCGTCTAACACATACGTTTTAATGTTATCGGTAGCAAAACTTCCTCGGTCTAAATGATCGGCAATTCTTCCTGGTGTTCCAATTAAAAGCGCTGGAGGATTACTCAAATTATTGATTTCGATATCTATTGAATGTCCACCATAACACGTATTGACTTTGTAATGCGTGCCCATTTTTTTCCAAACTTGTTCAATTTGTAAACCTAATTCGCGCGAAGGCACTAAAATTAAGCATTGCACACCTTTTACGTCTTCTTCTAATAATTGAAAAATGGGTAATAAAAAAGCTAAGGTTTTCCCCGAGCCTGTTGGCGAAAGCAATAAAATATTATCTTCATTCAAAATAGCTTGTTGCGCTACTTCTTGCATTTTATTTAAACTTTGAATACCAAGATTCAATAGCACATTGTTGGAATACGGTTTTTGACTCATGCCGCAAAGATAAAGCCAATTTTGAATTAAAAATTAAGAATTAAAAAATATGCTAAAAAGATTCATTATTTTTGAAAATCAAATACCGATATGCTATGCGTTTTTTAACTATAAGTTTGCTTTTCTTTTCAATTTTTGTTTTTTCACAAAACGATTTATCCACGCCTTTTGAACGTGGCAATGGCAATCAATCTACTACTTATGAAGAATGTATTGCGTATTATGAACAATTAGACGAACGTTTTTCCAACATTCAAATGATTCACAAAGGCACCACAGATAGCGGAAAACCTTTGCATTTAGTACTTTTTTCGAGCGAAGGTAAATTTGATTTTGACGAATATTTTACTAAAAACAAAGCCGTAATTTTAATAAACAACGGCATTCACGCAGGCGAACCCGATGGTATAGACGCTACAATGATATTAATGCGCGATTTAGCCATAGGAAAAATTAAAACGGCTAAAAACACCTTTATTGCAGCTATTCCGGTGTATAATGTGGGTGGAATGTTGAATCGAAATACGCATTCTAGAGCCAATCAAAATGGTCCAGAAGAATATGGTTTTAGGGGAAATGGGCGTAATTATGATTTGAATCGCGATTTTATTAAATCGGACACTAAAAATTCTAGAAGTTTTCAAAAGTTGTTTACCGAGTTAAATCCTGATATTTTCTTAGATAATCACGTTTCTAATGGTGCTGATTATCAATATACATTTACTTGCATTGCTACCCAGCATGAACGTTTGGGAAACAAATTAGGAAACTATTTCATCAATGAATTGTACCCTTCAATTGTAAAAGACATGAACAAAAAGAATATCGACGTGGTGCCATATGTAAATATTCACGGCGATATGCCTGATAAAGGATTTGAACAATTTACCGATACGCCAAGATATGCCACAGGTTACACCACTTTATTTCATACCTTAGGATTTGTTCCAGAAACACACATGTTGAAAGTGTATAAAGAACGTGTAAAAGTTACTTATGAATTTATGGTCAGCACGATTAATTTCGCAGATACAAATTGGCAAAAAATTAAGCAAATGCGTAAAGATGCTTTAAATGAATATCAAGTTGGGATGCAATATCCAATGGATTGGTCAATTGATTCTACCAAAGTGTCTTATATTGATTTTAAAGGGTATCAAGGTGGTTACAAACCAAGTGATATTTCTGGAAAAGACCGTTTATTTTACGACAAGAGCAAACCGTTTACCAAGAAAATTCCGTTTTATGGAAATTATAAACCAACTGAATTTGTAAATATTCCAAAAGCGTATATTATTCCACAATCGCAATGGCACGTATTAGATTTGTTGGAATTAAACAATATCAATGCACAACGTATTCAAAAAGATACGATTATTGAAGTAGAATCGTATAAAATTGAAAGCTATCAAACGTCAAAATCGCCTTATGAAGGGCATTACGGACATTACAATACGAAAGTATCCAAATCTACTCAAAAAGTACAGTTTCATTATGGCGATTATGTATTTTACACAAATCAACCGGGAGTGAAATATTTAGTTGAAACTTTAGAACCTGAAGCGGTGGACAGTTATTTCAATTGGAATTTCTTTGATCCTATTTTACAACAAAAAGAATATTTTTCAAGTTATGTTTTTGAAGATTTAGCCAAAGAATTTTTGGACAAAAACCCGAAAATCAAAGCCGAATTAGACCAAAAGAAACAAAACGACAAAGCTTTCGCTGAAAACGGTGCGGCACAATTGGATTGGGTGTATAAACAATCACCTTATTATGAGAAAGCGCATTTGAAATATCCGGTATATAGAGTGAATTGATAAAATTCGTTTACGATCTTATTCAAACAGCAACTTAATATTCTCGTAGGAATTTTTCAATAACATCGGAATATTCTTTGGGTTCACCCACTCTACTTTCTCGATGCCTTCTTCGGCTTGACCTTGAGGAGTGCCTTCATATTTGGTTTGCATTTCAAACCATTGGGTTATTTTTAATTTGTAGCGACCGTTGCGCTTAAAAATATGATAGGTTTTTTGCAGTTTTTCGGTAATGACTAATCCAGTAACGCCAGTTTCTTCTTCAACTTCTCTAATGGCGGTTTCTTCTATGGTTTCGTTTTTTTCCATGCCGCCTTTTGCTAAATCCCATTTTCCGTTTCTGAAAATAAAAAGTACGTCTCCATTTGCATTATAAACCAATCCACCACCTGCTTTTTCCACAGGTAATTTGGCTCGAAGTGTTTTCATAATTAATTTCTCATCTGGATGATATAGAAACGCTTTCTGAATTTTATGCTGAAATATTTTAACGATCAACTTCTTGATATCAACACTTTCTAACAAAAAAAGTTTGAAATCGGTTTCTTTTTGAACCTGATTTGTCAAAAAAAGTGGCTTATCGTTCACAAAAACTTTATACATTTGCAATATGATTTTTAATAACAACACAGCACAACAAACAGCCGAATTGCTTTTACAAATAAACGCAATTAAATTAAATTCTAAAAATCCTTTTACATGGGCTTCTGGCTGGAAGTCTCCAATTTATTGCGACAATCGTATAATCCTTTCATTTCCAGCGGTTAGGAATTATATTCGTGATGAATTTGTCAAACATATTGAAGAGAAATTTGGTAAACCTGATGTTATTGCCGGCGTTGCAACTGGCGCAATTGGCATCGGAATTTTAGTTGCCGAAGCAATGGGATTGCCTTTTGTATACGTTCGACCTGAACCAAAAAAACACGGAAGACAAAACCAAGTGGAAGGTTTTTTACAAAAAGGTCAAACCGTAGTTGTGGTAGAAGATTTAATTTCTACAGGTGGAAGTAGTTTATTAGCCGTTGAAGCGTTGCGCAACGAAGGCGCTAATATCAAAGGAATGGCAGCTATATTTACTTATGGATTTGCCGTTTCAAAGGAACGTTTTGAGGCCGCTAATTTGGATGTTTACACGCTTAGTAATTACGAAAATTTATTAGAGAAAGCACTTGACAAACAATATGTTTCAGAAAACGAACTAGAAACCTTAAGCGCTTGGAACGCAAATCCTGCTGAGTGGAACGCAGAAATATAGTTGGGAGTTAGAAGCAGGAAGTTGGGATAATTAATTACTTCTAAACTAAATCCTTTTAAACCCTTAACCTTTTAAACTTATAAACAAAAAAATATGAACTTAGAAAGTCCAAAAGTAAACGTAGCAAAATCGGCTGAATATTTATTCAATGCTTTGAACGACGTAAAGAATTTCGAAAAATTAATGCCTGAAAATATCGCAAAATTTGAAGTAATCGACGAAAATTGCTTCGAGTTTGGATTAAAAGGTATGCCAGAAATTAAATTAGTAAAAAAAGGTGGTACTCCAAATTCGCAAATAGTTTTAGGAGCTGCTTCAAGCAAATTACCGTTTACTTTAACTGCAAACTTAACCGAAGTAAACGATACAACTGATGTTCAATTAGCGTTTGAAGGCGATTTCAACCCAATGATGGCAATGATGATCAAAGGGCCTATCACAAAATTTATTGAAACTTTGGCTGAAAATATGGGGAAATTATAATTCCGTATTTTAAATAAAAATGAAAGTCCGTTTTTAAACGGACTTTTTTTATGTAGTTTTCAAAGCTTCAATCAGCAAATCAATATCTTCTTTCGTATTGAAATGACTGAATGAAATGCGTACACTTGGTTTTATAACTTCTTCTGGCGATAAAAATTCGGCTAAAACGTGCGATGGTTTTACACTTCCGCTTTGACAAGCACTTCCGCGCGAAACGGCAATTCCTTTCATATCTAACGTAAATAGCAACATTGATGTCTTTTCTTCCGATAAGGGTAATTGGACATTCAAAAGGTTATAAAACGTGTTTTCTCCGTTAATTTTGACTGCTGGAAATATTTTTTTTAATTCCGAATAACAATACTCTTTTAAATCGGAAATGTAATTGGTATCGTTCTCTAAATTCGCATGAGCTAATTCAAACGCTTTTGCCATTCCTACCACTTGATGTACTGCTTCGGTTCCAGCACGCATTCCTTTTTCTTGTTCGCCACCGAAAATCATCGGTTGTAACATCGAATTCTTTTTCAAATAAGCAAACCCGATTCCTTTTGGTCCATGAAATTTATGTGCAGAAGCTACTAAAAAATCGATACCTAAATCTTGTACATCTAAATTCATTTTTCCAATAGATTGCACAGTATCACAATGGAAAAGTGCGTTTGCATATTGGCATAGGTCTGAAACACGTTTAATGTCTAAAATCGTACCTATTTCATTATTTACATGAATTAACGAAACCAAAGTAGGAACATCTGAAGGTAATTTCGCTGCTAAATCCTGATAATCGATGTTTCCGTTTGGCAAAATCGCAATGTATTCAACTTGAATTCCGAATTCTTTTGCTAAATGTTCGACCGTGTGCAACGTTGCATGATGCTCAATTTTAGTTGTTATAATGCGTTGAATTCCCAAATCTTTAACTGCACTTGTTAAAATCCAGTTCGTAGCTTCAGTGGCAGTTGACGTGAAAATAATTTCAGAAGCTTGTGCATTTAATAATTTAGCAATGGATTTTCGAGCCGATTCCAACAAAGTTTTGGCACTTCGACCAAAACTATGCGTAGAAGATGGATTTCCAAAATCATTTTGAAGCACCTCAAGCATCGCTGAAATGACATCAGGATGAATGGCTGTAGTTGCGGCATTATCTAAATACACTTTTCTCATTAGTGGCTTTTAATTGTTTTTAATTGTCAAATGTAATTCGCACATATAAATTGGTAAAAAATGTTAAGTGCTCATTTCATACTACAAAGATACAAATCATTTTATTTTAGAAACTTTAAAAATGAATTACGTTTAAAATAACATACTTTAGTTAAATAATAAATTAAAACCGCTATTTTTGCTTTTTGATTTAATAGAAAAACACACTTATACCTATGAAAAAATTATTGTTTTTAATTGCTTCTATTCTTTTATTACAAGCTTGTGACGATGGAGATATAACATTAAAATCGTTTAATTTTGAAACTGCAACCGTTCAAAGTTGCACATCTAATAACTTGGTTTTTAAAATTAAAGAAAATGAATTATTGCTTTTAAATATTCCTGCTACTAGTTTTGCAAATGAAGAAACACCAGATGGCAGTCCTAGAATTGTGACAGTAAATAGCACCAATAAAATAATTTATCGAATCTATTCAGGTAATTTAAATACTACTAATATTTGCAGCATACTTCCGCCTGCAACTCCTGTTGTAACGAATGAGTGGAACGCTTCTGGAGGAACCATTGAAATAATTACCGATAAATTATTTGCTGCCGATGGAATAACCGTAACTGGTTATACTCATAACATTCGTTTTGTAAACGTAAATTTTTCAAGTACGGAAAATTCGTTTAGTTTTACTTCTTATAATTTTGGAAATTACAGAACGAGTTTATAATTATATTTTCAATGATCAATTCGCATTTTGTTTGATGTAGACTTCTGTTGCACCTAATCCATATTTTTGATAATTTGCGTCTTGGAACGAAATGTTATCATAACGCCCCAATAAAAAATCTAAATCCGCTTTCAAAACTCCTTCACCAACACCGTGAATAAAAACTAGTTTTGGCATTCTATTTTTTATTGCAAAATCAAGTTGTCGTTTTGCAGTTTCAAGTTGTAATGTCAAAATATCATAGTTGCTCATGCCGCGTTTTGAAGGCACTAATTTTTCAATATGCAAATCAACTTCTAACACAAATTCATCCTTGCTAGATTTCTTTTCTTTAACAAAACTTCGCTTTTTTGGAAGCTCTTTATCTTTTAATACCGAACTTAAACTTTGACTTGAAAAAAAACCACTTAAATCATTGGAATTGTGTATTTTAACTAATTCGTTGACAAAAAATGTCATCATAAAACCATCATTAGTTTCAACTGAAATAACTTCGTTTTTTATAGCAACCACTCTTCCCGAAATTGCTTCATCTAAAACCTCAACCTTATCACCTATTTCAAATTTCTGTATCATTTTCATCCTCGTTTTTAGAAGGTATTCGTTTCATTAATCTATATAATCCATACATGAAAATTGCCATTGCACCAATCATAATAAGTTGATTGGGTTTAGATTTTGACTGCTCAAATAAAGCTATAATTCCAAAAGCAGCAATTATTAATATCGATATAAATTGTTTCATTATTTACAAAATTAAGAAATCAAAAGTACGAATTTTTTAGTGTAACTTTTTTTCTTTCGGACCAATTTTAGTTTGATTTTCTATTTCAAATAAAATCAATAACAACTCATTAACAAATTATTTACAGTTCAGTTTTAAAGTTTGGCACGGCAATTGAAAATAACTAATCAAGCAACCTTTTTAGAAACGAGTTTTAAAATGGAGTTGTTAGTTTAATCTTTAAAATATTTGTATCATGAAATCGAAGATTCACGAATTCCGAAAACTAAATCTGTACTTCATGAGTAAAAAAATTACACTTTTAGTAGTAGCCAGCAGCATCCTTCTGGTAGGAAGTATGGCTTATGCGTCAGAAAACCCTGTTTTTTCTGACAACACAAATAGAAGAGGCTTTTACATTGATTATAGAGATGCCGAACCTATCATTTTTAAAGAACGTGGGATTGAATTTATGTTGTTTCCTAATGGCGAATTTGATTTCAACACTAGGCCAATAAGATCAAGAACAAGTGGAACAAGTGGTTCTCCAAGAGGAGCTTACTATGGAACATTAGAAAGAGGTGTTAGAATTGAGCACGATAATTTTGGTAGAGTACGACGTGTTGGAAATGTTTACATCAATTATGATGTTTTTGGACGAGTAAAACGAATAGGAACAATATATATGAGCTACAATAGTTTTGCTGTAACAAGAATTGGAAATATGCGAATTATTTATGACCGAAGAGGACGTATAGTAGATATATTTGGATTTATAAACTATGCTAACAACGGTTATGTTTACAATCCTAGAGGAATTCATTATTCTGGAGGAAACGGAGGCTATGGCTACGGAGACGATTATGATGATGATTATGGAAACGATGATGACTATTATTACTTCAAAAAAGACGGCTCTAAAGCTAAGATGACTGAAGAAGATGTAACCGAAATCAAAAGAGAAGCATTAGAAAATAAAAAAGATAAATAGTTGGTTGGTTAGTTTGTTTTTAAAATCCTGTGGATTCTGGGAAGATGAAGCAGGATTTTTTTTATTTGAATACTTTCTTAAAAAAAGAAGTTATCACAAAATTAATATCAGAAGAAATTTTAAAGTAATAACTCAAGCCCACATAAAACACAGTTACTAATATAGATTTTAGTACAATATTTACAAAGGGGTAAAAATTAAAATCCCAATAATAAAAAACAAAAAAACTAACAATAACAATTACTAAAGAAAGTACTGTTTTAATGGTAAATGGAAATAATTTCATTTTTAAAACAACGAAAAACAGTTTTGCTACACTGTATAAAGTAATTGCAATTAAAGTAGCGAATGCGGCACCATTCAAACCAAAATTAGGAATAAAATACATATTTAACAACACTATAAGCACTACCAATAGTAACCCCAGTATTAAAACTGTTCGGTAGTATTTTGAATTGAAGATAATTGCATTGTTATTTCCTAAAATTAAATCAAAATATTTTGACAACCCAATCGCAAAAACAACAAATAAACCTTGAGTATATTCAACCGGTAACATTAAGTATAATTGATTAATATTCACTAAAATTCCAAGCAAAATCAGACCGCCAACAACTTGCAAAGTAATTGAAGATTTTTTATACAAATCGTTTAATTCTTGCCATTTATTTTCGCTCATCAACTTTGCTGTTATCGGATAAGTGATTTGGTGCATGGCTCTGCTAGGAACAGAAATTACCATTGCTATAAAAATGGCTACCGAATAAAAAGCAATATTATCAATTTTCATATAATGCTTAATCATGTACTTATCAATATCCAACAACATATTGGCTATACTTGCCGATAAAATAATAAAAACCGTATAAGTTAGAATCGCTTTGCTTTGTTTTGGTGTTTTGAAATGTAAAACGATTTTCTTGACTTTATTAGCATAAAAAACAATCAACATAAGGCTTATTCCATAGACCAAAACCAGTGAATAAATAAAATCTGATGGGGTAATGTATTCAAAATAGACTCCAAAAAGCAAAATGGTTATCAATATCCTAACAAAAACTTCTTTCACAAAACTTCCAAAAACCGATTTCATGTGCGCACGCAACCATGCATAGAAAATTTCAAAATAGCCCATAAAAATTCCGATAATTGGAATAACCCAAACAAATGAATTAATAATAGGATTTTCTTGAGATTCGTAAGCTGCAATGGTATCATAAAACACGTAAAACAAAACCATTAATGGCGTAATAAAAAATAACGGAACCAGCAACATATAAGTCATATAACTGTTCAACTCTTGTTCTGTTTTATTGTTTTCATTAAAAAATTTGATCAACGTATTTTGAATTCCAAAAGACATAATGGGATACAAAATATTAGCTGCTGATAACACATAACCCGTTAATCCGAAATACTCTTTTCCTAAAAAGTAGGGATACATAAACAAGATATTCAACGCACCAATTCCAAACCCTAAAAAAGTTGTGATTGTGTTTCTAATTGATTGTTTGATGACTATTCCCATTTTTGAAGTATGAATTTAGAATTTAGAATTCAAAAGTTTTGACAACTTCTCGGTCAATGATTTTCTGCTGTATTGTTGCAATCCCACTGGATTTACTTTCAAATTATTTTGTTGAAACTCCTCGAAACAAGTTGAAATTTGTTTTTTCAGAGTGTCAAACTCATTGTATTTAAAAAACGTTCCGGTATTGGTTTCTTTTATAATTTGAGCAAAATCTGCGTTTTCTGGTCCGATGGCGATAATTGGGCGTTCCGAAACCATATATTCAAACAATTTGCCAGGAATAATACACTTAGTTTCCTCTGAATCAATTTCGATAAGCAACAAAACTTGCGAACTGCGTTGTTCAATTATTGCTTCATTATGCGGCATATATCCAAGAAGATTAACGTGGTTTTCCAACTTAAATTCTTTAATAGACTGCAATACCTCAGCACTCACCGCGCCTATTAACTTTAACTGAAATTGCTGATTGAATTCCGAATTTTCTTCAGTCAATTCTCGCAAAGCTTTCCATAAAATTTGTGGGTTTCGTGCCGACAAAAATGATCCAATATGTGCTAAAGTAAATTTCTCGTCCAAAGGTTTTTTACTCACTACTTCCTCATCATAACCATTTGTAATCACTTCAATAGGTTTTGATGTAATCATTTGAAAATCCGTTTTAGTACTTGGCGAAGTTACAATAAGTTGGTCACATGTATTCATGACCTCTTTCTCTAAAGACTTGTGTTTGTTGGCAGCCCAAGAACTCAATTTTAATTGTTTATGATAGCCTATGGTTGTCCAAGGATCACGAAAATCGGCCAACCAAGTAATGTTGAGCTCCTTTTTTAATTGCAACCCAATCAAATGTATACTATGTGGCGGACCAGTTGTAACTATCGTATCGATTTGATGTTCTTTCAGATATTTTTTCAAAAACTTTACCGATGGGTTTACCCAAAAAACTCTTGCATCAGGAATAAAAACGTTGCCACGAATCCAAAGCATGGCTTTCTCTACAAACGATTGTTTTTTTTGATTCGGAATGATACCTGAACTGATTTTTTTAGTCTTATTTTTTGAAAAAACCGAAGCCAATCCATAAGGTTCAAAAATTGGTTGTTTGATAATTATGGCTTTATCCGAAACTTCGCTTACTAATTTTTCATCAAGCAAAGGATATGTTGGATTATCCGGAATATAAACGTGCGGTTCAATATTAAAATCGGGCAAATATTTAACAAATTTCAACCAACGTTGCACTCCCGGACCTCCAGCAGGTGGCCAGTAATAGGATATGATGAGTATTTTTTTTGTTGGTTTCAATGTCAAGTTCAATTACAAATTCAAGTTCAAAAATCAAAAATCGTTAATCATCAATCTTAAATCTTTTTTTTCGCACCAAATAAACTCCTACTCCTATTAATAAAAGCATTCCAATAGAACTGATTAAAGCAATTGTACTTCCTGTTTTAACTACTTGAGGCTCAAATTTGAATTCGATAGTATGTTTTCCTGCTGGAATTTGTAAACCACGTAATACATAATTTACACGATGTATTTTAGTTTCATTTCCATCAATAGTAGCTTTCCAACCGTTTTCATAATAGTTTTCAGAGAATACTGCAAATCCATATTTAGAATTTTCTGATGAATAAATTAAATGATTTGGTTTGTGTAATTTTAATTGAATTGAAGCTGTTGAATCTTTTGAACTAATAAATCCACCTTTAAAATATTTTCCATTATCTTCAAATGTATCAACAACCGCCTCATTAGTTACATCTAAACTATTTAAAGCTTTAATTTCTTCATCAGCAGATTTGACTACCTTTATTTTTGAAACAAACCATGCATTGCCATTAGCAAATGGATTTGTAATTGGCACATCACCTTGACCTGTTGGCACAATAACATATTTTACATTTAGCATATCCAAAACCGGATTACTTTTTGTAAAACTTAGTGTTTGAAAATCGATTGAACTTCCTAATTCGTTGATATTTTTCTCCACATTATAATCAAATAATTGATCAAAACGTCGAGGTCTTACGGCACTATAACCACCAACAGATTTATGAAAATAAGAAGTTCTAGCTTGCATTCTACCTTGAATTTCGTAAACTCTATAATTTGAAGTATCTTTTAAAATGAGGTTATCGACTTCAGTAGGCTCAAATGGCATATCGACTTCGCGAGCAGATTTAAATTGGTCTGGATTGTTATACACATAACGTTTATCGACCATAAATAAATCAGCAACCATGAAAAATCCTACCAAAATAACAGCTGTGGTTTGTGCTAACTTATTTTGGATATATAACCATAAAATAACCGCAACAGCCAACATAAACAAGCCCGAACGCATTAAATCGCTGGTGTAGAAGTTCATTCTATCTTCTTTTAAGGCATTTATGAAGCTAATTCCAAATGATTTATCCTGACTTTCGCCAAACATTTGCATCAATTGTTGGTCAATTGGTGCTGAAAAATTAAATAATCCTTTTGCTAAAAATAAAGCAACTATTAAACCTAAACTTGTAGCAGTAGCTTTCCATAAACTTGTCCATTGTTTATCCTTGTCATTTGAGAAAAACGATTGTAAACCCATGATGGCTAATACCGGAAGACATAATTCTAAGACTACTTGAATCGAAGAAACGGCACGAAATTTATCATAAAAAGGCACAAAATCAACAAAAAATCGGGTTAAACCATCAAAGTTTTTTCCCCAAGAAAGCAATAAAGAAAGTATTGCTCCTGCTAAAAAAACATATTTTATTTTAAGTTTGTCGTGAAACAATCCTAAAACGGCTAAAAAGAAAACTATTGCACCAATATAAGCCGGCGCAGCAACAATGGGTTGATCGCCCCAATAGGTTTTACCATAATATTCAACGGTTTGAAGGGCTTCAGCAGGCGTGGCACCATAATTTAATAAAAATGAATATAATGCCGAATCTTCAGCTAATGTTTCGCTATTTCCACCTCCAAAAAGTCTTGGAGCAATTAAATTAAAACTTTCGGCAATTCCATAACTATATTCAGTAATGTATTCGTGCTCCATTGCTGAATTAGTTGTATTTTTTGATCCATCAGGTTTAAAAGTTAATTCGCTTTTTCCTCGGATACTAAAATCGGTATATTCTGCAGTAGCCAATAAATTTGTTGCATTTGCTCCGATGGCTAAAATTCCGGCTGCTGCAAAAACGCCAACTGTTTTACCTAATGCTACATATTCCTTATTTTTAATTGCAATAACAACATAATAAATAGCCATTATCATTAATAAAAATAACAAATAATAAGTCATTTGGAAATGATTGGCATTAATTTCTAATGCTGCCGCAACCATGGTTAGTAGGCCTCCAATTATATACCTTCGTTGGAAAACTAATAAAACTCCAGCAACCACCATAGGCATGTATGCTATGGCGTGTGCTTTAGCATTATGTCCTACTCCTAAAATTATAATTAAATAGGTTGATAATCCAAAGGCTAAAGCTCCAAAAAAGGCTTTCAATGGATCTACTTTCAATACCATTAATAACACATAAAACCCTAAGAAATAGAGAAACAAATAATCTGCTGGACGGGGCAAGAAACGCAATATATCGTCTAAAGCACCAATGGCATCATTAGGATACTTTGCGCCTAACTGATACGTTGGCATTCCACCAAAAGCGCTATTCGTCCAATAAGGTTCTTCATTTGATTCTGTTCTAAAATCATTTTGCTCCTTTGCCATTCCGGTATATTGAACGATATCGGATTGGAAAATTTTATTTCCTTGTAACACCGGATAAAAATAGATGATGGAAACTAAAACAAATCCGATAAGCACTAGTAAATGAGGAACAATTTTATTGATTTTTTTCATGATATTGTAATAAAAATAATAAGGTGCTAATGTAACTAAAAAAAGGATATTGTTAAAATATCCTTTTGGTTAATGGGTAAAATAGGGTTATTTCAATTCTTCATAATCAATATAATCACCAACTACTTTCTTCTCTTTAGGTATACTATGCTCTGGCTGAGAAGTCTTATTTTGTTGTTCTTGTTGTTGTTTAAACTGTTCTTGCATTTTTTCTTGCATTTTATTCACTGCTTTTTGCATAATTATTGGTGCAAAAATTCGCATTAAAAACTTGAACAAATAATAACTTAAAATTATAATTGCTAAGGTTCTTAAAAAGCTTGAGCCTGAAGCCATTTCCATATGATCTAATTTTAAAATTCAAAAATACAGATTTTGTTGGTAAAACTTGTAAATTGTTTCTTAAAATTATTATAAAATAACTATTTTTGAGGATAAATTAAATCGTATGAAATCTTTACAATCGCTTCTTGTTTTGAGCCTGTTCATGGTAACTCAGTGCGCAATGGCACAATTTACAGATGATATTAACTCTAATCGCCCTGGAAGATCAATGATGGCGTTTTCTGTTGGAAAATCGATTTTTCAAACCGAATCGGGTATTAATTATGTAAGTGAAGATCACAAATCACTTGATTACAAAGCAAATGGATTGATTGGAGAGTTTGACATTCGTTGGGGCTTATTCTTTGAACAACTCGAATTAATTGCAGAAATACAATACCAAAACGATACCTATACCTCTGCAAATCTTGAAAAAAATAGAAGTGCCTTAAAGAAAACATTATTTGGTGCTAAATATTTAGTTTTTGATCCATTTAAAAACTACGAAGAAAAACCTAATGTTTATAGCTGGAAAGCTAATCAAAAATTTAAATGGAGACAATTACTACCGGCAGTTGCAGTTTATGCGGGTGTCAATTTAAACTTTACGGATAATCCTTTTAATTATGCTCCTGTTACAGTTGAGGAGTCAAAAATAAGTCCAAAAGCGATGGTAATTGCACAAAATCAATTCGGTAGTCGATGGGTTTTAGTTACTAATGTTGCATATAATAAAATAGGAACCGATTTTGCAAGTATCGATTACATTTTAACTTTAACTAGAGGATTCAACAAAAAATGGTCTGGATTTATTGAAAATCAAGGTTTTATGGGAGATTATTATTCGGATGGAATACTAAGAGCAGGAGCAGCATATTTGTTCAATAAAGAAATGCAAATTGATGCCTCTATTGGTAAAAATATTAAAGAAACACCAAGCATAATTACTGGTGGAATAGGTTTTTCATGGCGTTTTGCAAATAACTACAAAGAAATCAAAATTGAAAAAGACAATGGCAGTAAGATGGATAAAAAAATGAAAAAGAAAGGTGAAAAAGAAGCCAAGAAACGTAAAGATTCTGTTGAATAAAAATGATAACAATAAAAGAAGCGCTTTCTAAAAAAGACATGAGAGATTACGTTATGTTTTCTTTCAAATTATACAAAAATAATCCCTATTGGATTCCACCTATTATTGCCGAAGAACTTGAAACCTTTGACAAAACAAAAAATCCTGCACTTCAAACCGCCGAAGCACATTTTTATTTGGCCTATAAAGATGATAAAATCGTTGGTAAAATTGCTGCAATAATCAATTGGGAAGAAGTAACTATTTTAGAAAAAAGAAAAGTTCGATTTGGTTGGTTTGATGCCATTGATGATATCGAAGTAACAAAAGCACTTTTAAATAAAGTAGAAGAATTAGGAAAAAAACACCAAATGAATCATCTTGAAGGACCTATGGGTTTTTCAAATTTAGATAAAGTAGGAATATTATCCGAAGGGTTTGATCAAATGGGAAATATGATAACTTGGTATAGTATGCCCTACTACATTGAGCATTTTGAACAATTAGGGCTTACCATCGAAAAATCGTATCAAGAAAGTACTTTTTCATTTAATGATATAGATCCTTCACAATTTAATAAGTTTAGTGGACTGATTAAAGAACGATACCAACTAAAATCTTTAAATTTTACAAAGACTAAAGACATAATGCCTTATGTAGATCAAATGTTTGATTTGTTTAATACAACTTATTCAAAACTACAATCATTTGTTCCTATAAATACTATTCAAAAAGCGTATTTCAAGAAAAAATACATTAGTTTCATCAATCCTGAGTTTATTAAATTTGTAATGGATAAAGAGGAAAATATGATTGCGTTTGCAATAGTTATGCCCGGATTTGCTTCAGCACTTAAAAAAGCGAACGGTAAATTATTCCCATTTGGATTTTACCATTTATTACAAGCTAGAAAAAAATCGAAAGAAGTTGTTTTTTATCTCATTGGTGTTGCTCCTGAATTCCAAAGCAAGGGTGTTACGGCTATTCTTTTTGAAGAACTACACAAAGTTTGCAAAGCAAAAGGAATTGAAACTTGTATTAGAACACCAGAATTAGAAGAAAATCATGCCATTCATAATTTATGGAAAAATTTTAATTCTAAAGTTAATAAACGCAGACGTACCTATCGAAAAGAGCTATAAAAAAAGGGATTCAATTGAATCCCTTTTTTTATAAAATTATTTTTTTATTCTACATTTTGAACACTTGCTTCTGCAATTTTAGCATATGTTCCGTTGACTAATTTTTCACGAATTGCCTCAAAAGCAGTAAGTGTTTCATTAATATCGTCAATTGTATGTGAAGCGGTAGGAATCATTCTTAATAAAATAATTCCTTTTGGAATAACAGGATATACTACAATAGATAAGAAAATTCCATAATTTTCTCTCAAGTCGTTTACCATTATCATTGCCTCAGGAATAGAACCTTCAAGGTATACAGGAGTAATACAGGTATTAGTGTCGCCAATATTGAATCCTTTTTCTTTTAATCCGTTTTGCAAAGCATTAACATTTACCCATAATTTATCTTTTATTTCAGATGAATTACGCAATAATTCTAAACGTTTTAATGAACCAACAGTTTGAATCATTGGTAACGCTTTGGCAAACATTTGCGAACGTAAGTTATATTTCAAATAATCAATTATCTCTTTATCTGCTGCAACAAAAGCACCAATATTTGCCATTGACTTTGCAAAAGTTGAAAAATAAACATCTATTCCATCTTGACAACCCTGCTCCTCGCCTGCTCCAGCTCCGGTTTTACCTAATGTTCCAAAACCATGTGCATCATCAACTAACAAACGGAAATTGTATTTCTTTTTCATTTCAACTACTTCTTTCAACTTTCCTTGTTGACCACGCATTCCAAAAACACCTTCGGTGATAAATAGAATTCCTCCTCCTTGTTCAGTAGCTAATTTTGTAGCACGTTGCAAGTTTTTTTCCATGCTTTCTATATCATTATGTTTGTATGTAAAACGCTTTCCACTGTGCAAACGAACTCCGTCAATAATACATGCGTGAGCATCTACATCATAAACAATAACATCATTTCTTGTAACCAAAGCATCAATAGTTGACATAATTCCTTGGTATCCAAAATTTAATAAATAAGCCGATTCTTTCATTACAAAAGCAGCTAATTCATTTTCTAATTGTTCGTGAAACTTTGTATGTCCACTCATCATTCGAGCTCCCATAGGATAAGCGGCACCATATTGCATTGCTGCTTCAGTATCTGCTTTTCTAACTTCTGGATGATTGGCTAAACCTAAATAATCATTCAAACTCCAATTTAAAATATTTTTTCCTTGAAATTGCATTCTCGGGCCTAATTCTCCTTCTAATTTTGGAAATACAAAATATCCTTCTGCTTGAGAAGCCCATTTTCCTAACGGACCTTTATTGTTCTGAATTCTTTCGAATAAATCTTTTACCATGATATTTAATAGGTGTTTAAAACGAGACAAAAGTATAAAGAAAAAACTTTTTATTATAATTATTCCGTATGAAAAAAGAATACAGTGAAATAAATTTTGTGGATCGCTTGTATATTAATAATTTGAACGTACATTTGTACCCGAACGCACAGAAATGTGGTTACACGTTCACCATAAAAGTCGATCGCTCCAGATCGGCTTTTATATTTTATAATTATCTGATTCGGATTTGTTTTTCTCTTTTGTCTTCAATATTTTTTCTATATAGAAACACTGGACCTTCAATTTTTACTATTCGAATTAAACATTCCTCAATTTCTATGATTGATTGACGTATTTTTTTCTTCTTTGACTCATAACCTAAATGATCTGGATACAAATCTAAAAATGTAGAATAATTAGTATAATTTGGATATGCAGAAATTAATTGATGTAAAAGAATAATATCCTCTTGTTTCAAAGATTTTTCAATGGTATTTATTTTTTGTTCGATTCGGTGAATTGAAGATTTTTTTGATTTAAAATAGTAGAATGCTAAAACTATGATTAGAATAATTACAAAAAATAAAAAAACAGCATTTATATTTGAATTTGTTGAATATAATTTAGAATACACTCTTTTAGCTCCTAAAAAATCATCCTTTTTTACAAATAAAACTTCTGATTTATCAATTGATTTATCAATTACAAAGTAAAATCCATTTTCCGATGTATTAAAAGTTAGAGTTGATAATGTATTATTTTTATTTAATGATTTGATGATATCAAAATTAGCATTGGGATAACTTATCATTTGATTGCTCTCAATATCCGCTTCAAAAACACATTTATCAGAAATGACAAAAGCATGATTGTTAAATTCATACAAAACATCATAGGGATAAACAACTTCAGTCAATCCTTCACCAAGCTTAGTCCAAGAATTATCTTCAAAAGAAAATTTCCAATAATCGGAAATCAATCCCGCATTTTGATATGGTTGCTCTTTATCACTTGGAATGCCGTGCCCTTGCCCAATATATAAATTTCGTTTAGAGTACTGTGCAAGCATTCGATCTCTTGCAAAAGGAGATTCTGATATTGGTGTTTTTTGATTGAAAAGTTCTGTTTCTTTTTTGGCAAAACTAAAATAAGTAATTATGTTCTTAAAACTATGCAATCCATAGCCGCCAAAATCCATCAAAAAACCATTATGAAAAAAAGTATAACTTCTAAATTGGTTTTTAAAATCAAATGAATGATCCAATCTTTTAAACTGATTTCCATTAAAAGAAAACACAATACCAGAAGAAGCATTTTTCATGTAACCAATTTTTGGGGTTTCGATGAATTTAAATTCTGTCATGGGAAGACCGTGCAATTTAGGAAACCCTTCTTGAAATACACTAATATTGAATATGGAGTCATTCTCAATTAAATAGGTGCTATTTTTGTATGTGAACAAAAAATGATTTCCTTGCTTCTCAACTAGTTTTACCTGAGCGGATGTATTCTCTGAAAAAACTAAAAATAAAAAAAGAATATATATATTTTTCATTTTGTAAAAATAGCAAAATTAGATTATTACAAAATAGGGGATGAATACGGTATTCGATTTTTTTTTCTCTAATTCCATTTCTTTTTGTGTCCTTTGGTTTATTAACTTAAAAAACTAAACAGAAATGAAATCAAATTTAAAAAAATTATTTTTAATCGTTACAGTATGTACTACAATAATAGCTTGTAGCGGAGGTGATGATTCTAGTATTGTACCTTTAAATCAGTCTGAAAATCAATTAGTTGGAAGTTGGGAATCATTGACTACACCACATCCAAATGGAAATAATAATCCTAATACATATTACAGATCATTTTTTACTTTTAGAAGTGATAGAACTGGAATAAATGGATTTAATGAAGTTATTTCTCCAGTTGACCAATTTTCTGAATCAAATAATATTAAATGGAAAGCAACAAACACAACTATAACCGTTACCTATGAAGACAATACTGAGGAAACTGGAAATTACGAATTATTAGACGCTAATCGGTTAAGAGGTACTTTTGCTAATGGAGTAGTTTTAACTTACACTAGACAATAATAACAAAAATCATTTTTTGTGTGATTTTTTTAATCTATTAAATTGTATTATAGTCCTCAAAAACCTACTTTTGAGGACTTAATAACTTCTCATGCAATTAGTTTTCGCTTCCAATAACAAAAATAAAATAAAAGAAATTCAAGCCTTGGTATCTGATGCCATACAAATTATTAGTTTAGAAGATATAGGTTGCACCGAGGACATTCCTGAAACAGCTGAAACTATTGAAGGAAATGCTATATTAAAAGCCAATTATGTTACCTCCAACTATGGTTACGATTGTTTTGCCGATGACACTGGTCTTGAAGTTAATGCTTTAAATGGCGCACCGGGTGTTTATTCTGCTCGCTATGCTGGAGAACAAAAAGATGCAAATGATAATATGGATAAGCTTTTATCGGAATTAAAAGATAAAACCAACCGAAATGCCAATTTCAAAACAGTCATTTGTCTTAATTTAAATGGTACACAACAACTCTTTACAGGTATTATTAATGGAAAAATTATTGATGAAAAAATAGGTACAAACGGTTTTGGATATGACCCAATTTTCATCGCCGAAGGACACGATAAAACCTTTGCTGAATTATCACTTGAAGAAAAAACAACTATTAGTCATAGAGGAATTGCAGTCCAACAATTAATTCGTTATTTATCAAAAAATTTATAGCCATCTTCTAAGCTACTACTTTTTTGACAAAACAGAATCTACTTTAAATATTTAACAAATTGAAAATCAATACCTAACAAATTAGTTTATATAGTATATTAACCCTACCTTTGCACCCAATTTAAAATAATATATGAATAAATTTGAACAATTAGGATTGAATGAGTCGCTACTGCTGGCGATTAAAGATCTAGGATTTGAGAATCCGTCAG
>NZ_JBIIWV010000013.1:0-24668 GCF_044338735.1 Flavobacterium sp. | reverse complement strand
TTTTTGAAGAAACTCTAATGTTTTTTGTGATTGAATCATATGAAGGTTTAAATTTTATAGTTCTGTTAATCTGTTTCAGAACAACAACAGGCTAATTTAATGCAAATTATAGGATATAGCAAATTCCCTAAATATTGAATTTTTTTCAGAGAAAATAATCAAATGAAATTATAACAGAAAAAGATGGAGGAAACCCCTCCATCTTTAGTTTAATTCAACACCATAATATTCCAAATTTGAACTCCAACTATCATGTTTGTAACAGTATGCCTCAAAATCATCAATTAGATCTGTAAATTTTGATTTGTTATTGGTTACGATTTCTTTAGTATAATCTTCTAAACTCATGCCATGTAAATCAAAATCTTCATTATCTTCCAAATCAGTTTCTAAAACTTGTGCTACCGATTCTATTGTCCATATTACTCCTGTCACATATTCAGGATGATTTATTAATTCTATCCAAATCTCATTTATGTTTCTCATATTTTTTTAATTTTATTTATTTCATTAATATATTTATTGACATCTAACCCAAACCAGTATTCAAATTCCTCAAGTTCTAAATCGTCAAAGTTTTTCATTTGATTTATTATTGTTTTAATGTCCCGGGTACAATGTTTTTGTATTAATTCGAAATTTGATTTTTTCGTAATCAATTCAATCTCCTGTTCAGATTTATCATCTAAGAAACCAGAGTTATGTAACTCGTCTAACAACATTCCTACAAAGTCTTGCTTTGTGAGGGTGTATTGTTTTAAAATTTCGTTTTTAATACTCATAAACGAATCATGATTTTAATTGATTTTGTGATCGTTAATAAAATTAGTTTTATCAAACCCTATAAAACAGAAAATACAGCAGCTATCACTATCTAAAAAATCAATATCATCATATGTTACAATATCAATATCTGAATATTTTTGGATAGTATCATAATCTAAAAGGTTATACAGTTTTATGAACATGGAATCCATGTCTCGGTTCATCGAATATTTCTCATTTGTTAATGAAGTTGCGAGGTTATTTCTCAGTTTGGATAAATTATATTTTTCACTGAAAATAATTTCACCATAACTATTTCTTAATTCTTTAATTTTTTCTTCTATTTTACCTAATGTCAATAGTCCGTCTTTTTTCTCTTTTGTGCTTTTCATGTGTTTCATGTGTTTAAGTTTTATTATTTTATTTATAAATATTTTTGAATTTGTAGCTACTCGAATTCGGATACAAAACTAGAGCCGATATTTTAATTGCGCGCTATACAAGTATACTTTTTTTGCAATTCAGGCTCATTCTAGATAACTGATAACCAAATACATAAGTTGTTAAAATACTCCTTTTCAGATCTCTGAAGAGGTCATTTACTAACCTAATAATTCGTAGAAGATATATGTCTGTTTAGAAGAGTAAAATGCCCCGCCCTTTCCAAAAGCAGTATCGTACATTTCAAGATGGATTCTTGAAAATTCTTTTGTGTTGGTTTCACATATTATTTCTATTTTAGATTTAATATCTGTTTGGTCTATCATGTCCCTTTCACAATTGATTAAAAAATGAGCGTGATAATAATTGTCATTAGGATTTTTTTCAACAGTGTAGAATAAGGTCAATTGATTTTTTTCAATTTGTTGATTTTTTAACTCTCCAAATAGAAATCTCATTTTGTTTTTCAAATCTTCAATAGAAGATGATACTGGAACAATGTTACCAATGTAATCCCAATTGTGATTCCTAACCCATTTAATGGTCTGTTTATAATCCCGTTTACTTAACTTTCTCCGTTGTCTGAATAAGTTGTCTAATTCTGTAACATGAATTAATCTCTTTGGAGAACCTACTGCCGAAGGAATAAATTTTGTTTTGGATGTATCAATATTCTTTATTCTTGTTTTATAAGTAGAGTTTGAAATTGGGTATAATTCTAATATCTCTTTTTTAGTATACCATTGTTTAGTTTGTTGCATAAGTAATCTATCCTAATTTAATTAAGTTTATTGGAATCAAATTATCTCTACGGATACAACCATAACTGTAATAGACTATTATTTAGAATAGTATCTGACCTCTTATAACTATAACCCTTTAAGTATTTGATTCTTTTTAATAAATAAACAAAGTGGTTGATAAAGTCAACAACGAAGGGTGATTTTCAGAAAAAAATTGGCAAAATTTTATTTTGAGTTTTCAAAGGTATTATAACGAATAATCTCCAATGGGTATTAATAAAGAGGTCGGATACGACCCAAGGAGGGGAGCCCCTACATAGGGGGTGTATTTGAATTTGTTTAGCCATTTACATCTATTGCTTTTTAAATTTTTCTTTACCTTTTCAGGAATCTGAAATGGTTAATTTTAACAACTTATGTATTTGGTTATCAGTTATCTAGAATGAGCCTGAATTACAAAAAAATATAATCTAGTATAGCGCGCAATTGAAATATCGGCTCTAGTTTTGTATCCGAATTAGAGTAGCTACAAATTCAAAAAAGTAAAGAAATAATGTTAAAGTTTCATTCCGGATTTGACTTTAAAAATTGTTTCAACTATGATTTAACTGAACAACAAAATAAGGGTTAAGATTCTCACCCCTTGATTAAGTGAGAATCAAGTGTAAAAATTTAATAATTATGCCAAATTGGTGTTACAATCACATTGTGGTTAAAGGTGAGTCTAAAGATATAAAGAAGATTTCTAATATCATTGAAAATTTAAAAGAAGAAGATGAAATGCTTTTCCAATCATTAATTGGTCTGCCAGAGGGTATAGATAGTGAGAAGTATAATGAAGATTGGTATGACATTAATGTAGATTGGTTTGGTACTAAATGGGATGTCGGATTGGAATTTGTCGAAGAAATTAAGGAAGATTATATTCTTTTTTCAGGTGAGACAGCTTGGTCTCCACCGGTAGAATTTTGTATGGAACTTTCTAGGATGTACAATGTCCAAGTGGAGATGTATTTCGAAGAAGGTGGTTATGATTATTGTGGTAAGTGTTGGATTGATTCCGAAGGTGTAAGCTCCGAAGAAGTTTACGGCTATCACGAGGGAATTTATAGGTTTGAAGGATTTCAAGATTGGTACGAAAGAGAATGGGAATTAATGTCAGATTGGATGGTAGATGAATTTAATGAAGAAGACACTCCCGACTTCCAAAGGACAATAAAAGAAAAAATACCATTCTTAAATGATGAAGAAGTTAAAGAACTTTCAATAGAGTTCAAAAATTTAGTTGAAACATCTACAGTTAGTTAATAATAACTTATCTGAAATTAAAGAATAAAATAAACCTGAATAAATAAATATGATTTTTTTATCCCCACCTAAAGTGGGGATTTTTTTATTTAATTATACTTTTTGGGTTATAGGTATAGTTATGTAGTGAGAAAAAAATAAGAAAAAATGGAATTAAAAAAGGCAAAACAAATATTAAATAAAAACAAGGGTGAAAAGTATACTGATGAGCAAATAATTGAAATTTTGAAGTTACTGGATGTGCTTGTGGAGATATCGGTAAATAACTTTTTGAAGTCATTGGATAAAATAAACAATAATAAGTTAGCATGAATTTCACATCACCAATAAAAGGGGGATTTTTTTAAGTTTACTTTTTAGGGGATACCTTTTATTGTAATATAATTATAGTAATTGGAACAAAAAAAATTGGATTAAAAATCACAATATTAAAGTTAGACCCTTACCATTTTAAAATTTTGTTTTGAAGATTAAAGCTCATCACAAATATTTTTTATTTGTATTCCAAAATATCTTAATATAATTGACCACATTTATTTAGCACTTTATTAGCACTTTATATTAGGCAAAACGGCACTTATGCGGTATTTTAGCACTAACAATTAAAGGAAGTCAATATGAGGGTAAAATACAATCGTGTTTCAACACATATCCAATCGGGAAATCGCTTTGAAGCTGATACCGATAAATATGACTTAATATTATTAGATAAAATTTCAGGAACTGTTCCATTCAAGGATAGAAAGTTTGCGAAAATCTTAATAGATTATATTCAAAAGGGTATTGTCAAAGAAGTTGTAGTTGAGGAGCTGTCACGATTAGGCAGGCACACTGGGGATTGTATTACCACTTTAGAATGGATGGATAGTAAGGAGGTGAATGTAATTGTAAGGAACTTGGGAGTTCAGTCAAGACCAAATGGAAAGAAAAACCCCATCTGGAGTGTATTAACTTCCGTGATCTCCAGCCTTTATGCGTTAGAACTTGAAAATATAAAAGAACGAACATCTGTCGGCCGGCAAATTTACGTTCAACGAGGGGGAATATTAGGCAGAAAAATTGGGAGCACAACATCTGATAGAGATTTCATTGATAAACCTAAATCACAAAAAATATTAGAGTATATTAAAAAAGAGTGGACAATAAGGGAAATCGCAAAACAAGTTGACGCTTCAACTAAAACAGTTCTTAAAGTAAAAAAAGTTGCTAATAAACTGAATTTAGTATGAAGACTAACCCCCAACTATACTCAAACTACAGACTAATTAATAATTTATTGTCAAAAAGTATAAGACAAGAGTTTGGTAGTCATATCACCATAAATTTAAACCCATTAAAATATTTTTTAAATCGCACACATTATAGTTATTGGGTTGAAGGAGTAGAACAAATTACATTAAACATAAAACAACCTGTTTCGTTAAAAGAATTAAATCATATTGAGAATAAGTTATTATCAATTCTCAATATGATTCTTATATGTGTGGAGTTGGAAAATTTCAAGGAGATTAAAAAAGTAAATGTCCTAATTACTTAAAAAGGAAGTTCTTTATCCTCTATTTCAGGGACATCAACTTTTCCAATATATTGTATCTCGGACTTTTGTATCTTAAAAATATCGTTGGCAAACATTTTATTAAATTGATATTCATCGTTTTGGTAAAGTTCAACTTCAATGATTGGGATTATATCATTTATTCTTTTGATTAACTCCTCATATTTGATTTTTTTATTAGGTTCAAGGTATATTCTGAACTGAACCAAATTAAAGGACTCAGTAAAGAAGTAGAAACCTTCCGGCTGAAGTTCTTTAAACCATTCATTGTTTGATTTTTTTAATTCTTCAGGACCAAAAAAGCCATTGGTCAACAAATGCCAAAAATTTTTATAATCAGTAAAATGTTCATTGAACTTTATCGCATCAAATGTGATTGCGATACAATTGTATAATTTACTTTTTTCTTTTATTATTTCGTTGAGTTTTTCTTTAATACTCTCTCTAAGTGATAATCTCATATTTCATCGTTAAAATTTGATTTATTCAATTCTTGAAATTTAAAATCCATAATAATATCTTGTTCGTCAAACTCAATTTTTTCAGCGGGGAATAAAGGGATGTTTCTTATCCAATTGACATTAATTCCTTTCTGTTTGAGGCTTTCTATTCTATCAGGTGTCAACTGCTTTATATCTTTATATTTTATATGACACTTATTAACAAAACCATAAGAGTTATAGATATTCAATTTTCCGGTATAATTAACTTGGTAAAAATGAAGAATTAGACTTGGTAATTCTTTGTTCCTACCATAAAACACTTCAGGTTTGAAGAACGTGATAGTATCAATTAATTTGTTTTTATGCTGTTGCATATAATGTTTTATTCCGTCGTGGGAATAGTAGGTACTTATATTTTCATCGGTGGGTTCAATAATTGCTTTCCATTCTTTTATGTTTAATGGGAATTTTAGGTTTACCTCATTAATGAATAATCGTTCTATAGATTCAAACAATTTTTTACACTCATGGCTCTGGTTAGGAAATTCACAATTGCTTTCAAACTCAACCGTTCCTTTTTCTCTATCTATTCTGGCAGGGAATCCTAAAAAATCTTCTAATTCTCTCATATTATTTGTTTTACTATAAATATTCAAGTTGATTGAAAAGTTGATTTTCAGGCTCAATAAGTTCTTGCATTATTTCAACCTCCTAATAATCCATTGTTTTCAATGTCCCGAATGTTTCTGTTCCTGTTTTCACACCAAAAAATTTAGTAAAGTATTGATTGTAAAGTTGCCAATCTTGTATGCCGATAATTAGCTCGTTAGGTTTTGGTCCAATCTTATTTATTCTTACATTAAGGTCTAGTTCTAGAATAGGTTTAGTACTCGTAAATATCATAATAATTGTTGTGGTATCTGTGGTTACGAAATATTTGTAGAAACCACTATTAATGTTCTTGAACCATTCCCTGTTGGTTAAACCGCTTGTTGCACTTTTGGAGTTGGATAATTTTTGGAACCATTTAGATATAGAATAATTTTTATCAAAGAATTCAGTAGAGTCGTACTCTAATACTACTATTGCAAAAGGTTTATTATTTTCTACTTCTTTTAGTCTTTCAAGTAAGACTCGAATCCTCTCGGTGTTCTTTTTATTCATTGTGTTGTTCGTTAGATGTTGTGGATAATCCCTTTGGAGGATTTTATACTGTTTATTGGTGTTTATTGATTTTGACCCCTAACAAAACCTGGCAAAAAGTTTAAGTTTCGGTACATATAATTTGCTTCTATATTATTCATTTGTACAGGTAATAACAAAGTCAGATTTCTGTTGAAGTAACCAAACTATAAATACTCAAGTAATGATTATTAGTTTATCTAAATTGATTATATTGCATAAAATTTGTAATAAATACATGAAAGATTATAGTAAGTACACCGGGATTTTTTCTGATAAAGCAACAGAAACCTTAAGGGATTTGATGAATGTGGAATTGAATAAATTAATGGGTGATGAAAATAATCGTAAAGTGATTGAAGATTACTTATATATTACAAATAAACTAGCTGAGATTGATTATCGACTCAATCCAAATTACACTCTTTCGGTAGTAAATCAAAAAGATATTGATAAAGGTTACATACTTGCAAAAGTGAAATGGCCTTACTTATTTAAAGGAAGAATTAAGAATCCACCCTATATTAGTATCCATTTAGGTTCTCTAAAAAAATACCCAAAAGGAGTTCATGACTCTAAATTATTGAGTGAAGTTCCAAGAAAAATCCAATCTTATATTGATGAAGTAGCCCCAGTGGAACTAAAAAAAGATAACGGAGAAACTTATTTTATAAAATAATTTTAATCGTAACTTATTGACAAACAATATTTTAACTTTATAAATTAAAAATAACTAAAAATTATTGCACAAAATATGCAATATATATAAAAATAAAGTTATACATTTGCGCTATCAAAGAGACATAATTTGAAAGTCTTAATGAAAGTTCTTAATTCTCCTCTTGAGAATTGTATTTGTCGGCAAAGACGATAAACCGTCTTAAAAACCCTATTGAGAGGACAAACTCAACAACAACCCGTTTCAACCAGTCGTAAAGGTTCATTCTAAAACTTATTTATTATGAACAGAAACACACAATCTTACGTAGAGTACGTAAAACCAGAGAGCATCTTCAGAAATGAAGAATTAGGTAAAGTTTATAACTTACCTGAGAATTACCAAGCCATTAAAGAAAACATTAAAGAGATGGGTATCATTACCCCGCTTATTGTGAATTCAAACACTATGGTAATTGTATCGGGTAATTTAAGACACGCCATTTGTATTGAATTAAGTATCCCACTTATTCCTGTTTACTTTGTTGATATTCAAGATGATTTACAATTAGTTTCATTGTCTTCTAATCTACATAGAGAAAAAACTACAATGGAAAAATACAATGAGATGAAATTGTATAAAACTTTATTTGGAATTAGAAAAGGTCACCGAACCGACCTTAATCCTGAATTACAAAAACTAAAAGAAGAAAGAGATGTAATTCTATCTTCAATATCTAAAGACACTCGTAATAAGTTAAACTCAATTGCCGCAACTTATGAGGGTATCTACGGAAATTCTTGTGAAGAATTAGAGAAAGTATTCTCAAATATTGATAAAGGAATTATTACATTAAATAAAGCATATACTAAAGCAAACCACCTTAAAGTGAAGAGTAACTGTAATCAAGAGTTATCAGGTGGGGATTATGTAACAGCTACCTCAACAATTTACAATAAATCTTCTGTGGTTTTAATTGAATTAGAAGATGGGACTATAAGCGTTGTTTGTTCATCACCACCTTATTGGGATATGAAATTTTACCAATTGGATTCTAATCAATTAGGTCAAGAACCTACAGTTGAGGAATACATCAATAATCTTAAAAAACATTATTTAGAAGTGTATAGAGTTCTAAAAAATGATGGAAGTGTTTGGGTGAATATCAACGACTGTTGTAAAGACGGAGAGTATCAATTGGTTCCACAACGATTTGTTTTAATGATGAAATCTATAGGTTTTATGCTAAACGACGAATTCCAATGGTTAAAACAGAACCCTAGACCAACAGGAGGAAAAAGAAGCATTAGAAGACATGAACCAATTTTTCATTTTGTAAAATCTAAAGATTTCTATTACAACGAAGAATGGTTGAAAGATTGTGAGGATATAAACAACTCGTTTTCAATTGGTACAACTCAGGTTTGTCCAAAACTAACCTCATCTTTAGATTTCTATGCAGGGGTATTAAAAACTGGTGTTGCTTCTACAAGAGAATTGAAGAAAAAGTGTGAGGATCGTGGAGTGATTTTAGACCACCAAGCTACTTTTCCTTTGGATGTCCCTATGATTTGTCTGAAACTAACCTCAAGACCTTACGATAGAATTCTTGATAATTTCAACGGCACTGCAATGACAGGTTATGCAGTGTTGGAGTTGGGAGAAGGCAGAGAATACATCGGTTATGAACCTTCACCTGAATATATGTTAGCTTCAGAGATAAGATTATCGGAGTATGAATTAGGACAAGTAGCGTAGTTGCAAAATTGGTAATGAATTAAAAATTAAAAAGATATGAACATAGAAAATAGATATTTAAACGTGGCTCAACTTGCTGAATATTTACAAATTTCAAAATCAAATATTTATAAAAGAACTACAAACGGTTCTATTCCAATTATCAAAATGAGAAAAAGAGTATTATTTGATAAATATGAAATTGATAGATGGATGAGTAACGGATGTGATTCAAATTTCGAAATGCCAACACTAAAAGCAGCATAATTATATGGCTACATTCACATTAGTTTTAGATACTCGACTTAAAATGAAAAATGGGAAGTACAACCTTTCTATTCGAGTTTTAAACGGTAAAGAGCAGATTTATCTACAACTGTCTAAAATGACGAAAGAACAATACAATCATATTTTTGTTAAAAAATCTATGGATGCAAGTTGTAGAGAGTTTAGAAAAAGTTGTAATGAGAGTTTAGCAAAGAGTGAGAGATTATTTACGGAGATAAAACCATTTAATAAACAAAAGTACAGAGAGCAATTTTTTCAGGTTGAAGGTACCAATTCAAATTCACTATTATTAGGTGACTTGTTTGATAGATTTATAGATAACTACAAAGGTTTGAAGATATCAAGTATGAAACATTACAAATACACAAAACTTGTATTTGAAAATTACAGTCCAAATGTTAATATATTAGATGTTAATCTCTTATTCATAAATAATTTTGTAAAGGATAGAACTCAAGCGGGAATTAGTCAGAGTACGATTGAATCTAATCTTCGTAATCTTAGAAGGATTGTAAATTATTTCACAAACGAGGAGAAGATTTTACCCTCATATTATCAGTACCCATTTGGTAAAGGTGGATATAGTATTCAAAACTTATTCCCGAGTAAACTAGTATTATCTAACGATGAGATTAAAAATATAATTAACATGACTGACTTTGATTCTCCACAACAAGAATATGCAAGAGATATTTGGGTTATGTTATACCGTTGTAATGGGATCAATTTTGCAGATTTGCTAAGAATGAGGTGGGTAGATATAAGAGGAGAATGTATTGAGTTTTTTAGAAAAAAGACTGAGACTACAAGAAAAAGTAATAGAAAAAAAATTATGGTTCCACTTACTATTGAATTGAAGTCACTCATTGATAAAGTTGGGGTTAAGGAGAGTACATTTATACTTGGTAAATTGAAAGAAGGTTATACAGATAATATGTTTGATAACAAGAGTCATAAATGGAAGGCTATAATTAATGCTCAGTTGGAAATGATAACACAAAAATTGAATTTGTCCGTTCCTTTAAGAACAAAGAGTGCAAGAGATTCCTATGCAACAACTCTTAATAGAGCCGGAGTATCAAAAGATAAGATAGGAGAAATGTTAGGTCATTCAAACTCAATTGTGACAGAACATTATATTGCAAGTTTAGATAGAGAATCAGTATTTGAAGTAAATAAACACCTTTTATAAGGTGTTTATTTATTTAAGGATATATGCATTATTATCGAATTAAGACTACCATAAGATCTCAAATTCAACAATAATTCAATAATATCCACTTAAGATTTTAAAAACACTATCATGGTTTTGAATTAAATCAGTACACTTTTTGCAGACGATTTAAACAATTAAAGTTAAAGATTTATTATATTTGTATGAACTAAGATTTAAAATTTAAAATATGAAAAAATTATTTTTTGCATTTATGGTTACTATGTCTTTAAATGCTATATCTCAAGAAAATTCAAATCAATTTATAATTAAGCATTGTAAAGATAAAATGACCGATAAGGAATATTACCTTGCAGAATATAAATTAATAGGTGCTAATGCAGAAAAAACTAAAGGATTTACTATTACTCCAAATTTTGAATCAAAAAATGGGACTATTGTAAATAATGGTTTTATTTGTAAAAATGTAAATATTGGTAATTGTGATGAAAATGACAGTTTGATATTTTTATTTGAGGATGATAGTAAAATAACCATTACGCAATGGAATAAATTTAATTGCCAGGGTAATGCTTATTTTAATTTAACTGATAATGAATTTAAACAGCTCTCGACTAAAAAAGTAAGTGCAATTCGTTTTACAAATGGGAGTACTTATGAAAGTCTTACTTATAGTTTAGAAGATGCTGAAAAAGATTATTTTATAAGGGTTTATACAAACTATAAAATTGTAGAAATAGATTGCTCAAAGTAAGTGAATCCCTTTTATAAGGTGCCCAAATTATTGTCAAACAAAGTCCCTCATTTACAAGCAAGATTTCAAGCAAGATTTTGGGTAAAATGATGATAAAAAATGATAAATAAAAGAAAATTTAAAAATCATAACTTGTTGAAAGTCAATAAATACGGGGCTTTAAGAAGTCCTTTTGAGACACTCATAATCAGGTGGTCCCTGGTTCGAGCCCAGGTGGGACCACAACAAAACCCTTGTAAGTATCAGTATTTACAAGGGTTTCTTATTTAAAAGTTGAGCAAAAAGTTGAGCAAAACCGAATGCTCAACTTTTTTATTTGGAATAATTTTCTAATTTTTTTTATCTGTTTGTTTATGTAATGAGGTTGGATTGTAGATACTGATAAATCGATAATTTATGGTATTTAATACATCGCTAAATTTAAATATCTGAATAAAAACTAACTGATAATCAATTATATTCGTTAATATTGTAGTTTAAATTTATAATTATTTTTAATAAATAAAATGATCATGAAAAAAATTATCTTTTCAATAATCGCAATAATAGGTTTTGCTATAACATCATTGGCTCAAGTTGTTGAAATAACTGCTAATGGTCCAGTAACGTTCTGTACAGGTGGCACCGTTCAATTAACAGGTTCAGTTTCTCCTTCAGGGATATATCAATATCAATGGTTAAAAGATAACGTGAATATATCTGGACAAAATGCTTTAAGTTATGTCCCTACTTCATCTGGTGTTTTCGCCTTAAAAGTTACAGCATTGAATGGTTCAGTATTCATTTCTAATTTAATTACTGTAACTATTAATCCATTGCCGCCATCACCAGTTGTAACATATAATTCCCCTGCAATTATTTGTGGAGGCTCGCCAATTATTTTATCCGATAATTCATCGACAAACGTTAGTTATCAATGGTTTTTTAATAACAACCCGATTAGTAACGCAACAAACAATTCATACGCGGCTAATCAACCAGGAACATACAAGTTAGTTGTATCGCACATAACAACTGGATGTTCAAGCACTTCTCAAAATGTTATTGTAGGCGAAATGCCAAAAATAGTATCAGAAACTATTGTTACATGTGGAAATGGCGCAACTATTTCTTTAACAAATCCAAATTTTAATTTTTCTTCTTCACAAACCTCTTGTAATGTGGATATGAGCACCGCTTCTATTGTTAATACAAACGTTGGATCAAGCGGTGGAGGTGGACAAAGAAAAATAATTTGTTTTGGAGGGAATGTAACAATAAATGGTTCTGGAGGGAATGTTTTTGTAGTTGAATATGGAGGAACATTAAATGGTTTTGGAGATAATTTTAATGGAAATATTGCCTATGTTAAAGCTGGTGGAATTTTTAATTATACTAATGGACCATATCATTCAAGTTATATCATTTATTATGAGCCAGGCGCATTAATTAATGCAGGTAATATAACTACAATTCCATGTAATAATATTGGTGTAATCTATCCTTCAAATACAACTGAATTGTGTAATAATTTAACGTATCTATGGTCTAACGGTGCTACAACGCCAACAATTACAGTAAACCCAAGCGTCCAAACAACCTACACTGTAACAGTTAGTAAAGGAAGTCTTTCTTGTACAGATCAAGTAGTGGTAATACCTGGTGGAGCTAATCCATCGCCACCAACTATTACTGCTTCTGGACCAACTGCGCTGTGTCAAGGAGAGTCAGTAGTCTTAACTTCATCATATACGACAGGTAATGTTTGGTCAAATGGCGCTACTACACAATCTATTACTGTCACTCAAAGCGGTTCGTACACAGTTTCTTACGGAAGTTGTTTAGCTACATCTTTACCTAAAGTAGTTACTGTTACTACCCCCCCAAATAATCTTACCATTTTGCCTTCTGGTCCAACAACAATTTGTGAGGGAGGTTCTGTAACTTTAAGTTTAAATAGTTTATCTTCCGTTCGCTATTTAAAATTTGAATCGTATTATTCTGCAGACAGTGGTCAAGTCAACGTGCATGAAATACAAGCTTTCTCAAACGGGGTTAATGTTGCATTAAACAAACCAGGTTCCGCAAATAGTTATGAATACGGAGACTGGTTAACAAATGGTAAAAATGTAGTTGACGGGAACTCTGGAAGTCGGTGGTCTAGTAATCGTAATCCTTTACCGTCTTTAACGGCTCCTCATTATATTGTAATTGATTTACAGAATCAATTTATTTTAGAATCTATACTTTTAGATATTAGTAGTTTTCAACAAACTTTTAGTTTTAAAGTGTCACAGGATAATGTCAATTGGATTGAAGTAGGGAATGGCAATTCTGTTTCGGGAAGTTTTACATTTACACCTCCTTTAACAAATTACAGTGGGTATTTATGGAGCAATGGAGCAACCACACCATCTATAACTGTTTCAAACAGTGGTGCTTATTCTGTAACTGCATATATTGGTTCAACATGTAGTGTGGTTTCAAATACTTTAAATGTTACTGTAGCTTCCGCACTAGCGCCGCCAATTATAACCACTTCAGGGCCAGCTACTATTAATCAAGGAGGGTCTGTAGTGTTAACTTCTTCCTATCCCACTGGAAACTTATGGTGTAATGGAGCAACCACTCAATCCATTACCGTATCACAAATAGGTTCGTATTCTGTTTCGGTTTCAAATGTTAATTGTACTTCAACCTCTCAACCAGTTGCGGTTAGTTTTAATGACATACAAACACTACCTTTATTGCAAAATTTTGAAGACCAGGCTACATATACTAATGTTCAAGGATTCGGAGATGCTGTAGCAGCAATTGTTTTGGGGGCTAGTTCGTGTTCAGCTACTGGGAATGTATTACAAGGAACACAAAATTCGGGTGGTCAAGTATGGCAGGGAATAGGTTTTAAGTTGACTACAAAAAAGGCAAAACTTACATCAAACAAAAAAATGCATGTAGATGTGTTTGCAAATCAAGCATTTAATATTTTAGGTAAAGTTGAAACGGGAGGTCCAACTTCAGCAAATGGTCAAGCCTATACTACGCCAGGGCAATGGCAAACATTAACATTTGATTTTGCAATACCGATGGATAATACTTCTGTTGCTAATGGGGAATATGAATCTATTTTTTTCTTTGGTAACTGGAATTCAACCAATACGGGTTTTAACAGCCCTCCTGTAGCTTTTACGTATCAAATAGATAACATTAGAGCTGAACAAGTTTGCTTAGTAGCGCCCGCAGCTCCAATTGTAACATATACCTCTCCAGCAGTTATTTGTGATGGAGGTTCTATCACATTAACGGATAATTCATCAACAAATGTTAGCTATCAATGGTATCTAAATGATAGTCCAATAAGTAATGCAACTAATAATTCATATGCTGCTACTGTTGCAGGAACTTATAAATTAGTAAATACCAATTTAACATCTAATTGTTCTAGCGCATCCCAAAATATAATTGTTGGGGAAATGCCAAAAATAGTAGCAAATACAATTGTTACTTGTGGAAATAATACAACTATTTCTTTAACAAATTCTAATTTTAATTTTTCAACATTACCAGCAACATGTAATATTGATATGAGTTCAGCCTCTATATTGAGCACCAATCAATCTGGGAGTGATAGTGGACATAGAAAAATAATTTGTAATGGAGGTATATATACAAACAATGGTAATAATAACAAGTATGTTGTTGAAAACGGTGGAACTTTAAATTTTAATGGTGGAAGTGGAGCTTGTGTTGCATATATAAAATCAGGAGGAACTTATAATTTCATTAGTGGTGATTTTCCAACAATTACGATATATTATGAACCTGGAGCAATTATTAATGCAGGTATGACTCAAATCATTCAATGCAACAATATTGGCGTAATCTATCCTTCTAATACATCTGCATTATGCAATAATTTAACGTATCTATGGTCTAACGGTGCTACAACACCATCAATTACAGTAAATCCGAGCGTTGAAACTACCTACACTGTAACGGTAAGTAAAGGGGCTGTGTCTTGTACAGATCAAGTACTTGTAGTTCCAGGAGTAGCCAATCCATTACCGCCAACTATCACCGCTTCCGGACCGACTGCACTTTGTCAAGGAGAGTCTGTTGTTTTAACTTCATCGTATCCTACTGGAAATGTTTGGTCTAATGGAGCTACCACACAATCCATTACTGTTACTCAAAGCGGTTCGTATACGGTTTCTTATGGAAGTTGTTTAGTTACATCTTTACCTAAAGTAGTTACTGTTACTACCCCCCCAAATAGCATAACCATTTTACCCTCTGGCCCAACAACAATTTGTCAAGGCTCTACGGTTTCTTTATCCTTAAATAGTTTGTCTGCAATTAGATATTTGAAATATGAATGTTTTAATAATCCTGGAGGACAAGCAAGGGTTGCTGAAATTCAAGTGCTTTCAAATGGGGTTAATTTAGCTTTAAATAAACCTGGTTTTGCAAGTAGTTATACTGGAACTGGAACTTGGCAAACAAATGGTAAAAATGCTGTTGATGGTTTATCAAGTACGACCTGGACAAGTAATAGTAGTTCTGTACCGAGTACTACTAATCCACAATTTATTGTAATTGATTTAGAAACAACTCAAGTTAATATAGATTCTATTCTTTTAAATATTGGTAGCTATACACAAACATTTAGCTTAAAGGCTTCTCAAGATAACATAAACTGGGTCGAAATAGGCGCTGGGACTTCCGTTTCTGGAAGTTTTACCTATACACCTTCACTAACAAATTATTCTAGTTACTTATGGAGCAATGGCGCAACAACACCATCAATTACAGTTTCAGAGAGCGGTGTCTATTCAGTTACAACATTTATTGGTACTACATGTAATGTGGTTTCTAATACTGTAACTGTAACTGCAAACGTAGTGCCAGCAGTGCCTACAATATCTACTTCAGGGTCAACGTCTTTATGTCAAGGGGAATCGGTTGTATTAACTTCTTCTTATTCTACAGGAAATACTTGGTCTAATGGAGCAACTACTCCATCAATTACTGTTACTCAAAGTGGCAGTTATACCGTTTCGGTGGCAAATAGTAATTGTAGTTCTGTTTCACAACCTACTGTAGTTACTGTTACTCAAGTTCCTAGTAGTATTAATATTGTCCCTTCTGGTCCAACAACTATTTGTGCAGGCTCAACAGTATCATTATCATTAAATAGTTTATCGGCAGTTAGATATTTGAAATATGAATGTACTTACAATCCTGGAGGACAAGCACGGGTTGCTGAAATTCAAGCTATTTCAAATGGGGTTAATTTAGCCTTAAACAAACCTGGTTATGCGAGTAGTTATTCAGGGACTGGAACTTGGCAAACAAATGGTAAAAATGCTGTTGATGGTGTATCAAGTACAATATGGACAAGTAACAGTAATTCTACACCAAGTAGTACCAGCCCTCAATTTATTGTAATTGATTTAGAGACACCTCAAGAGAATATAGAGTCAATAATTTTAAATATTGGTATCTATACTCAAACATTTAGTTTTAAAGTATCTCAAGATGGCATTAATTGGACACAGATTGGATCTGGCCAATCTGTGTCGGGGACTTTCACATTTACTATTCCTCAAAACACAATTAATTATTCAGGCTATTTATGGAGCAATGGCGCAACAACACCAACAATTACTGTTACAGAAAGTGGCGCTTATTCTGTTACAGCATATATTGGCTCCACTTGCTCGGTTACTTCCAACACAGTTAATGTAGTGGTAAATCCTATACCTGTAACACCTACAATTTCAGTATCGGGCCCTATTAATATATGTCAAGGCGAATCGGTAGTTTTAACCTCTTCATATGCAACAGGCAACCTTTGGTCTAATGGTGCCACTACGCAATCTATCACCGTTACACAAAGCGGTTCGTATAGCGTTATTAATGGCGGATGTTCGTCTCCTTCTAATCCTGTAGTTGTTGCAGTAGCATCACAACCATCAACTTTATTAGCGCCAAACAACATAGTAATTACTACTTCACCAAATCAATGTGTTGCAGTTAATGTTAATTTAGGTTTGCCAACTGGTCAAAGTTGTACAAATTATACAATAACAAATAATGCTCCAGCAGAATTCCCAATTGGACTAACAGTTGTAACTTGGACATTAGTAAATCAAAATGGCACAACAATTAACGCAAATCAAAATGTAACGGTTAATTTTAATTTTGATAGTACTAGTATTTGTTATGTAACTAGTGATGAAACATTCCCAAATAGGAATAGAATTTATATAAATAATGCCAATAATAATAATGTACAAGAATATCAAATATTAAAAGAAGTAAGTACAAATGTTTATAATGTTATTGGTAGTATCCCTCCGAACCAAAATTCATATTTAGACTTAACTTCAAATAATTTGACTAACAGTAATAAATACAAAGTAAACACAGTTAGTATATGCAATTCAAGTAATTTAAATTCCGCTATACATCGTACTATTTTATTACAAAGTGGTACAGCAGTTAACAATGCTGTTAACTTAAGTTGGAATCCCTACGAAGGATTTAGTTATGGTACTTTCAAGATTTATAGAAAAATTGGTACCGGAATTTTTGAGTTAATTGATACTATTTCAGCTTCTAATTTATCTTATAATGACATTAATGCCAATACTTTAACAAATACATATGAATATTACATAAGTATTGATACCCCTGTTTGTAATTCTACTCCAGGGGGTAGAACTAATGTGACTTTTTCATCTAATCAATTAAGATCTAATATTTTAAATACTAGCTCATCATTGGGATTATCAAATTTAGTGCTAGATTTAGGAGTGATAATATATCCTAATCCAACCTCAGATATCTTAAATATAAAAATAGATAATACTTTAACCTATCTCAAAACAGAAATTTATAATATAATTGGGCAAAAAGTATCTGAATCTCAAAAAACAATTTTAGATGTTTCTGATTTGCCAAATGCCTCATACTTTGTAAAGATTATAACTGAAGAAGGCACTGCTTCAAAAACATTTATTAAAAAATAATTTTACGCACTAGAAAATAATTAAGGATAATTACTTAATATCATTTTTTATTTCAGTCAAAATATACCAAGTTAGACCACATTTAAAATCAAGCCTTACAGAAATGTAGGGCTTTTTTTATTCTTCTAATTTAAAATTAAAAACCGCATTCTTTACCGGTAGTAGCAACTAATTCATTGATTCCCAATGTTAAGTTTTCGCCAAAACTAAAAACTTAACATTGACGTATTAATAATTTGTTTACTTTTGCATAACATTTACTTAACATTGAAACAACAAACAAAAAATATAATGGAAGAAAACAAACAAATTGAGGAAACAAACCAAGCAGAAAAAGTAGTAACTAGTAGTGTAACTGCACCAAAAACAGCTACTCCAGTTAGAAGAACAGCTACACGAAAACCGGCTGTAAAAAAAGAAGTGGTAACACCAACAACTACTACACCTCAAAGAAGTGCTCCAAGAGTGAGAAAACCAGTTGCAGTGAAACCAGTTGCAGTGAAACCAGTTGATGAAATTTCTGCTCCTATTGAAAGTAGTACTGCAGTTATAGATTCACTTGAAAATGATGAAACAAAAAAGTTAGACAAAAATAACATCAAAAAACTTAAAAAGATGAGTAAAAAAATCACTGAAAAAGAAAAGAAAGAAAAAGCAAAACTAAAAGAGAAACAAAAGAAAGCTAATAAAAAGAAAAAAGACAAAGCTAAGAAAGACAAAGCAAAAATGAAATTGAAAGCGAAAGCAGCTAAGAAAAAAGCAAATTCTAAAAAGAAGAAAGCTAAATCTAAAAAGAAATAGTTAGCAGATTATTTTAAAGCCTTACAGCAATGTAGGGCTTTTTTATTTTCCCAAATCCGTTAATCTTGCTACATATTTACCAATAACATCAAACTCTAAATTCACCTGGGTGCCTATTTTGTAGGTATGAAAATTAGTATGTTCATAAGTGTAAGGAATAATCGCTACGCTAAATGTATTTAATCCTGAATTTACCACCGTTAAACTCGTTCCGTTTACCGTAATTGAGCCTTTTTCAATAGTAATATTAGAAAGCGCGGGGTCATATTCATACGTAAAAACCCAACTCCCATTGGCTTCTGTTATATTGGTACAAGTACCAGTTTGGTCTACATGTCCTTGCACAATATGACCGTCTAATCGGTCGCCCAGTTTCATAGCGCGCTCTAAATTAAGGAAATCATTCACTTGCCATGAGCCAATTGCCGTTTTATCTATGGTTTCCTGAATAGCAGTTACGGTGTATTCGTTATGGTTGATTTTTACCACCGTTAAACAAATACCATTATGGGCCACACTTTGATCAATTTTTAGTTCGTGTGTAATTTCCGAAGCCACGGTAATGTGCAGATTTCCCTGTTCTTTTTGAATTTCTTTGATTATTCCGAGTGTTTCTATAATTCCGGTAAACATAACTGATATAATTTTACTAAATTTGCACTTCAAAAGTAAGCAATAAATCACATTCGTTATGGTTAAAAAAGCAGAAAATATAATTGTTGGAATTTCGGTAGGAGATTTAAATGGTATTGGAAGCGAAGTCATATTAAAAACATTTGAAGATACTCGAATGTTAGAATTGTGTACGCCCGTTATTTTTGCCAATGTAAAAATCATCTCTTTTTTAAAGAGAGAATTAAATTTAACTGCTGCCATTCACGGAATCGATAAGTTAGATCAACTTGTTATTGGAAAAATAAACGTGTTAAACGTATGGCGCGATGGCGTGGATTTAGAATTTGGAAAAAATGATGCGGTTGTAGGAAGTTATGCTATAAAATCATTTGTTGCTGCAACAAAAGCGTTGAAAGAAGGTTTTGTCGATGTTTTAGTAACCGCACCCATTAATAAATACAACATACAATCAGAGGAATTTAAATTCCCAGGTCATACCGATTATTTGGATAAAGAATTAAACGGAAATGCCTTGATGCTAATGGTTCATGATGATTTGCGAGTTGGATTATTAACCGACCATGTTCCTGTTAATGAAGTAGCGCAACAACTAACCGAAAAATTAATTTCCGAAAAATTAGAAACTATTATTAATACTTTAAAACAAGATTTTGAAATTGAAAAGCCAAAAGTCGCTGTTTTAGGATTGAATCCACATTCGGGCGATAACGGTGTAATTGGCAATGAAGAAGAAAAAATAATCAAGCCCACGTTGAAAAAATTATTTGAAGCCGGAAATATGGTATTTGGACCTTTCCCAGCTGATGGATTTTTTGGCTCGGGTCAGTATGAAAAGTACGATGCGGTTTTAGCCATGTATCACGATCAAGGGTTAATTCCGTTTAAAACGCTTTCATTTGGCAACGGAGTTAATTATACAGCGGGTTTAGATAAAATTCGCACATCTCCAGATCACGGCACAGCCTATGAAATTGCGGGTAAAGGGTTGGCCAATAACGAATCATTCAAAGAAGCAGTTTATTTAGCAATTGATATTTTTCATAGACGAAATGACTATCAAGAGCTTACTAAAAACCAATTAAAAACAAAACAAAAACAGTTATAAACAAAAAAATGTTTGTAACGCGTTTGAATTTATAATAATTTTATATCTTTGCACACCTTTTAAAAAGGTAAAACTGTTGTTATGAACAATTTAAAAGCATATTTAATTCCTTTTTTAGGTTTAAAAATAGGTAAACATCAGTTTGATTATCAATTAGATAATACGTTCTTTTCAAACTTTGACTACGATGAATTTAATGAAGCATCGGTTAAAGTAAGTATTGTTTTGGAGAAAAAAAGCACGATGCTCGAACTCAATTTTAAACACAAAGGCACGGTTAATGTACCTTGTGATGTTTCTGGAGAAGAGTTTGATTTAGCCATTAAAGGGAAGCTGCAACTTTTAGTAAAGTTTGGCGATACTTTTAATGATGAAAATGAAGAATTGCTTATTTTGCCTCATGGCGAATTTCAAGTCAACGTGGCGCAATACATTTATGAATCAATTGTATTGTCGGTTCCATTGCGAAGAATTCACCCTGGTGTAAAAGATGGTTCGCTAAAAGAAGTAATTGAAAAATTAGAATCTTTAGCTCCAAAAGAAAATAAAATTAATGAACAAAAAGATGAGATAGACCCTAGATGGGAAAATTTAAAAAAACTATTAACGGATAAATAATACAGAAAAATGGCACATCCTAAGAGAAGACAATCGTCAACAAGAAGAGATAAAAGAAGAACACATTACAAAGCGACAGTTGCGCAAATTGCTACATGTCCTATAACTGGTGAAGCACATTTATACCACAGAGCTTATTGGCATGAAGGTAAAATGTACTACAGAGGTCAAGTTGTAATTGATAAGGCAGAAGCTGTAGCGTAATTGCATCAAAAAAATAGAGAAAACTCTCACATTGTGAGGGTTTTTTTGTTAAAGACCCATTTGCTATAGATTTCTATTAATGAATAGGATAGGTTTAAATTTTTTTTTGTAATTTCAACCACTTTTCGAATTTAAAAAATTTGAAGAGAAAAATTAACCCTTATGAATAAAATTACAGCAGCAATTACCGCTATTGGTTCGTATGTTCCAGACTTTGTTTTATCAAATCAGGTATTGGAAACATTGGTAGATACCAATGACGAATGGATTACCACTCGTACAGGAATTAAAGAAAGAAGATTATTAAAAGAAGAAGGCAAAGGAACTTCATACCTTGCCATTAAAGCAGCTCAAAACTTATTAGAGAAAGCCAATTTAGATCCTAAAGAAATTGATTTAGTGATTATGGCAACTGCAACTCCCGATATGCCCGTAGCTTCTACCGGAGTATATGTGGCAACAGAAATTGGAGCTACTAACGCTTTTGCATTTGATTTACAAGCAGCTTGTTCAAGTTTCCTTTACGGAATGTCAACTGCATCAGCCTATATTGCCTCAGGAAAATATAAAAAAATACTTTTAATTGGAGCCGATAAAATGTCTTCAATCATAGATTATACCGACAGAGCTACTTGTATCATCTTTGGTGATGGTGCCGGAGCTGTTTTATTTGAACCCAACACCGAAGGATTAGGATTACAAGACGAAATCCTTAAAAGTGACGGAATTGGTAGAGAATTCTTAAAAATTGAAGCCGGAGGATCTATTTTACCACCTACTGAAGAAACCGTAAAAAATAGACAACATTTCGTTTTTCAAGACGGAAAAACTGTTTTTAAATATGCTGTTTCGGGCATGGCAGATGTTAGTGAAAAAATAATGGAACGCAACAACCTTACTCACGACGATGTAAATTGGTTAGTGGCGCATCAAGCAAACAGAAGAATCATCGATGCAACTTCAAATAGAATGGGACTTGATGAATCTAAAGTGTTAATTAACATTCAAAAATATGGGAATACAACTTCGGCTACCTTACCTTTGTTGTTGTCCGATTTTGAAAATCAATTAAAAAAAGGAGATAATATTATTTTTGCTGCTTTTGGTGGCGGTTTTACATGGGGTGCAATTTACTTAAAATGGGCTTATACTAAATAAAATATAAACTAAACTAAATCAAATAATATGGATATTAGAGAAATTCAAAACCTAATCAAATTTGTAGCTAAATCAGGTGCTACGGAAGTAAAATTAGAAATGGACGATTTTAAAATCACCATAAAAACAACGACAGAAGGAACAGAAAGCACAACTACTTATGTGCAACAAATGCCAATGGCAGCTGCTCCACAAATGATTGCTCCACAAGCGGCTGCTCCAGCAGTTTCTGATGCAATTGTTGCACCTGCGTCTGATGATCATTCAAAATACATTACTGTTAAATCGCCAATTATTGGAACTTTCTATAGAAAACCAGCTCCAGACAAACCGTTGTTTGTAGAAGTGGGTTCAACTATTGGAAAAGGTGATGTATTGTGCGTAATTGAAGCAATGAAATTATTCAACGAAATTGAATCGGAAGTTTCAGGTAAAATTGTGAAAATTTTAGTAGATGATTCTTCTCCAGTTGAATTCGATCAACCTTTATTCTTAGTAGATCCATCTTAATTTGAAAAAATGTAATCATTTGAATTCATTTTCAAATTTTCAAATTGTTTAATTTTCAAATTAAAAGCTATGTTTAAAAAAATATTAATTGCCAATAGAGGGGAAATTGCACTACGTGTTATTAGAACTTGTAGAGAAATGGGAATCAAAACAGTTGCCGTTTATTCTACAGCAGATGCAGATAGTTTACACGTAAAATTTGCAGACGAAGCTGTTTGCATTGGTCCGCCTCCAAGTAATCTTTCGTACTTAAAAATGTCAAACATTATAGCGGCTGCAGAAATTACTAATGCAGATGCTATTCACCCAGGATACGGATTTTTATCTGAAAATGCTAAGTTTTCTAAAATTTGTCAAGAACACGGCATCAAATTCATTGGGGCATCCCCAGAAATGATTGATCGTATGGGAGACAAAGCTTCTGCAAAATCAACAATGATTGAAGCAGGCGTACCTTGTGTTCCTGGTTCTGTTGGAATCTTAGAATCGTATGAAGAAGCCGAAAAATTAGCCGGTGAATTCGGTTACCCAGTTATGTTAAAAGCAACTGCTGGTGGTGGTGGAAAAGGAATGCGTGCTGTTTGGAAAAAAGAAGATTTATTAAAAGCATGGGAAGGCGCTCGTCAAGAGTCAGCTGCCGCTTTTGGTAATGATGGCATGTATTTAGAAAAATTAATCGAAGAACCGCGTCACATCGAAATTCAAGTAGTTGGAGATTCTTACGGGAAAGCGTGTCACCTTTCTGAAAGAGATTGTTCGGTACAACGTCGTCATCAAAAATTAACCGAAGAAACACCTTCTCCTTTTATGACCGATGAATTGCGTGAAGCAATGGGAACAGCTGCGGTTAAAGCAGCAGAATACATTAAGTATGAAGGTGCCGGAACAGTAGAATTTTTAGTGGATAAGCACCGAAATTTTTACTTTATGGAAATGAATACGCGTATTCAAGTAGAACACCCAATCACAGAACAAGTGGTTGATTATGACTTAATTCGTGAACAAATAATGGTAGCTGCTGGAATTCCAATTTCAGGAAAAAACTACTATCCACAATTACATGCTATAGAATGTCGCATTAACGCCGAAGATCCTTATAACGACTTCCGCCCTTCGCCTGGTAAAATTACCGTTTTGCACGCGCCAGGTGGACATGGAGTACGTCTAGATACCCACGTTTATGCAGGATATACTATTCCGCCAAATTATGATTCTATGATTGCTAAGTTGATAACAACAGCGCAATCGAGAGAAGAAGCAATCAATAAAATGAAACGTGCTTTAGATGAGTTCGTTATCGAAGGTATCAAAACCACAATTCCGTTTCACAGACAATTAATGGACGAACCAGATTATGTGGCTGGAAATTACACCACTAAATTCATGGAATCTTTTGTAATGAAAGAACAAGAATAAAACTAAAAAAGCGATTTCATTGAAATCGCTTTTTTAATCCAAATTAACTATAAAACGATGCTAAATGATATACGTTTTTAATTTTTTTTGCCTATTTTCACAATCTTAAATATTTATAAAGTGAAGAATAACAAATTATTCATATTAATCATTATTTCG
>NZ_JBIIWV010000012.1:0-25255 GCF_044338735.1 Flavobacterium sp. | reverse complement strand
ATTCATAGTTCCTCCAAAAGAAGACATATAAGTATCGGCTGCGAAATTAGGATTATACTTTAAATAAGTAAATCCTTCAGAAGCAGGACTTGAAGCATTAAATGTAAAGTTACCCGTTGAAGCGTTGGGAAACTGAATAATAATTGCTAATACTGGTGAAGAATTATCTAATAATGATAAATTCAACATCCCTTTATTGTTAATTACAGTATAATTTCCTCCACCTGTAGCACCATCTTGAAGAGTTCCTTCCCATTCATACAAAACTCCATCCAATTTAAAACTCCACATATAAATACCAGAAGAACTTCCATTGTTAGCGCTTGGATCAATAGCAGGATCTATGGGTTCGTTACTACAGGAATTTAATACAAAAGAAATTGCAATTAAAAATAAAAATGAGATGCGTTTTATTGGTTTCATAAATTAAATAGATTAAGTTTTCAAATATAAAACTAAATTTTATTTTTTGGCACTCTAAAGAGTAAAAGTAATCCTACAATAAAAAATATAATTAAAAATAAGATAGCATTTTGAATACGCCCAGTAATATCTGCAATATAACCGTAAGTTAACATCCCAATGACAATGCCTATTTTTTCGGCAACGTCATAAAAACTAAAAAAAGAAGTAGTGTCTTTTGCATCTGTTGGAATCAACTTAGAATAAGTAGAGCGCGATAACGACTGAATCCCTCCCATTACTAATCCTACACAAAATGCAGCTATGTAAAAATCATTTGGTGTAATTACAAAATAGGCATACGTACATATGCAAATCCACAAAAAATTTAACACTATTAAAATCTTTATGTTTCCATATTTTGAAACCAATTTTGAAGTGATCCAGGCTCCAAAGACCGCTACTAATTGAATGACTAAGATACTGACTATTAAGCCAATGGTTCGTTTACTATCACTTCCCCAATTTACTTCTTTTTCTCCAAAATAGGCCGCAATGATCATTATAGTTTGCACCGCCATACTGTACACGAAAAAAGCACCTAAATAACGTCTAAGTGCTATGATATGCTTGATTTGTTGCCAAACTTTATTCAATTCTTTAAAGCCGTTAAAAATAATATCTACGTGTAATTTCTTATCGTTTCTATGATTTGGCAAGTAATAGTAAGTATATTGACTAAAACCAATCCACCATATTCCAACTAAAACAAAAGAATAACGCATCATTTGAATGGCTTTACTTTCATCAACCAAAAGAACCATCGCTAAACAAATAAGCAGCAAAATCACGCTTCCTATATAGCCTAAACTAAACCCTTTTGCACTGATACGGTCTTGTTCTTCTTTAGGAGCGATGTCTGGCAAATACGAATTATAAAACACCAAACTTCCCCAAAAGCCTATTAATGCTAGTAAATAAATTAACAGACTTACAACTATATTTTCTAATGAAAAAAAGTACAAACTCATGCAGGAAATTGAACCGAGGTAACAAAAAAACTGCAAGAAAAATTTCTTATTTCCTAAATAATCTGCTATACCAGAAAGAAGTGGTGAAATAACTGCTATAATTAAAAATCCAATGGCGGTTACATAAGGAATTAAAGCATCACTTTGAATTGTGAATCCAGCAAGTTGAATTTCTTCGATTTCTTTTTGTCTAAATAAGGCACCGTAATAAATTGGAAAAATGGTTGAAGCAATTACTAAAGTATACACCGAATTTGCCCAATCGTAAAAAGCCCAAGCCTGCATTAATTTGGGAGATCCTTTTTCTAAATTTTTCATATATTAAAAATCCCAGCGTGTTAAGTTGGGATTCAAATATAGTATTTTATTTAGTTATTTAAAAGTAACACCGAATTTTGCAGCTTCGGCTTTAGCCTGAGGTAATAAAGCTGTTAATTCTTTTATACGGGTTTCGTTACTTGGGTGTGTACTTAAAAACTCAGGTGGTGTTTTACCTTTCGAAAGTTCAGACATGCGTTCCCAAACTTTTACTGCATTAATAGGATCATAACCCGCAATAGCCATTAATGTTAATCCAATCATATCAGCTTCACTCTCGTGACTTCTACTAAATGGCAATACTCCTAACACTTGCGAACCCGCACCATATGCTTGCATAGCTTCATTTTGGTATTTTGGCGTATATTTTTCAGCGGCTACAGCAGCGCCAACAGCGCCTATTTGTTGCAATAGTCCAGCACTCATTCGTTGTTGTCCGTGATTTGCCAATGCATGCGCTACTTCATGTCCCATTACAGCAGCAATACCTGCATCGTCTTTACAAACGGGTAAAATTCCGGTATAAAAAACAATTTTACCACCAGGCATACACCACGCATTAAGTTCTTTACTTTCTATCAACTTATATTCCCATTGATAGTCTTTTAAATAGTCTGGTTTACCATTTGCTGTTAAGTAACGCTCTGCAGCAGTTTTTATTTTCGAACCAATGGTTTCTATTCGTTTAGCATCTGTAGTTCCTTTAATAACTTTATTTTCTGATAAGAATTGATTGTATTGCTGAAAAGCAGAAGGAAAAATTTGACTATTTGGTACAAAAGCCATTGTGCTTTTTCCGGTAAACGGATTTTTAGCACACGAAATAATCAATACAAAAAGCAGCAAAAATTTTAGGTGATTTTTCATAAAGCAATTGTTTATTTTAATTACAAATTTACTCATTTTATTATATTTTTATGATGGTAATTTTATATTTTTTTTAATTATTAAATTTACTTTCTATTTCATTTTTTAACATAAATAAATAGAATATACACCTTAATTTATTGTAATTTGCATAAAAATAGTGAGCATGTCAAAAAATATAAACAAAGTGGTTCCAAGCCAAAAAATCCCTAAAATAATTATTGTAATTGCGCAATTTTTACAAGCTTTTTCTAAGAAATTAGCCACTTTGTATGCTGCAAAATTATTTACAACTCCTATAAGACATAAAATGCCAAAAAGAGAATTGGCAATGGATCAAAATAGTACACAACATATTATGCAAGTTCCTGCCATTAATAAAGAAATTGTGGTTTATGAATATGGTAAGAGTGATAAGAAAGTTTTATTAGTTCATGGTTGGTCTGGAAGAGGCACTCAATTAGTAAAAATAGCTGACGAATTAATCAAAAAAGGTTTCATGATTATTAGTTTTGATGCACCTGCACACGGAAAATCGAAAGGCAGTTATACTATTATGATTGAATTTATTGCTTCCATTTTAGAACTAGAAAAAAAATATGGCCCTTTTGAATATGCTATTGGTCATTCTTTAGGAGGAATGTCGATCTTGAATGCGATAAAACAAAATTTAGCCGTAAAAAAAGCAGTTACCATAGGAAGCGGAGATGTAATTCAAGATATTATTGATGATTTTGTTAAAAAGTTAAAATTAAAATCCGACTATGGTTTGTATTTAAAAGATTATTTTGAAACCAAATTTAGTGGAAAAATGGATGATTATTCTGCATACAAAGCGGCACAAATGATACAGATTCCTGTTCTGGTGATTCATGATCTAAACGATGGTGAGGTATCAGTAAATGGAGCTTATCATATCGAAAAGCATCTGGCTCATTCTGAATTATTAATTACAGAAGGTTTAGGGCATCGTAAAATTTTAGGAGATCCAATTGTTATTGAAAAAATTCTAACATTTATTGAATAAAGAAGCTGTCTTAAAAGTAAAAAACAACGTCTAATTTGTCATTCCGACGACAGGAGGAATCTCATAATCAGCGTTATGTGATTTCTCTCTATGGTCGAAATGACAAACTTTCGACTTTTTAGACAGCCTCTTATAATTTATATTCCTGCTATTTCTTTTAATTCATTTACAAAACGTTCGGCTAGTATATCCGCTTCGTTTTGTGTGGGCGCTTCAGTATAAATTCGAATTATAGGTTCTGTGTTTGATTTTCTTAAATGCACCCATTCGGTTGGAAAATCAATTTTTACACCATCAATTGTTGTAATATTTTCTGTTTTGTATTTATCCGTTAAGGTTGATAAAACATTATCTACATTTATTTGAGGTGTGAGTTCAATTTTATTTTTGCTCATGTAATATTGTGGATACGAAGCTCTAATTTCGGCCACCGTTTTATCTTGTTCAGCTAAATAAGTTAAAAACAAAGCAACGCCAACCATACTATCGCGTCCATAATGTGAAGATGGATAAATAATTCCTCCATTTCCTTCACCGCCAATAATCGCATTGGTTTTCTTCATTAACTCTACTACATTTACTTCTCCTACAGCACTTGCTTGATAAGTTCCGCCATGCTTTTCAGTAATATCTCGTAAAGCACGAGAAGAAGACATATTTGAAACGGTATTTCCTGGAGTTTTAGACAAAACATAATCGGCAACAGCGACTAAAGTATATTCTTCTCCAAACATTTCTCCATCATTAGAAATAAACGCTAAACGATCTACATCGGGATCCACTACTATTCCAAAATCGGCTTTTTCTGCTACAACTAACTTACATATATCTCCCAAATGTTCTTTCAGTGGTTCTGGATTATGAGGAAAATGACCATTAGGTTCGCAATATAATTTTACTACCTCAACGCCCATTTGTTCTAGTAAATTGGGGATAATAATTCCTCCCGAGGAATTAACACCATCGACTACCACTTTAAACTTTTTGGTTTTAACCAAATCGGCATCAACTAATGGCAATTCTAATACTTCATCGATATGGATATCCATGTAAGCATTATTCTCGGTTACTTCGCCTAAATTATCTACATCTGAAAAATCAAAAGCTTCCTTTTCTGCAATTTCTAAAATTAATTCGCCTTCCTTACCACTTAAAAATTCACCTTTTTCATTAAGTAATTTCAAGGCATTCCATTGTTTCGGATTGTGTGAAGCGGTTAAAATAATTCCGCCATCTGCTTTTTCTAATGGTACCGCAATTTCAACTGTTGGTGTAGTTGATAGGCCTAAATCAATAACATCAATTCCTAAACCAACCAAAGTATTCATAACTAAATTATGAATCATTGGCCCTGAAATTCGTGCATCGCGACCAATGACTACTTTTAATCGTTCATTTCCTTTTGAAGCATGTCTTATTTTTAAAAATGAACCGTATGCCGATGCAAATTTCACGGCATCAACCGGAGTTAAGTTATCTCCTACTGCCCCACCTATAGTTCCTCTGATTCCAGATATTGATTTTATTAATGTCATTTCTTACAAATTAATTTAAATTACAAATATAAAAGATGTTGTTGGCAAAGTGACACATCCATGTCTATTTTTTTTATATTTACAAAAAGAATCTACTAAAATGAATTATCTAGCTCATGTTTATTTGTCTGGTACAAATGATTTGATAAAAGTTGGCAATTTTATGGCCGATAGCGTCAAAGGCAACCAATATCTAAATTATGAGAAAGAGTTACAGCATGGAATTTTACTACATCGGCACATTGATAGTTATACTGATGCACATCCTATTTACAGACAAAGTAAGCATCGATTACATGAAAAATATGGTCATTATTCAGGTGTAATTATGGATATTTTATATGATCATTTTTTAGCGAAAAACTGGGAAAAATATTCGTCTATTTCGCTTCCAGAATTTGCGATAAATTTTTATCAAATATTAGAAAATAATCTTGATCTACTTCAAGAAAAAACCAAGAAAATTGTTCCTTATTTAGTAACTCAAAATTGGTTTGAAAGTTATGCATCAATAACAGGAATTGAAAAAATTCTTTTTCAAATGGATTACAAAACACACCATAGAGTTGCGATGCAAGAAGCTGTGGTAGAACTTAAATACTATTATCAAGAATTTGAAAACGAATTCACCTTATTTTTTGAAGAATTAATGCTATCATGCGAAGTAAAACGTGCTGAATTTTAATAATTTTTATTTTACACAGAATAATTTACCTTCGTAAAAAATACAACAATATAATGTCATCAAAAAAAAGAAATTACTTTAAAACCATACTATATAAGAATTTTAGACGGTTAGAGGGTTTTATTTTTTTATTAAAAGCAATGTTAACACCTAGACAATTTATTTATTTGTCTTGTGTACTAGTGGGGGTTTCTTCTGCAATGGCGGTTATTTTACTAAAAACATTTGCTCACTGGGTTTTTAAATCTTCTCAAAAACTCGATGATGTTTTTCATTTACCTTTTAGCAACAGCACTTTACCTATTATTGGAATTATCATCACTGTAATCATTATCAAAAAAGTTCTTGATGGGTCCATTGAAAAAGGTACGTCTCAAATCATGTTTGCTGTAGCAAAAAAAAGGGGGATTATGCCCAGAAAACAAATGTTTGCGCAAATCATTACTAGTTCGTTTACTGTTGGAATGGGTGGAAGTGCAGGATTAGAATCACCTATTACCATTACAGGAGCGGCTTTTGGAAGTAATTATGCGCAAAATTACAGACTTAGTTATAAAGACCGAACATTATTATTGGCATGTGGTGTAGCGGCTGGTGTAGCGGCTGCATTTAATGCTCCAATCGCAGGTGTTTTATTCGCTATCGAAGTAATTTTAGCCGAAATAAGTATAACTGCATTTATTCCAATTATGATTAGCGCAGCAACTGGTGCATTAATCTCGACCATTGTTTTAAATGATACTATTCTTTTCTCATTTAAAAAAGTACAGTTTTTTGATTTTCATAACTTACCGTATTATGTTGTGCTAGGAATTTTAAGCGGATTTGTTTCAATTAATTATGCACGAACATTCAGGAAAATTGAACATTTTTTTTCCAAATTAAAATTCAATTACATTAATAAAGCATTATTTGGAGCTGGAATTCTTGGGATATTAATCTTCTTTTTTCCTTCCTTATTTGGCGAAGGTTATGAAAGTATTAAACTATTAGCAGATAATAATCCAGAAAGATTAATGCAAAATACTGTTTTTGAACCTTTTAAAGATACTCGCTGGATACTATTACTTTTTGTGAGTACAACAATGTTCATAAAAGTATACGCAACTAGTTTAACTCTTGGAGCAGGCGGAAATGGTGGCAATTTTGCTCCGTCACTTTTTGTGGGTTCTTATTTAGGGTTTTGTGTGGCCTATTTTATTAATCTTCTTGGTATCACTAAACTTCCTGTTGGAAACTTTACTTTAGTGGGAATGGCAGGAATTTTAAGTGGGTTATTTCATGCGCCACTTACCGCTATTTTCCTTATTGCTGAGATTACAGGTGGCTACAATTTAATGGTTCCTTTAATGGTAGTTTCTTCGGTAAGTTTTGCAATTTCTAAACGCTTTGAACCTTATTCGTTTGATATTAAAAATTTAGCCGATAAAGGAGAAGTTTTTACCGATAATAGAGATACCAATATTCTTAATTCTATTGATGTTTCAAAATTAATTCAAACCGATTATAAATCAATTTCGTTAGATAGTAGTTTAGAAGTTTTAGTGCAAAAAATTCAAGAATCAGACGATTATGTATTTCCGGTTTTAGATAATGATAATCATTTAATCGGATTGATTGTATTGGATGATATTCGCCCAATTGTATTTTCAGCATTTAAAGTGAAATATACCTCGGTTGAAGAAATCATGCAACCTCCTAAAGAGATTATTTTCTACGATGAAACTTTAGAAACTATTATGGATAAATTTGATACTTCTGATTGTAAAGTACTCCCCGTTTTAAAAGATGGGATCTTTCTTGGATTTATCCACAAACATCTAGTATTGGAAAAATACAGACACCGCTTGAAATCAATGATTATTGAGTAAATCAAGTACAAGAACTAATTAATTTCAATTATAAGGTAAATTCCAATAACCAAAATTCCAAATTCCAACATCTGAATATTCAAAATCAATTGTCAAAAATTTAAATATCGGATAAAATATTTTTTTATTCTATCCGATATTAGTACATTTGTGGTTGAAATATAAAAACCATGTGGAATATCGACCTATCTTACCGAGAAGAATTTCAATCAACTTTCGATAGATTGTATGATAAACTAGCTGTGCTCAATCAAAACAGACCACTTCCCTATTCGGCTATTTCAAAAATTAAAGAATCACTTTCTATAGAATGGACTTATAATTCTAATAGTATTGAAGGTAACACACTTTCACTTCGAGAAACACAAATGGTGCTTCAAGATGGTATCACAGTAAAAGGAAAATCATTAAGAGAGCATTTTGAAGCAAAAAATCACGAGCATGCGATTAATTATTTGTATCAAATTGTTAATGAAGATTACATCCTTAGAAGTATTGATATTTTGTCGCTTCATGGTTTGGTATTAAGAACAATTGAAGATGATTATGCGGGAAGAATTAGAAACGCTGGCGTAAGAATTACTGGTGCAAATTTTATTCCTCCAAACGCTAACAAAGTTTCTGATTTACTAGACGAATTGATTCAGTTTATAAACGAAAATCCGTTGCAATTGAATGATATTGAATTGGCTACTATATTTCATCATAAATTAGTTTGGATTCATCCTTTTTTTGATGGAAATGGAAGAACCGTTCGTTTAGCTATGAATTTATTACTCATGCGAAAAGGCTTTCCACCTGCCATCATTTTAAAAAACGATAGAAAAAAATATTATGATGCTTTAAATCAAGCAAATAATGGTAATTATCAAAAGTTAACTTTGCTAATGTGTCAAGCCTTGGAAAGAACGGTTAATATTTATTTAACTTCTATTCCAAGTGATAACGATGAAGAATATCAATCTATCGCTAACATTGTCAATGAACCTAATACACCCTACAGTCAGGAGTATGTTAGTTTATTAGCACGGCAAGGAAAAATTGATGCTTATAAAGAAGGTAGAAATTGGGTCACTACAAAAAAAGCAATCAATGATTACATCAATAATAGACAAAGAAAGCGTTTGCTTTAACGCTTTCTTTTTTAATTTCTTACCCTATACATACTATAAAAATTAGTTTGAAATCAGTATCTTTGCGTTTTGCCAAAAATTTATGCAACACACAACTGAAGAAACTATCGAAATTATTGGTGCTAGAGTCCATAACCTTAAAAATATAGACGTATCCATTCCTCGTGAAAAATTGGTTGTCATTACAGGTTTATCGGGTTCTGGAAAATCTTCATTGGCTTTTGATACCATTTATGCCGAAGGACAGCGCAGATATATCGAAACATTTTCGGCTTATGCACGTCAATTCCTTGGCGGATTAGAGCGTCCTGATGTGGATAAAATCGACGGACTTTCTCCAGTAATTGCCATTGAACAAAAAACCACGAATAAATCGCCACGCTCAACCGTTGGAACAATTACTGAAATATACGATTTTTTACGTTTATTGTATGCAAGAGGTGCCGATGCGTTTAGTTATAATACGGGCGAAAAAATGATTTCCTATTCGGATGACCAAATTAAATCGCTTATTTTAGAAGATTTTAATGGAAAACGCATTTCTATTTTAGCACCTGTTGTTCGTTCTCGAAAAGGACATTATCGGGAATTATTTGAGCAAATTGCCAAACAAGGTTTCTTAAAAGTTCGTGTAAATGGTCAGATTCGGGATTTAGAATATGGCATGAAAGTCGATCGTTATAAAACACATGATATTGAAATTGTTATTGATCGAATGGCTATTGATACCGAAGAAGATACCGACAAACGTTTGTCGGAAAGTATTAAAACCGCTATGTATCATGGCGAAGATGTAATAATGGTAATCGAACAGGAAAGTCTGGAAGTGCGCTTTTATAGTCGAAATCTGATGTGTCCGTCTTCTGGAATTTCGTATCCAAATCCTGAACCCAATAATTTTTCATTCAACTCTCCAAAAGGTGCTTGTCCATGTTGCAATGGATTAGGAACTGTGAATGAAATTAACTTACAAAAAATCATACCCAATTCGAAATCATCCATTAAAAATGGTGGTTTTGCACCTTTGGGCGAATATAAAAGTTCTTGGATTTTTAAGCAACTAGAAATTATTGCACAAAAACATAATTTCAAAATAACCGATGCTATTGAAGATATTCCGCAAGAAGCCATGGATATGATTTTATATGGTGGAAACGAAAAATTTTCTGTTGTGTCAAAGGTTATGGGAATTACTAAAGATTATAAAATCGATTTTGAAGGAATTTCAAACTTCATTAAAAATCAATACGATAATTCCGATTCGGCAAGCATTAAACGTTGGGCAAAAGAATTTATGGACGAAAATAATTGTCCAGATTGCGAAGGTACACGTTTGAGAAAAGAATCCTTATACTTCAAATTAAACGGAAAAAATATTGGCGAATTGGTACAAATGGATATCGCCGAATTATCAGAATGGTTTGCTGGTTTAGACCAACATTTATCTGAAAAACAAAAAATTATAGCGGTTGAAGTGGTTAAAGAAATTACCGCACGCCTGCAATTTTTACTAGATGTAGGCTTAAATTATTTATCACTCAACCGAAGTTCAAAATCACTTTCGGGTGGTGAAGCGCAACGTATTCGATTGGCAACGCAAATTGGTTCGCAATTAGTTGGAGTTTTGTATATTTTAGACGAACCAAGCATCGGCTTGCACCAAAGAGACAACGAACGCTTGATTAAATCGTTAGAAAGTTTACGCGATATTGGTAATTCCGTAATCGTAGTAGAACACGATAAAGAAATGATTGAACGTGCGGATTATGTGATTGATATTGGTCCGAAAGCAGGTCGTTTTGGTGGACAAATCATTAGTAAAGGCACACCTAAAGAATTATTGAAAGAAGATACGATTACCGCACAATATTTGAACGGCAAAATGAAGATTGAAGTGCCAAAAACTCGAAGAGAAGGCAACGGAAAATCCATTAAATTATCTGGTGCTACGGGGAATAATTTAAAAAATGTTTCGATTGAAATTCCGTTAGGAAAATTAGTTTGTGTAACTGGAGTTTCGGGAAGTGGAAAATCAACTTTAATAAACGAAACCTTGTATCCGATATTAAACGCACATTTTTTCAATGCGGTAAAAAAACCACAACCTTACAAAAAAATCGAAGGTTTAGCACATATTGATAAAGTAATAGACATCGACCAAAGTCCGATTGGAAGAACACCACGATCCAATCCAGCGACGTATACCGATGTTTTTTCGGAAATTAGAAGTTTATACACGCAAACACCAGAAGCGATGATTCGAGGATATAAACCTGGAAGATTTAGTTTTAATGTAAAAGGTGGACGATGTGAAACTTGTGAAGGTTCTGGTGTTAGAACTATCGAAATGAGCTTTTTACCCGATGTTTATGTGGAATGCGAAACCTGTATGGGAAAACGTTTCAACAGAGAAACCTTGGAAATACGCTACAAAGGAAAATCAATTTCTGATGTATTGAATATGACAGTAGATGAAGCAGTAGAATTTTTTGAAAACATTCCGAAAATCTATCGAAAAGTAAAAACCATTCAAGATGTTGGATTGGGTTATATTACATTAGGTCAGCAAAGTACAACACTTTCGGGTGGTGAAGCACAACGTATTAAATTGGCAACAGAACTTTCTAAAAAAGATACTGGAAACACCTTTTATATTTTAGACGAACCAACCACTGGTTTACACTTTGAAGACATTCGAGTCTTAATGAACGTTATTAATGTGTTGGTTAATAAAGGAAATACGGTATTAATTATAGAGCACAATTTAGACGTAGTAAAATTAGCCGATTATGTAATTGATATTGGATATGAAGGCGGAAAAGGTGGCGGAGAAGTGGTTGCAAAAGGAACTCCAGAAGAAATTATAAAGAATAAAAAAAGCTACACAGCGCAGTTTTTGAAAAAAGAATTATCTTAGTAAGCTTTTTTAAAAATAAAAACGAAACAAATATGGCAGCAGATCAATACGAAAACGACGATCATAGAATTCATGCAAAATTTAAGCAAAAAACTTGGAATGAAATACGCTCAAACGATTCATGGGCAATTTTTAAAATAATGTCAGAGTTTGTAAATGGTTATGAATCTATGGGAAGAATAGGCCCTTGTGTCTCTATTTTTGGTTCGGCAAGAACAAAACCAGAAGATAAATATTATTTATTAGCTGAAAAAATTGCTTACAAAATTAGTAAGGCAGGCTATGGTGTTATAACCGGCGGCGGTCCTGGAATAATGGAAGCTGGAAATAAAGGCGCACATCATGGTGGCGGAACATCGGTTGGTTTAAATATTGATTTACCATTTGAGCAACACTTCAATCCGTATATCGATAAAGACAAAAACTTAAACTTTGATTACTTCTTTGTTAGAAAAGTAATGTTTGTAAAATATTCACAAGGTTTTGTAGTAATGCCTGGAGGTTTTGGAACATTGGATGAATTATTTGAAGCGGTAACCTTAATTCAAACAAAGAAAATTGGAAAATTCCCAATTATTTTAGTTGGAACTGAATTTTGGACTGGATTATTAGATTGGATTAAGGCAGTCATGATTGATAAAATGAAAAATGCAAATCCAGATGATTTAAATCTCATAAAAGTTGTGGACACAGAAGATGAAGTATTAGAAGCCTTAGACAACTTCTACAAAAAATACAATTTATCGCCTAACTTCTAACTAATAAAAAAGTCCTTCAACTGAGGGGCTTTTTTATTTATTTTACAATTATTTTCTTTGTGATAATTTGTGAGCCGTTAGTTATCTTAACTAAATAAACTCCGGCCTTGCAATTTAAATTCAGCTTTATTTCATTTTCAAAATCGATGCGTTGAATTAATTGACCCGTAATAGTAAATACCTCAACGGTTGCATTTCCGTCTAATCCAGAAATAACTAAATAATCTTCAGCAGGATTTGGATACACTACAACACGAGACAAATTTTGACTTTGATTTGATAAAGACGAGAACCATTGTTGGCCATAATTTGCTCCAAAAACATAATTAGCTAATAAAGGGTAATCAATAAATGGGTTGCGATTCATTTGCCAAGTATAAATGTAATTATTTCGATTCATTTCATAATCATCTCTCGGATCAGTTGTATTCCAGTTGAGTAAAGTTGCTAAATCGCCAATATTTCCTGAAGCGGTGGTTGTACTTGGTAAGTATTCATTTGGATCTCCATTCACAACATTCAATCCATTAAAACGAACGGCCATATAAAACAATGCACGTGCTACATCACCATGCCACGAACCCTGTGTATTGGAAGGACCGGTATAAACTGTTGCCGAAGCCACTGTACCATAATTTTTATTATTTCGCGAAGAATTTTCTTGACCATTTTCAACTCGAATATGATGTGCATCAGAAACACCATCTACAACTGAAGCTGCACTTGTTGAACTCCATAAATTAATTCCATCTGCCGAATCATTGTTAGAAACTTCAAACCCTCCTCTTGATTGACAAAAAATATGTTCACGATTCCATTTTCCTACAATACTACTTCCCACTTGTTGATCTAATTTTGCCATTGGAGACTCAATATACATACACCAAACTTGGTTTGAATTGACTGGATTTTGATCTGCAGTTCTGATAATATCCCAAATATCAGCATAACTATGCAGTCTAACTACTGAAGGATTTGCAATAATGTCTTGAACAGCTTGTTTTAAAGCGGCACCGGATAATCCTTCCAATGAATCATAATAACCAGAGGGAATGGTAGGCGAAACAATACCATAAGTTGGATTCAATGGAGTACCAAAACTTTGAACTATAAAATCATTATCATAGATTCTAATATATATATTATCATTATTTTTTACATAACCACTTGGTAGAGTCGATAAAACCAGATGTGTTTCTTCATCACCTTCATAAATAGTATCATCCGTTAAGTTTATAATTGTTGAAGCAGAGGAAGTTCCTGATAAAATGGTTACAGTAACAATTCCTGTTGATGTATTTACATTTGTGCCTGAATAATCTGAAATTGTAAAATTGCCTTCTTGTAGTGTAAACGTAAAAACAAGATTAGAAGTAACTGGTACTGATGTTGAGAATTGTATTGTAAATTGTTGGCCCTCATTAAAATTATCAGCAATCATTGAAGTTGATAAATAATTAAGAGCAACTCCAGTTCCGTCATTATTAACACCTGGTGTTGGTGGTTTAACTTCATAAGTGCCATCATTTTTTCGCTGAATTGACTTTGATATGGAATTGGTTGTTTCAATATCTGCAGTACTTACCGTGAGGTTTAAAAGCGCCATTAAATTTGTGGCTACGGAAGTATTACTATTTGAATAAGCAATTGCATCTATTAAATTTGTAAGTGTTGCAGTAGTACCTGTTGTAGTTGTGTATGGAAAATCGGTTGCGTTACCAAGATACAATGCTACAACATCAGGTCCGTTCTGAATTTTATTGCTTGGAATAGTTCCAATAGGCGACGGCGAAACTAAAATATTCCCAAAATGAGCAATTCCATTTGCATCAGTAACAAAACCATCTAAGTCATAAGCATAATAGCTTGCCGTATTGGATTCATTAAAAAAAACAAGGACATAACCGTTTAAGGAAAAATTAGGAGTTGACGATTTTAACTCTACAAACTCCCTAACATCGCTACCCGGATTATCAGCATCGATCTCATTGATGAACACTTGTGAAACTGATACATTGAAAAAAATAAGAGAAAAAAATAACAAAATATTTTTAAACATCATTTACTATTTTATTCAAAGATACTATTTTTTAACGATACGTTATTTTTGAAACATGAGATACTAAGAATATTAATCTAAAATTAAGTTGCGTTTTTGTCGTTTTTAACTATTTTTATAAAAATTTAGTAGTAAAACACAAACTATACTCAAAATTGAAATACAATTGTTTATTTGGTATTCTTTTATTTTTCACTATATCAGCCTCAGCGCAACATTATTCTAAAATGAATGTTGTTGTCGATGCTGAAAATAAAATGTTGTACATAAAGCAGTATTTAACCTACAATAACACTTCAAACGATACGATATCAGAAATTATTCTTAATGATTGGAATAATGCCTTTTCTTCAAAAAAATCTGCACTTGCAAATCATTTTTCAGATGAATTTATTCGAGCCTTTCATTTAGCAAAAGAAAAAGACAGAGGCTTCACCTCAATTATAGCGATTAATGATATAAATCAAAATAATATTCAATGGCAACGTCAAGAAAAACATATTGATGTATTAAAATTACTGCTTAACTCCCCTATTTTACCTTGTAAAAAGGAAACCATTATATTAGAATATTCCGTGAAAATTCCAAATGAAAAATTCACAAAATATGGATTTGATAAAGACGGAAATCTTATTTTAAAACATTGGTACTTATCACCTTCACAATATGAAAACAAACAATTTATTCAACAAAGCAATGAGAATTTGGACGATATTCCAAATGCGCTAACCGATTTTGAAATAGAAATAGAAACACCATCCCATTTAAAATTATCAAGTAATTTAGACGAAAAAAAAAATCAATCAAGCGATAACAAAAACTATTATTTTTTAAAAGCAACAAATAAGCAGGAAGCCGTACTTTACTTACAGACAAAAAACACATTTAATACCTACAAAAATGAACTAATTGAATTGAGCTGCGGGATTGATGATTCTAAAGTAAATGAAACAAAAAAAGCAGAACTCATTGATAAAATCACTCGTTTTACGGATGAAAAACTTGGGAAATCGTTTACCCATAAAATACTAATTTCGCAAGAAGATTATCAACGACAACCGTTTTACGGTCTTAATCAATTACCTGGGTTTTTAAGTCCTTTTCCAGATGAATTTATGTTTGAACTTAAATTTTTAAAAGCGTATTTAAATAATTATCTGAAAGAAAATTTACAACTAAATCCTAGAAAAGAAGCTTGGATATATGATGGAATTCAAGTTTTTTTGATGATGAACTATATCGAAAAATATTATCCAAATAGTAAAATGACCGGTAATTTAGCAGACTTAAAAATCCTTAAGTCCTATCATTTCATTAATTTACCGTTCAATCAGCAATACAATTATTTACAAATGTTGATGGCTCGAAAAAATTTGGACCAAGCACTAAACGAGCCCAAAAACAAATTGATAAAATTTAACGAACAAATTGCAAATAAATACAAAGCAGGCTTAAGTTTAAACTATTTAGATAATTTTCTAGGCAATCAAATTGTGAATTCTAGCATAAAAGAATTCATGTTGCTTAACCAATATTCTAGCTCAAATACAAGACAATTTGAAACGATTTTAGAAAAAAATGCACCTAAAAATATCGATTGGTTTTTTAAAACTATGATTGAAAGTCGGGATCTTATTGATTTTAAATTCGGTAAAGTCACCAAGACTAAAGACGCTATTTCGTTTACAATAATTAATAAAACAAATACAAATGTGCCCATCTCATTGTACCAATTGAAAAATAATACTATCGTAAACAAAATGTGGTTTGAAAATATTAAAACCGATTCGATAATTACAATTCCAAGATTAGAATCTGATAAAATTGTTCTTAATTATAATAATGAAGTTCCAGAATACAATTTACGTAATAATTGGAAATCATTTAATGGTTTTTTCTTTAACAACAGACCCTTTAAATTAAATTTCTTTAAGGATTTAGAAGAACCACATTATAACCAAATATTTTATGTTCCTGAAGTGGAATTTAATGCCTATGACGGAGTTTCAATAGGTTTAAAAATCAATAACCGATCTATTTTAAATAAACCGTTTACTTTCAGTGTTTCTCCAATGTTGTCAACAAATACTGGCACACTCGTTGGAAAATTCAATGCTATGGTTGAAGATAATATAAGAGAAAAAGGAAAATTATACAATATCAGATACATCATTACTGGAAATCGTTTTCATTATGCGCCAGATGCTTTTTACACCAATTTAGTTCCGATTGTTCAATTCCGATTTAGAGATGAAAATTTACGCAAAAATAAATCTGAATTAATTCAACTAAGACAAGTCTATATCAATAGAGAAAAATCGGCATATACACTTGATTCAAGTACTGAAAACTATAATATTTTTAACGCAAAATACAGCAATTTTCAATCAGAAGGAACAAAACATTTTTATTATTCTAATGATTTTCAATTAGCCAGTTCTTTTGGAAAAATTGCCACCGAAATACACTATCGAAAATTATTCAAGAACAATCGTCAAATAAGTTTGAGATGGTTTTTTGGTGCTTTTATGTATCGAAGTACCAATTCAGATTTCTTTAGCTTCGGTTTAGATCGTCCAAATGATTATATGTTTGATTATAATTTACTTGGTCGCAGTGAAGCTACTGGAATTTACAGCCAACAATATGTTTATGTAGAAGGTGGATTCAAATCAAAACTAAAGGATCGATTTGCCAACCAATGGATGAGCACAATAAACGCTACTTTTAATGTTTGGAATTGGATTCAAGTCTATGGCGATGTTGGAATGATGAAAAACAATTACAGCAATTCAAAATTTGTATATGATTCAGGTTTGCATTTAAATCTTGTTCCCGATTATTTTGAGTTATTTTTACCTGTTTATTCCACGAATGGATTTGAATTAAACTCGAATAATTATGGAGAAAAAATTAGATTTGTAGTAACGTTAAGCCCAAAAACATTGGTTTCATTATTTACCAGAAAATGGTTTTAATATAAAATTATAGGTTTTATTACGAAATTCACAACTGTACCTACCTAATTACTGAATTCATTGGTTTTTTTAAACCAAAACCTTTGATAAATTAGTAATAATTAAAAAAAAGAAGTCGGTCATATTGTTTTATAATTCTGATTTAATTAAATTTGTTAAAATATCAATTTCGTAGTAACGTTTATGGAAAAAGCAATTACATCTGAAGTAGTCTCTTTTGAGGATTTCAAAAATGAAGTCCTCAATGATTATAAAATTGGACGTATCAGTAGAGAATGTAGCTTATTAGGTCGAAAAGAAGTCTTAACCGGAAAAGCCAAATTTGGTATTTTTGGAGATGGAAAAGAAGTTCCTCAATTAGCTATGGCAAAGTCTTTTTTAGAAGGTGATTTTCGCTCAGGCTATTATAGGGATCAAACTTTCATGATGGCTATTGGACATTTAACAATAGAACAATTTTTTGCAGGATTGTATGGGCATACCGATATAAATTTTGACCCAATGAGCGCCGGACGACAAATGGGCGGTCACTTTGCTACCCATTCATTAGACGAAAATGGAAATTGGAATAACTTAACTGAACAAAAAAATTCTAGTTCAGACATCTCTCCTACTGCCGGGCAAATGCCTCGCTTATTAGGATTAGCACAAGCTTCAAAAATTTACAGAAATGTTTCTGGAATTGATCAAACTAACTTTTCAAAAAATGGAAATGAAGTAGCATGGGGAACCATCGGAAATGCTTCTACTTCTGAAGGATTATTTTTTGAAACCATCAACGCCGCTGGTGTATTACAAGTACCAATGGTCATGAGTGTTTGGGATGATGAGTACGGAATTTCGGTCCATGCACGTCATCAAACTACCAAAGAAAATATCTCCGAAATATTAAAAGGTTTTCAAAGAGATGCTGATAATAAAGGTTACGAAATTTTACGCGTTATGGGTTGGGATTACCCTTCATTAGTAGAAACCTATCAAAAAGCAGCTGAAATTGCGCGTGAGGAACACGTGCCAGTTCTTGTTCATGTTCAAGAATTAACACAACCTCAAGGACATTCAACTTCAGGTAGTCACGAACGATATAAGAATGAAGAGCGATTAGCTTGGGAAGCAGAATTTGATTGTTTAACTAAAATGAAAACGTGGTTAGTTGACAATAATATTGCCGCTTTAGAAGAATTAGACGCCATTGATAATCAGGCCAAAAAAGACGTTTTAGAAGGAAAGAAAACGGCTTGGTCTAACTTTATAAACCCTATAAAAGCAGAACAACAAGAATTAGTCAGTTTATTAAACTCAATTGCTTCTGAAAGTGCAAATAAAGTTTTTATAGAGAAAATTGCTAATGATGTTGCATCAATAAAAGAGCCTATTCGTAAGGATATTCTCACTGGTGCTAGAAAAGTACTTCGTTTGATTATTACTGAAAATTCTCGTGCCTCTTTAGCAAGTTGGATTGAAAATTACACTGAAAAAATTCAACCAAAATTCAGTTCGCACTTATTTTCACATTCAAAAAAATCGGTAACCAATATAAAAGAAACTGCAGCCACTTATGATGCAACTGCAGAAGAGGTCGATGCTCGTTTAGTTTTAAGAGATAATTTTGATGCTATTTTTTCAAAATATCCTGAAACACTAATTTTTGGCGAAGATTCAGGTAATATTGGTGACGTAAATCAAGGTTTAGAAGGAATGCAAGAAAAATATGGCGAATTACGTGTTGCCGATGTGGGTATTCGTGAAGCTACAATTTTAGGTCAAGGTATTGGTATGGCAATGAGAGGATTACGTCCTATTGCCGAAATTCAATATTTAGATTATTTATTATATGCTATTCAGATCATGAGTGATGATTTAGCAACCTTACAATATAGAACAGCTGGACGTCAAAAAGCGCCTTTAATTATTAGAACTCGTGGTCATCGATTAGAAGGTGTTTGGCATTCAGGTTCGCCCATGGGAATGATTATTAATGCAATTCGAGGCATCCATGTTTTGGTTCCTAGAAATATGACCAAAGCGGCAGGTTTCTACAATACACTTTTAGAATCTGACGAACCTGCTTTGGTAATCGAATGTTTAAATGGTTACCGATTAAAAGAGAAAATGCCTACTAATTTAGGTGAATTCAAAACAGCTATAGGCTTGGTTGAGACAATCAAAACAGGAACTGACATAACTTTAGTTGGTTATGGCTCAACTTTGCGTTTGGTAGAACAAGCCGCTAACGAATTAGAATCGGTTGGAATTAGTGCCGAAATTATTGATATTCAATCGTTATTGCCTTTCGATATCAATCATGATATTGTGAAGTCAGTAGCAAAAACAAATCGTTTATTAGTAATTGACGAAGACGTTCCTGGCGGAGCTAGTGCTTATATTTTACAAGAGATTATTGAAAATCAAAAGGCCTACCAATATTTAGATAGTGCACCACAAACATTAACTGCAAAACCACACAGACCGGCCTATGGAACTGATGGCGATTATTTTTCAAAACCATCTGCCGAAGATATTTTTGAAAAAGTATATGCAATTATGAACGAAGCTAATCCGTCTAAATATCCTAATTTATATTAATGAAAATTGCAGTCATTGATAATTACGATAGTTTCACCTATAATTTAGTCCACTACTTAGAAGATTTAGGTGCTAAGGTTACTGTTTTTAGAAATGACGAATTTGAATTAAAAGAATTAGATGCTTTTGATAAAATAGTTTTATCACCAGGTCCAGGAATTCCAAGTGAGGCTGGTTTGTTGAAAGAAGTCATACAAACTTATGCTAAAACCAAAAGTATTTTAGGAATTTGTTTGGGATTACAAGCTATTGGAGAAGTTTTTGGTGGCACAATAATCAATTTAGACAAGGTGTATCACGGCGTTGCTTCAAAAATTACGATTATTGAAAACGATAATATTTTCAACGATTTGCCAAACCAAATTGAAGTAGGACGTTATCATTCTTGGGTAATTTCAAATGACAATTTTCCGCAAAATTTAATAATCACTTCTGTAGATGAAAACAAAAACATTATGTCGGTTAAACATAGTGTTTACGATGTTCGAGGTGTTCAATTTCATCCAGAAAGTATTTTAACTCCCGATGGAAAACAGATTTTAGAGAACTGGCTTTCTAACTAAAACTTTTTAAAACTTGCATTAATTATAGATTTTGAGAATTTTTAATTTTAAGTTAAGTTAATAATGTGGTAAAAAAAATACTAAAAAAGTAGTGATAATTTGACAATTTGTAAAGATTCAAACAAACTTCTTTACTGTTTATTATTTTTTGAATAATGATATTTTAATCTTGTCAATTGATATTTGTAGTCATCTTAAACTATAAAAATCATGACAAAAAATTACTTTAAAAAAGAAACCTTACTATTTAGTTTATTATTCATTTCTTCTTTTACTTGGGGACAAAATTTAGTTCATTATTGGAACTTTAATGATAATGCTTCAATAGCAGCAATAACAACTCCATCTCAAACAGCAGGAGGGGCATCTCTACTAGCTGTGAATGCAGGTACTAGTGTAATTAATTTAAGTGGTACTGCACAAAACTTCGATGTTCAAAATTTAAATGCTAGAAATAGTGATGTCTCTGGTACTCATTTACGTTATGATAATCCTATTGGTGGCGCTTTGATTTTTACGTTGCCAACTTCTGGATATGAGAACATTATTGTGAAATTTGCAACCAGAAGATCGGGTTCTGGTGCGGGAACTCAAACTTGGTACTATACTTTGGATGGTTCAAGCTATGTTGTTTTTACATCTGTTACAATTAATGATGCTAATCCAGCATTGACCACTTTAGATTTATCTTCAATAACAGGAGCAAATAATAATGCAAATTTTAAATTAAAAGTTGAATTTGCACAAGGAGCTGGTGGAACGGTTGGAAATAATCGTTTTGATAATTTTACTTTAGAAGGAACAACCGTAGGAGGTGGAGATACAACTCCGCCAACAGCTACAATAGTTCCAGCTAACGCTGCTGTGAATATTGCTACGACTACAAATCCAACAATTACTTTTAATGAAGCTGTACGATTGATAGATAATAGTGCCATTACAAATACAAATGTGGATGCTTTAATTGAATTTCGATTAAGCAATGCAACAGGAACTAGTGTTCCATTTGATGCCACAATTACTGGTAACGTAATTACAATTACACCTTCAGCAATTTTAAGTACTAGCCAATTGTATTATGTAGCTTTACTACCAAATTCTGTTGAAGATTTAAGCAATAATGCTTTAACTACTATCCAAACTTCAACTTTTACTACTGTAGTACCAAGTGTTGCTTTTGCATCAAATTTTGTAACAGTTAATGAAACCGCAGGTTCACTTAATTTTACTATAAATTTAGTAAGTCCTACAACTTCATCAGTAGATTTAGTTGTTAAATCTAGTCCATTCAGTACTGCAAATGCATCTGATTTTACATTAGCGACTCAAACACTAAACTTTACAAGTTCTAGCCCTTTAACACAAACGATAAGTATTCCAATTATAAATGATACTGCCTTAGAACAACAAGCGGAATATTTTGTTTTAAGCTTAGAAAATCCTGTTGGAGTAAGTGTAACAGCTACTGCTAGCACAGCAACCATATTTATTATAGATAATGATGATTTGGCACCTGTTCCTTCACAAGAAATTGAACTAAATTACATTGGTAGTTTTGACCCATCGGCTACAAGTTCAAGTACTTGTGAAATCGTAGTACACGATCCAGCATCTCAACGTTTATTCACAACAAGTGCCATCGCAGGATTTTTGGATATAATTAATTTTTCAAATCCAGCAGCACCTATATTGGTGTCATCTATCAATATGAACACTTATGGTAGTGTAACTTCAGTGGCTGTAAAAAACGGAATTGTTGCTGTAGCTTCACCAAATGTAGACGCAACTTTAAATGGTTCTGTAGTGTTTTTTGATACAAATGGAACTTTTCTTAAGCAAGTAACTGTTGGGGCATTACCTGATATGATTACCTTTTCACCTGATGGAACGAAAGTAATGACTGCTAATGAAGGTCAACCAAACGCAAACTATTCAGTTGATCCAGAAGGTTCAGTAAGTATAATTGATATTTCTGGAGGAATTCTTGCTTTAACTCAATCTAATGTAATAACATTATTATTTACAGCATTTAATACTCAAGAAACTGCACTAATAGCATCTGGAGTTAGAAAATTAAAGCTAACAAGTACTTTGTCACAAGATTTTGAACCAGAGTTTATAACTATAAGTGCCGATTCTCAAAAAGCTTGGGTGACAATTCAAGAAAATAACGCAATAGCAGAAATAAATTTAACAACTTCAACTATTTCTGACCTTTGGGCTTTAGGAGCAAAAGATGTTAGTATTCCTGGAAACGGAATGGATATTTCTGATAACAACGGACAAGTGTTAATTGCAAATTGGCCAATTAAAGCATTTTATATGCCTGATGCAGTTGCAAATTATACTGTAGGAGGAACAACTTATTTAGTAACAGCTAACGAAGGTGATGAAAAAGAATATACTGATCTTAATGAAAGAACTACTGTTGGTGCATCAACTTACATTTTAGATTCAGCATTGTATCCAAATGCTTCAGTTCTAAAACAATCTTATAATATGGGACGTTTTAGAGTGTCAAATTTAAGTGGAAATACTGACGGTGATGCTGATTTTGATGTGATTAGTTCGGTTGGATCTCGTTCCTTTTCAATTTTTAATGCTACCACAAAACAAATTGTTTTTGATAGTGGTGATGATTTTGAAAAATATACAGCTGCCAATTATCCTACTATTTTCAATGCCGACCACGAAAACAATACTCCTAAGGGTCGTAGCCGTGCTAAAGGACCTGAACCAGAAGGAGTAGCAATTGCTCAAATTGGAACCCAAACTTTTGCGTTTATTTCTCTAGAAAGAGTGGGTGGCGTTATGGTTTATAATATTACAAATCCAAACAATGTAACTTTTGTAGATTATAAAAATAGCAGAATTACTTCAGCTTGGGCAGGAGATCATGGACCTGAAGGGATAACTTATATTAAACCTGAAAACAGTCCAAATGGAAAAGCATATATATTGGTAGCTAACGAAATTAGTGGTACAATTACTACTTTTGAAGTAGACACAAATGCATTAACCAATCCTAGCTTTGATTCAGACACTAAAACATTTACAATTTTCCCTAATCCGTCTGAAAATGGAATTGTGTATTTCAATAGAGTTGCTGATTATGAATTATTTGACATATCTGGAAAGAAAATTAGCGCAGAAAAAGAAGCCTATACAATAAATACAAGTCAACTTTCAAAAGGAATTTATTTAGTAAAAACTAGCGAAGGAATTGTAAAAAAATTAATTGTAAAATAAACTATAATTAATAAAGAAACAGAAACCTCTAGCGAAAGTTAGAGGTTTTTTTTATCTCGTAAAGACCAATTTATTTCCTTCTGATAAATTACTATCAAACGCATACCCTTCATAGTTGAAACCTTTTAAATCATCAACTGTTTCAGCATTTGTATCAATAATATATCGGACCATTAAACCTCGAGCTTTTTTCGCGAAAAACGAAATCATTTTGAGTTTACCGTCTTTGTAATCTTTAAATTCTGGAGTGATTATAGCTCCTTTTAATTTTTTAGCATCAACGGCAGAAAAATATTCGTTACTGGCTAAATTCACAAATAACTCGTCTTTATTTAACTCTGAATTTAAATTATCCGTAACTGATGTTTTCCAAAATTCATATAAATTTTTATTCGAACCTATTACTATGGAAGTACCCATTTCTAAACGGTAGGCTTGCATTAAATCTAAAGGTTTCAATACGCCATACAATCCAGATAAAATACGCAATTTATCTTGTAAAATGGCAACTTTCTCTGTAGGTAATGAATAAGCGTCTAAACCTGTATACACTTCACCATCAAAAGTATAAATAGCTGGTCGAGCATTTTCTGGTGTAAAAGGAAGTTGCCAATCTTGATTTCTTTGCCAATTTAAATCTGCTAATTTCACAGAAATATCCATCAATTCCATCAATTGTTTTGGCTTTTTCTTTTTTAACGTTTTCTGAATGGTTTCAGCTTGTTTTAAAAAAGATGCTTCCGAAACTAATGAAGTAGGAAGTTCTTTATCTAAATTTAAAGATTTTGCAGGTGAAATAACAATTTTCATACGATTAAAAGATAATTAAGGATTGAAATTATGTTTCTTCGGAAAACGTTTGTGCTTTTGAATATACCCTCCATTTTTCAATACAATCTTGTAAATCTTGCGGAATTGGCGTATTAAAACGTAAAAATTCTTTGGTAATTGGATGTTCAAAACCTAGTGTTTTGGCATGCAATGCTTGTCTTGGCAAGGTTTTAAAACAATTATCAATAAACTGTTTATATTTTGTAAAAGTTGTTCCTTTTAAAATAGAATTACCTCCATAACGCTCGTCGTTAAAAAGCGTATGACCAATATGCTTCATATGAACCCTTATTTGGTGTGTTCTACCCGTTTCTAATTGACAAGAAATTAAGGTAACGTAGCCAAATCGTTCCAAAACTTTAAAATGGGTAACTGCTGGTTTTCCTTTTTCTTCACTTTCGTGAACCGCCATTTGCATTCGATTGGTATCATGGCGACCGATATT
>NZ_JBIIWV010000104.1:0-7834 GCF_044338735.1 Flavobacterium sp. | reverse complement strand
TTTTTCACCATTGAAAGCGTTAATCCAAATAAATTTTTAGGACAAGAAGCCATGATTGGACAATATGCGCATGGTAACGAACCAAGTCATCATATTGTTTACTTATATGCTTTTTCAGATACACCAAAAGTGGGGCAAAAATACATTCATAAAATCATCAACGAATTTCACAATAATACAACAGATGGAATGATAGGAAATGACGATTGCGGTCAAATGTCGGCTTGGTATATTTTATCTTCATTAGGATTTTATCCTGTAAATCCAGCAAATGGCGAATTTGTTTTGGGTGTACCTCAAGTCAAAAACGCTACAATCCATTTAAAAAATAATAAAAAATTTACCATAGGTACATCTAATTTTTCTGAAGATAATAGTTATTCAAACACTCAAAAACTAAACAATATAGAATTAAGCAAACCAATTATAAACTATTCTGATATTATAAATGGCGGAATACTTATTTTTAAAATGACAAATCATTACTAATTATGAGAAATATTCATAAAACACTACTAATTTTCACTTTATTCACTTTGACATTACATGGTCAAAACCAAAATAAAGTGGCTGAAAAATATCAAATACTACCTTTTGGAAGCATCAAACCCACTGGCTGGCTGAAGACACAAATGCAAAAAGATGTTGATGGTTTTGTGGGTAATTTGGATAAATTGGTGCCTGAATTAATCAATGACCCTATTTACAGTACAGGTAGATTGCATAAAAACAGTAAGGTTAAAGATTTAGGGAACAATAAAGAAGGTGATGCAGAAGGCAGCGAACAATACAAATGGTGGAACAGCGAAACACAATCCAATTGGTGGGATGGGTACATTCGAAATGTAATTTTACTCAACGACAAAGCTGGACTTAAAAAAGTGGAACAATATGTTCAAAAAGTTTTAAAATCGCAAGACGAAGATGGCTATATTGGTATTTACGATAAAGAATTACGTTATAATTTCAATTCAGAAAATGGCGAATTATGGTCAAAAGCTACTATGTATCGTGGTTTACTGGCGTATTATGAGTATTCAAAAGACAAAAAAGTATGGAATGCTATTGTGAAAGCTGTAGATAATGTAATGACAAATTATCCAATAGGTAAATCAAGTCCGTTTGAATCAGGCAAAGCATTTAATGGTGGCGTATCACACGGATTAACGTTTACCGATGTTTTAGATAAAATGTATCAAATCACAGGCGATACAAAATATGCAAACTATGCCCTATTTTTATTTTTGGATTTTAGCAAAACCTATCAATCCGAAAAAGACGTTCAATTGAACAATATTTTAAATCCAAACTACAAGTTACAATCGCATGGTGTGCATACCTACGAGCATTTACGTCCATTATTAGTTGCCACTTATGCTGATAAAAATACTGAATTACAAAAAGCATTGGAGATTTACATTCAACGAATTGAGAACACCACAACACTAACAGGTGGGGCTATTGGCGATGAATGGATTGCCGAAAGAACTGCAGATGCAACTCATACAGGTTATGAATATTGTTCGTTACATGAATTATTAGACAGTTATACCGTTTTATTACAAAAGCAAGGAAATCCAAAAACGGCAGAAGCAATAGAGACTATTTTCTACAATGCAGCTCAAGGTTCCAGAAACCCGAATCATTCTTGTATAGCTTATCTAAAGACCGATAATTCGTTTGAAATGATGGGTACAAAAAATGGTGAAGTGGAGCCCAACCGTAATCAAACCAGATACAAATATTCACCTGCACATCAAGATGTAGCTGTTTGTTGCAATCCCAATGCTGGAAGAATTACTCCTTATTTCATTGAAAAATCATGGCTAAAAGAAAACGAAAATACGCTTGTAAATGTGCTTTTAATGCCTAATTCTGTAGAAACAAAAATTCAAAATCAATTAATAAAAATTGAAAGCATTACGGAATACCCTTTTGAGAATACATTTACCTTCAAGATTTCAAATCCTAATTATGCGCAACCTATAATCAAAATTAGAAAACCAGCATGGGCTACTAAAGTTATAACTAATGAAAGCTATGTTTTGGAAAATGATTTCATAGTTATTGATAGAAAATTTGGAAATGAGGATAAAATTCAAATTGAATTTAAAACCGAAATTCAAATTAAAGAAGATAAAAATCAAGAGAAATATTTCAGTTACGGCGCATTGTTTTATGCGAAACCCATCGATGCTATTGAGCAAATAGGAAAATCGTATTTCACTCATTTTGATGATTTAACCTATAAGCCAATTAATACCAATCGTTTTGAATTTATTGAAGAAAATCAAGCTTCCTTCAATAATGGTCAAATTATTTTGAAAGCAAAAAATAAAACAACTAATCAATTAGAAAACATTACGCTTATCCCATTTGGCAAAACCATTTTAAGACAAGTGAGTTTTTAAAACAAAATAATCGATAATCAAATACAGTTTCCTTTTTTTGAATAAGATTTTAGTCTCAAAAGTTCGAAGTTAAATCTTCTATCGCCACAATAACAACAATTTTGGGGTTATTTTTTTTTATACTTTAATTATCAAAGCATCATTATTAAAAATAGTTTTTTGATTTCCTATATTTGCATAAATTTTTAAATCATGCAACACATAATCGATCGCTTTGTAAGCTACGTAACTATAGATACTGAATCAGATGCGAGTTCAAACACGACTCCCAGCACCAAAAAACAATTAGACCTAGCTAATCTTTTGGTGAAAGAACTGAAACAAATAGGTTTAACCGAAGTAACCATTGACAAAAATGGATACGTAATGGCAACGCTTGAAAGCAATGTAAAACACAAAGTGCCTACCATTGGTTTTATATCACATTATGATACTACGCCCGATTTTACTGGTGCCAATGTAAAACCGCAAATTGTAACCAACTACGATGGTGGCGACATCATTTTGAATAAAAAACAAAACATCGTTTTATCACCTGCCTATTTCAAAGATTTATTGCAATACAAAGGACAAACTTTAATTACAACTGACGGTACAACCCTACTAGGCGCCGATGATAAAGCCGGAATTACCGAAATCGTCTCAGCGATGGAATACCTAATTCAGCATCCTGAAATCAAGCACGGAAAAATTCGCGTGGGATTTACACCTGATGAAGAAATTGGAAGGGGTGCCCATAAATTTGATGTAGAACAGTTTGGTTGCGAATGGGCTTATACCATGGATGGCAGCCAAATAGGCGAATTAGAATATGAAAACTTTAATGCCGCTGGAGCTAAAATTACCTTCAAAGGAAAAAGTGTGCATCCGGGATATGCAAAAGGAAAAATGATCAACTCCATGCTTTTGGCCAACCAATTCATTTCAAAATTACCTAAAAACGAAATTCCTGAAAAAACAAGAGGATACGAAGGTTTTTATCACGTGGTAGGCATTACCGGAAGTATTGAAGAAACAGTGGTTGAATTAATCATAAGAGATCACAACGCTAAAAAGTTTAAAGACCGAAAAGAGTTGGTGCAAGATTTGGCTACCAAATTCAATAAGAAATGGAAAAAACAATTTGGCGACGAAATTGTCATTGCCGAAGTAAAAGACCAATACTACAACATGAAAGAAAAAGTAAAACCTGTTTTTCATATTGTAGAAATCGCTGAAAAAGCCATGAAAGAATTAGGCATTAAACCGTTAATTAAACCCATTCGTGGTGGAACTGATGGTTGCCAATTATCGTACAAAGGATTGCCGTGTCCTAATATCTTTGCCGGCGGACACAATTTTCACGGAAAATATGAATATGTTCCGGTGGAAAGCATAGTAAAAGCTACCGAAGTCATCGTGAAAATTGCAGAACTTACCGCAAAAAAATAAACAATATAACGCTCTAATTTTAAAATTAATATGTTTTTATCAACCGTTAAAAAAAGTAGTTTCGTTCTTTTACTAGTACTTTCAATCGCTAGTTTTGGACAAGAGAAACATTTAAAAAATATCAAACAACTTACCTTTGGTGGTGATAATGCCGAGGCTTATTTTAGTCCGAAAGGCGATAAATTAACCCTTCAAGTAACTAATAAATCTTTTGGTGTTTCGTGTGACCAAATTTTCATGTTGGACTTACAAGCGCAAGAATTCAACGAAAAAAGCTTGCAACTTGTTTCAACCGGAAAAGGAAGAACCACTTGTTCCTATTATATGCCCGATGGAAAACACATTTTATACGCTTCAACCCATGCGGCAGATCATGCGTGTCCTGCTCCGCCAAAACCTATTGAAGGCAAATATTTATGGGCTATTTATCCAGAATTTGATATTTACATCGCCGATTTAAACGGAAACATTACCAAGCAATTAACCAACAGTCCAGGCTATGATGCCGAAGCAGTAGTTTCGCCCGACGGTAAAAAAATTGCCTTCACTAGTATTAGAAGTGGCGATTTAGAATTATACACCATGGATATCGACGGTAGTAATCTAAAACAAATTACAACCGGTTTAGGTTATGATGGTGGTTGTTTCTTTTCTCACGATAGTAAAAAATTAGTATTTCGTTCGTCTCGACCAAAAACGGAAGAAGCCATTAAAGAATATAAAGATTTATTGGCACAAAATTTAGTTGCTCCGTCTGAAATGGAAATTTATACGTGCAATATTGACGGATCTAATTTAAAACAAATCACCCATTTAGGGAAAGCCAATTGGGCGCCGTTTTTTCATCCATCTGACCAAAAAATTATTTTTTCTTCGAACCATCATTCAACAAGAGGCTACGATTTTCAGTTGTACATGATTGATTTGAATGGCGAAAACCTAGAACAAATTACCTATCAAAGTGAATTCAATGCGTTTCCAATGTTTTCTCCTGATGGAAAAAAATTAGTGTTTTCTAGCAACAGAATGCAAAGCAAACCGAGAGAAACCAATGTATTCATTGCCGATTGGGTGGAAGGAGACGCTGCTGAACTGGCGCAAACCAAATCCTTAAAAAAACACATCACCTATTTATCTTCGGATGAATTGCAAGGAAGATTAACGGGTTCTGTTGGCGAACAAAAAGCTGCCGATTATATTGCCAACCAATTCAAAACAATGGGATTGAAACCCTATGCCAACAAAAGTTACTTCCAAAAGTTCAATTATAAAATAAAATTGAATCCACACGCAACCGATGGCTCGGGTGATAAAGCCAATAACGGAACGAATGTCATTGCGTTTTTGGACAATAAAGCGGCTAAAACCATTATAATTGGTGCACATTATGATCATTTAGGATTGAACGAACACAACCATTCGACCAAACCGAATTCGCATGGTGAAATTCACAACGGAGCCGACGACAATGCTTCAGGAGTAGCGGGTGTATTAGAATTAGCACGCATGTTTTCGCAAAATAAAACCAAAGAAAATGTCAACTATATTTTTGCCTTGTTTTCCGGTGAAGAAGACGGATTAATTGGTTCAAAACACATGGCAGAAACCTTAAAATCGTTACATCCTAATGTGGTTACGATGATTAATATGGACATGATAGGTCGATTAGACAAAGACAAAAGTTTAGTAGTAGGTGGTGTAGGAACAGCACCCGATTTCTCTGCACTAGTCAACAAAAACAAACCTGCTGGGTTTAATGTAACACTAGACAATACTGGGCAAGGCCCTTCTGACCATACGTCGTTTTATTTAAAAGACATTCCTGTGTTGTATTTCTTTACCGGCACGCACAACGATTACCACAAACCGAGTGACGACGAAGACAAAATCAATTATTATGGCGTTAGAAATATTGTAGATTATGTGTTTAGAGTAGCCAATGAAGTAGCCACTATAGACATCATTACCTTTACAAAAACGAGCATGAACTCAGAAAAAGTGGTGCCTAAATACAAAGTAACATTAGGCATTATGCCCGATTATAGCGACCACGGCGACGGCTTGCACATTGACGGCGTAAGCGATAACCGCCCAGCACAAGCAGCAGGCATACTAGCCGGTGATGTTTTAGTAAAAATTGGCGATTGCACCATTAAAGAAGTGTACAGCTACATGGATTGCTTGGCAAAACTAAGCGTAGGCGATGTCAAAGAAGTAAAAGTATTGAGAGAAGGCAAACCCATGACCTTTACCGTGAAGTTTTAAGAACGATGGTTGTACCACCTAAAAAAATGATCCTCAATGTATTGAGGATTTTTTTTGCCCTCTAATTTAATTTATTTAAAAAAAGTTATTGATAAGTAAAAATATTTATTATTTTTGATTTTATTAAATGTTCAACGAAACTTTCGCTTATCTAACCAAATATGGGTGTATATACGAAACTTTGTATCGCATATATACAAGTTAGCGGTCAGCTTAAAAACGACCCAGTAAAAAAAAGAAATAATTAACAAGTGAAAATTTTAGCAGAAACAGAACGACTAATTTTAAGAGAATTAGAATACACAGACGAAAAAGACTTATTCGAAATGGACTCTGACCCAGAAGTTCATTTGTTTATTGAAAATAATCCTGTAAAATCAATTGACGAAATAACAAAAGTGATTGAAATTCTTAAAAAACAATACAAAGAAAATGGAATTGCTCGTTGGGCTGTAATTGATAAACTAACAAACGAATGTATTGGTTGGTCAGGACTAAAATATTTTAACCAACCATTGAATAAACACAACAATTTTTACGAACTAGGTTATAGGTTTAAGAAAAAACATTGGGGGAAAGGTTTTGCTACAGAATCTTCAATCGCAATTTTGGACTATGGATTTGCAAACTTAAATGTTGACAAAATTTTTGCTATAACTGACCCGAAAAATGCAAACTCTAAAAAGGTATTGACTAAATTGGGCTTTGACTTTAAAGAAACTTTTGATTATGAAGGCGACCCAACAGATTGGTTTGAATTGAAAAAGACAACTTGGGAAAATAAAAAGCCGAACCGCTAACAGGCGTTTGGCAAAAAAGCGGGTTCAGTGCTTAAATGTAGCTTTGTGCTTCGTATCAAGTTCAGTGCTGGCAGACAGTTTTGTGCTTCGAAATCCGCTTCTTCGCCAAGCGCCGGAACGTTACCCGACAGCGCGGATTTACAACCCGATAGCGCGGATTTACAATCCGTGCCCATAAAGAGCATAAAATATAAACATGCAAACCCGATAGCGCGGATTTACAATCCGTGCCTCAACTCCCGCGCGATTCCTTTCGCGTGGTAACTAACAAATTAAAAACTAAAATATGAAAACCAACAATTTACTTTACATCCTAAGCCTTATAATCTTGCTTGGATCTATCTATTTAGCTTTGAATATGAAAACTCAGGTAAAATTCAATTAATTGCAGGAATTTTAACAATGATTGGATTGGGTATGAATATTGTAGGATATGCAATGAAAAAACAATAGACCGATAGCACAGATTAACAATCCGTGCCCACAAAAAAATAAAGGGGTTTTGTTCGGTATTCCTTCGATACTTGTTCGATAGAGCTTCGGTAAAATAGGTGTTTTATCGAAGAACCATCGAAGAAAGTACGAACAAAGTACGAACAAAACCTCAATTCATAAAACAAAAAAAAGCCAAACTCCAATTGAAGTTCCCCCGCTCCCGCGCGAATCCTTTCGCGTGGTAACTAAAAAAATAAACAACTAAACTATGAAAAATTCCCGATAGCCCCCGCTCCCGCGCGAATCCTTTCGCGTGGTAATTGTATAAAAAGATATTATTTTTTATATTTGGGTTAGTCTTTAAACAAAAGTATAAATGAGCAGAAATTATAAGTTTCATAATTCAGAAGGTTTGTATTTTGTTAGCTTTGCAGTTGTGGGCTGGTTAGATGTTTTTACAAGAAATGAGTATAAAGATTTAATTGTAGAAAG
>NZ_JBIIWV010000046.1:0-14694 GCF_044338735.1 Flavobacterium sp. | reverse complement strand
CATAATTCTGCAAGAATATGCTGCATTTTCTTTGTCATTTCTTTTTTATGGCATACTTATAAGTGCAATTCTATTTGGTTTTGCGTGGTATAAAAATCACAACGCGCTAATTCAAAATACCAGTTTTGGATTTGGAACGTATATTCTTTCTGCCACTTTAGGCATGTTTACTTATTTTGTCCATGTGGATAAGAATGCTGCAAATCATTATTCTAAACAAACTTTTGAATCTACAAATGCTATTAAAGGGATTATTCAAACAGCATTAAAACCTAACGAAAAATATGTAAAATATGTTCTTGAAATAAATGGGTTTAACAAAAAAAATGCTTCGGGGAAAATACTGCTTTATGTACCTAAACAATCTAAAATTGTATTGCATTCTGGTACCGAAATTTCTTTAAACGAGTCCATTTATTCGATTCCAAAGGCTTATAATCCGTACCAATTTAATTATGCAAATTATTTAGAAAAACAAAACATTGGGCATCAAATTTATCTCAAAAATTCCTCGATAAAAATCATAAAGCAACATCAAAATTTTAATTATTATATTGAAAAACTGCGCATTGCGTTAAGCGATAGTTTTGCCATTCATCATTTTGATGCAAAGACAAAAGCAATAATTGATGCATTGCTTTTGGGTCAGCGCGTAGCGATTGATAAAGCAACTATCACTGATTATTCCAATGCTGGGGTAATTCATATTTTAGCAATATCAGGACTACACATCTCTATATTGTATTTCTTCCTTATTTTTTTATTGAAGCCTTTGCGGAGCGTTCGATTTGGAAAAGAAATTGAATTAGTATTGGTTTTGTTAGTGTTATGGTTGTTTGCCTTGCTAACCGGACTTCCTGCATCGGTTACTAGAGCTGTTACTCTATTTAGTTTTATAAGTGTTGGAACGTATTTCAACCAGTCAAAAGCGATTTATAACGCTATGGCTACTTCGGCTTTGCTTATTTTGTTGTTTTCACCAAACGCTATTTTTGACATTGGTTTTCAATTGAGTTATGCAGCGGTTTTGTCGATTGTTTTATTCCAACCTATTTACAAGAAATTTCATATTACCCAAAATAAAATTGCGCTGTATTTCATCGATTTAATAACCGTTTCCATGGCAGCTCAAATAGGAGTTTTGCCCTTAAGTTTATATTATTTTAATCAAATGCCCTTACTCTTTTTGCTCGCAAATTTAGTCATCATTCCCTTGTCAAGTTTTGTGTTAATTTACGGAATTATACTTTTAGGATTAAACTTTATATTGCCTGAACTTGCAGTTTATTTAGGAAAAGTATTAAAACTATCAATCAAAATTATGAATGATTACATCCATTGGATTGCCCAATTTAAACAAGGAATTATTTCCAATATTTCATTTTCAGCATTGATGGTTTTAACGCTATATTTAGTGCTTATCGCTCTGATATTTTGGATGTATTCCAAAAAAAACCAACAAATTAGTTATATTCTATTGGCGCTTTTTTGCTTTCAGTTGAGTTATCTTTCAGTAAAATGGAATGAAAATGAGTCTTCCGAATTGATTATTTTCAATGAAAAACAAACACTCATCGGAATAAAGACTAAAAATAAAGTAATAGCCTATACTGACGCACCTTCTACTCATTATCCAACAGTACAACATTACGTAAGAGGCACGTTTTCAGATTCTTTAGCGGTTTTTCCGATGCAAAATGTACTTGTTTATAACCAAAAACGAATATTAATTATTGATAGTATCGGAATATACCAAACAAAATTAAAACCAGATATTGTGCTCCTTATCCAAAATCCAAAAATAAACTTAGACCGATTAATTAAAACAACACATCCGAAAGTAATCATTGCCGATAAAAGCAACTATAAAAACAGTACTAAACGTTGGGAAGCGACTTGTAGAAAAGCAAAAATCCCTTTTCATGCTATTGCCGAAAAGGGATTCTATAGATTGAAATAATTTACTTCTTTTTGATAATTTGGTTGGCACCGTCGATCCAAACTTGTGGACCACCAGCAACATAACCCGAACTTCCTAATGCGTTTAAATTAACTTTTGCATCAGCAGTTTTTGTTGCACTTACAAACCAAACCGTTGGATATCCTCTTACTTGTAATTGTTGTTGAAGTTGCGCATTTTGCATTTTTACAGCTTCAGTTTGTTCGTTTTTTCTTGGAAAATCTAGCTCCACTAAAATTACATTTTCTTTAGCCCATTTAACAAATTCGGGCGTTTTAAACACTTCCTTTTGTAAACGAATGCACCATCCACACCAATCGGATCCTGTGAAAAATAAAAATAAGGGTTTATTTTCTTTAATCGAAATATCGGTAGCTTTGGATAAATCGGTATGCCAAGTTAACCCTTCTTGCGCTTGCAATGACATCGTTGTCAAAGTTAAAAACGCTATAACTAAAATCTTTTTCATTTTTTAAATTTTATAGAACAAAAATAATCAATTTGAATGCCAAAAAGTATTGCTTACTTAACTTCTTGCATTAATTTTTTAACTAAGGGCGAAATTGCTATTAAAACAACTCCTAAAATAAAGGCATAAATGGCTAGTTGTTTGTATCCATCAGCATACAAAATTAGTTTTTCAATATTGGTTGCTTTTTCGGATGCTTCTGCAATATTAGCACCTAAAATTCCAGCGAAATACTGGCCATAAGCACTAGCTAAAAACCACATTCCCATCATAACGGCTTGTGTTTTCTGTGGCGATAATTTTGTCATAGCGCTCATCCCAATAGGCGACAAACACAATTCACCAAAAGTAATGACCAACCAACCAAGCGTAAAGATACCAAGAGATGTTTTTCCGTTTAAATCGGCAAAAAATTGTGTGTAGTAAAACACCCAAAAACCTCCCGCTAAAAACAAAAAGGCTAATCCAAATTTAATAATAGTATTAGGTTCAATCTTTTTCTTTGCCATCCATAACCAAACCAAACCGATTAAAGCCGCAAAACCAATTACAAATAATGAATTCGCAGAATTGTTTACACCATTCGGACTTAATTCAACTCCTGCAATGGTATTGTTTAAATTATTAGCGGCAAATAAACTTAAAGAGCCACCACTTTGCTCAAAAAATGCCCAAAAGAAAATCGAGAAAATAATAAATACTAAAGCAGCTAACAGTTTTTTATTTTCTGAAACCGAGAAGTTTTTCATTTCATAAAACAAATACAAAATAGAAGCAGGTCCGATAATCATCATAAAATAATCGGTATACTTAGTATTCGCAACCATAATGATGATAACAGGAATTACTAATAAAGAGCCTAAATAAGTTGCTATTTCTAATATTTTTCGTTTTGAAGTTGCTACTTCATGTAAAGGAGAAAGTCCAATTGTACTTAATGTTTTTTGGGTTTGTGTAAAGGTCAACAAACTAATGATCATTACAAGAGCTGCAAAACCAAAACCAACATTCCATCGTAAATGTTCTGGAACAAGGGATTGCCACATTGATCCTTCGGCAACAGCGATACAAATATAACCACCAATTAATGCTCCAAGATTTACTCCCATATAGAAAAACGAAAATCCGGCATCGCGTCTAGGATCGCCTTCTTTATATAATTGGCCCACCATAGAAGAAATATTAGGCTTAAAAAAACCAGTACCCACAATGGTAAAACTGATTCCAATAAAAAAGAAATTTTTTGGATCAATAGCCAAAATAATACTTCCTAAAATCATCAAAATACCACCCCAGAAAAGCGATTTTCGTAATCCTAAAATTTTATCAGCAAATAAACCACCGATAAACGTAAAGGCATACACCCAGGCTTGCGTGGCGCCATATTGTAAATTTGCGGTTTTTTCATCCATGGCTAAATGGTTTACCATGAAAACCACTAACATACCTCGCATTCCATAAAAACAGAAGCGTTCCCACATTTCGCTAAAGAATAAATACCACAATTGTTTTGGATATTTTCCTTTAAAATCTTGAATTTGTTCTATTGTTTGCATCTTAATGTATCCCTTTTTCTTGCATTACTTTATTCAATTGTTTCAGTAACATAAACATTATTAAAGTAGCAAATAATAATAATCCGAAATTAATCCAAAAGAAATCTTGTTTGTTATCATAGGTGTCCCAAAGACTTGCTAATACGCCGCTTAATTTATTTCCGATGGAAGTAGCTAAAAACCAACCGCCCATCATTAAGGAAGTGATATTTGTGGGACTCAATTTTGAAACCACTGATAATCCCATTGGGCTTAAAAATAATTCACCAATAGTGATGACCCCGTAATTGGCTACTAACCACCAAACACTTACTTTTTCAGATCCGTTTGCGCCCATATTAACGGCAGCAACCATTACTAAAACGGATAACGCTGAGATTAATAAACCGAATGCAATCTTTGTTGGCGTTGAAGGTTCTTTCTTTCGGCCTCTTAAAAAAGTGAAGAACGCTACAACTAATGGTGTTAAAATAATGACCCAACCTGGATTGATTGACTGACTTAAATTGGTGGCCCAAAGCGATACTTTTGAACCTTCTTCTGGCAATTTATCTTTGGCTACGTTTCTAAAATAAACCGGGTAATCGACTGTTTTTTGAACTTCACCATCTACTTTTTGAATTCGGAAACTCGCATCGTATAGTTCAACCGTGTCTTTTTTGTATTCGACCTCTTTGGCTAATTTTAAACCATTGAAAACTGCTTGTGTATTTCCTTTAATTTCTCTATCCGTATATCGGTCTGCCCAAGTGGTAAGTGCCGAACCATTTAGTTTAAATACCGCCCAGAATAAAATTACTACGGCAAAAATAGTTAACAACGCACCAATAGGTCTTTTATCTTCCACTTTGGCTTTGAAATACAAACTTCCGTAGAAGAAAATCACGGGGATACAAGCAAAAATAAAAGCATCGGTACTATCAGAACCAAAAATGTAGCCACTTGGATTTGCTTCAGAAGTTACTCCTTTTAACAACCAACCAATTACTCCAAAAACCGCTGATGGGACTAAAATAAATAGCACAATTTTATAAAAAGGCATATCGCCAGGTTGCACTCCTTTTTTCTCGGTTTGAGTGCCATAATGTTTGGTTCCTAATATGAAAACGATTACCCCAATAAACATTCCGATTCCAGCTGCCATGAACGCATATTGCCAACCCAATAAAATTTGTAAAGCGGCACCAAAAAAATTACATATGAATGCCCCAACATTGATTCCCATATAGAAAATATTGTAGCCTTCGTCTTTCTTTTCTTTGTATTTATCTTCGGAATAAAAGTTTCCTAAAAGCGTTGAAATATTGGGTTTAAAAAATCCATTACCTACAATTACTAAGGTCATAGCTACATATAGCATTGTAATATCATGAATTCCCATCATGAAATAACCTGCGCCCATCATGATTCCGCCTATTACAATAGATTTTTTGTAGCCCCAATAACGATCGGCAATTAATCCTCCAATAAAAGGTGTTAAGAAAACCAAGGCGATAAAAGTTCCGTATAAATCAGACGCTTCTTTCTCGGTCATGGCAAATCCGGCTTCTACATCTTTAAGATAAAGGGTAAAAATACCAATCATTAAATAATAACCAAAACGTTCCCACATTTCAGATAAAAACAAGTAAGGCAATGCTTTAGGATGACTTTTCCACATAATGTATTGTATTAAAAAAACAAACCTACAAGGGTTTCTTGTAGGCTTGAAAGATATAAAAAATATTTTAATTGATTCGCTTAAAGACCATTCATCATTTTCTTTAAACGAGGAGATAAAAAGGCTAAGATAATTGCTGCAATACCACACAACACAACAAACACCATAAAGAATTCATATAAATTATGAATTTCAAATCCAGCAAACGAAGTATATTCAACTGGTAATTGCTCTTTTTCAAATAATGCTACTTGCTCTGCAGTTAACGCTACTTTTTTATCCAATACATCTTGAAGATTTACACCTATTGTTTCTGCTTTTTGAAATTTATCGCCTGTTGCAGGAATAATTGCTCCTAACGAACCCGCTAAAGCATAACCTGCCGCATTTGAGATAAAGAAAACCCCATACAATAATGAAGCAAAACGTTTTGGTGCTAATTTACCTACCAAAGATAATCCGATAGGAGACAAACATAACTCTCCCATAGTTTGGATTAAGTATAATAGCATTAACCATTTAATTGCTAATAATCCAGTGTTGCCTAAATCTTTTACATTGTGTGCAATGATAAAATAACTTAATGCAATTAAGGCTAATCCAATGGCTTGTTTTAATGGCGAAACAGGTTCTTTACCTTTTGCTCTTAGTTTATCCCATAATAAACTAAATGGTAACGCTAAAGCAACCACAAAAAGCCCATTAAAAATTTGCACCATTGACGGTGGCATATTCCATCCAAAAATACTTCTATCCGTTTGATTATCTGCAATAAAGGTTAACGATGAACCTGCTTGCTCAAAAGCTGCCCAGAAGAAAATAATAAAGAACGAAACGATATAAATAACCCAAATACGTTGTCTTTCTACTTTATTTTCGGCAGAACTCATAATTAAATAAGCTAATGAAATACCTGCAGCATAAATAAATGGATAAATAAGCCCTTTGATTAATTGCCCCATTTCAACGGCACTAAAACCAAATTCTCCTACTAATATAAATCTGAAAATAAAGAATAAAGCAGCAAATAACACTACTGCAATTCCAATTGCCTTTCCTGTAAATTTAGCTGTTTGTGTTTCACCTTCTTCAAAATCATCATTAACACTGTTTTTTGGTAAATCACCAATAGGCCTTCCTTCTGGAGTTACTACATATTTATTTTTTAAAACAAAAAATGTGATTGTTCCAATAATCATTGCAATTGAAGCAGCTAAGAATCCCCATTTGAATGCAAAAATATCTCTAATTCCGGTATCGGCATCTTTAACATCACCAACCCAAGGACAAATAAATTGACCTAAAAATGCACCGATATTAATTCCCATGTAGAAAATGGTAAAAGCCGAATCTAGTTTACTTTTTTCTTGTTTTGGATACAAACTTCCCACCATTGATGAAATGTTTGGTTTGAAAAAACCATTACCAAAAATGATGACAAACAAAGCAACCCACATAAATATTTTAGCACTCCCTAAGCTCGAATCAAATGTTGAGGCGCTAATAAATAATAAAAATTGACCAATAGCCATTAACGTTCCGCCCAGCATAATACTGTATCGATTCCCAATGTATTTATCAGAAATAAATCCTCCTAATAGCGGAGTTAAATAACACAAGGCTAAAAATCCACCATATATAATGGCTGCATCGGCTTCTTTGATTAATAACGAATTCACCATAAATAAGGTTAAGATCGCTCTCATTCCATAGAAATTGAAACGTTCCCACATTTCGGTTCCAAATAAGACCCAAAGGCCTTTTGGATGACTTTGTTTTGCTGCTACTTCGCTCATATAATTTGTTTTAGTTTATTGGTTGGTTATAATTTTTCTTTAATGAAATTCGTCATTTTAGTATATAATTGTAGACGTGTTTTACCGCCGTAAATTCCGTGGTTTTTATCGGGATAAATTGCCCAATCAAATTGTTTGTTGGCTTGTACTAATGCTTCCACCATTTTCATAGTGTTTTGAACATGTACATTATCATCGGCTGTTCCATGAACTAATAAAAAGTTTCCTTTTAATTTACTTACGTGATTGATGGGTGAATTATTATCGTAACCACTTGCATTTTCTTGTGGCGTTTGCATGTAACGCTCAGTATAAATACTGTCATAATATCTCCAAGAAGTAACTGGAGCTACAGCGATTGCCATTTTGAATACATCAGCACCTTGGAACAAACAGTTAGACGACATGAATCCGCCGTAACTCCAACCAAAAATACCAATTCTTGATGCATCAATGTAATTGTATTTGCCAAGTACTTTCGCGGCATCAATTTGATCTTCTACTTCATATTTTCCTAGTTCTTTTTGGGTGCATTTTTTAAACGCCGCTCCTTTAAAACCTGTTCCTCTTCCGTCTACACAAGCTACAATGTAACCTTGTTGCGCTAACATCATAAACCAATAATCGTCTGTTCCGTTCCAATCGTTATTTACTTGTTGCGATCCTGGACCCGAATATTGATACATGAATAACGGATATTTTTTAGTAGCATCAAAGCTTTTTGGTTTGATCATCCAAGCATTTAATTGGTGTCCTTTTTCGGTAGTTAATACAAAAAACTCTTTTGGAGTTACCTCATATTTAGCCAATTTCGTTTCTACCGCATCATTAGAAACAATGGTTTTAACCATAGCTCCTGTTTTAGAGTTATTCAACGTATACGATGGAGCAGTAGTTGCACTTGAATAGCTATTAATAAAGAATTGGAAATTAGGACTAAAAGTTGCTGTATTTGTTCCGGTTTTAGATGACAATCTCACTTTTGATTTTCCGTCTACTTTAATGGCATAGACATCTCTATTGATTGAGCCATTTTCTACCGATTGATAATAAATAGTTCCTGTCTTTTCATCAAAACCATAGTAGGCAGTTACTTCCCAATTTCCTTTTGTAATTTGTTTTTTCAATTTACCCGTTTTATCATAGTGATAAATGTGATTGAAGCCGTCTTTCTCAGAAGTCCAGATGAAACTATTGTCTTTTAAGAACGTTAAATTATCGGTAACATCAATATAGGCATTGTCTTTTTCGCTTAAAACTATTTTAGTGGCTCCTGTTGTTCCATCGACAAAATGTAAATCTAAATTATTTTGGTGACGATTCATTACTTGCACACTCAAGGTCTTTGCATCGCTAGTCCATTCAATTCTTGGGATATAAAAATCTTGATAATTTCCAAGATTAATTTGTTGCGAAACGTTACTTTTTACATCAAAAATATGTAAAGAAACGTTGGCATTTTTTTCACCTGCTTTTGGGTATTTGAATACCGATTGAGTAGGGTATAATCCTTCATTATATAAGTCCATCGAAAATTCAGGAACTTCGGTTTCGTCAAATTTAATGTAAGCTATTTTAGTTCCATCAGCATTCCAGTCAAATGCTTTTACAAACACAAACTCTTCTTCATATACCCAATCGGTAATACCGTTGATGATTTGATTTTTTTTGCCGTCGGTTGTAATTTGAGTCGTTGCCCCTGATGCAAAATCATGAACAAATAAATTGTTTTCAAAAGCATACCCAATTTTGTTTCCTTCTGGAGAAAAAGTGGGCTCTTGAATGGCTTTGTCTGTGAATTTTGTTATTTTTTTAGCTGCAATATCATACACAAAATAGTTTGCTGTAAACGAGTGACGAAATATAGGATTTGAATTGGTAGCAATTAGTATTTTAGTTTCACTTTTATCAAAAGTATAACTGTCGATAGATTTTATTTCGGAATGATTTTTAGTGTCAAAAAGAGTACTTACTTTTTCTAAAGTGGCAAAATCATACAAATCAATTTGAAAACTTTTTGAGGCACGATCAAAATTCAACACGGTGTATTGATTAGTGTTCTTCATGGCGTTTAGTTCGTCCATTCCTTTGGTGCGAAAAGCACCGCCCCAAATTTCTTCTAACGTAATTTTTTGTTGGGCTACTACTGATACTGAGCTCACTACAAATAAAAGTAGGGCAAATGTTATTTTTTTCATATTAAGTGATCTTAAATACAGTCCAATTTTAGTGATTTTTTTACAAATAATATAGTTTTTGTCAACAAATTTTAAAATACCCATTATACTATATTTAGTATCTTTGCATTTTCAACACCTATTTATATGCTACAAAACGTAAAAGGCTTTTCAAAACTATCTAAAGAAGAAAAAATCAATTGGATTACTGCAACTTATTTTAGCAACCAAAAAGAGGCTAAAGATATCCTTATCAATTATTGGAATTCCGATGAAAACTTGCAAAAATTACACGACGAATTCATTGAAAACACACTCACAAATTTTTACCTTCCTTATGGTGTAGCCCCTAATTTTATTATTAATGGCAGAAGTTATACTATTCCGATGGCTATTGAAGAAAGTTCGGTGGTAGCAGCCGCTTCAAAGGCAGCAAAATTTTGGGGAGAACGCGGCGGATTTAAAACTACAATCATCAATACCGAAAAAATAGGTCAGGTACATTTTCTTTTCCATGGAAATTCAGAAAAACTAACTACTTTTTTCAATAAAATAAAACCTACATTCTTCGATGATACGCAAGAAATTACCAAAAACATGCAAAAGCGTGGTGGCGGAATTTTAGCTATTGAACTCAGAAACAAGACGAATGAAATTCCAAATTATTATCAATTGCATGCTACTTTTAATACTAAAGATAGTATGGGTGCTAATTTTATTAATACGTGTTTGGAACAATTTGCCAAAACATTAGAAAATCAAGCGCAAGACTATATCGATTTTACTTTTGAAGAGAAAAATATTCAAGTGATAATGAGTATTTTGAGTAATTATGTTCCAAATTGTGTCGTAAGGGCTGAGGTTTCTTGTCCAATTGAGCAGTTATCAGAAGACAAAACGATTGATGTCAATGAGTTTGCTCAGAAATTTGCCACGGCTGTTCGCATTGCCGAAATAGAACCTTATCGGGCCGTAACCCATAATAAAGGCATTATGAACGGAATCGATGCGGTTGTTTTGGCTACAGGAAACGACTTTAGAGCTGTGGAAGCCGGGATTCATGCTTATGCTAGTAAATCAGGACAGTATTCAAGTTTATCACATGTAAAAATCGAAAACGGAATTTTTACTTTTTGGCTGGAAATTCCTTTGGCATTAGGAACCGTTGGCGGATTAACGTCGTTACATCCGTTAGTAAAATTCTCAATGGAATTATTAGGAAAACCTTCTGCCGAAGAATTAATGCAAATTGTAGCTTCGGCTGGTTTGGCACAAAATTTTGCAGCATTGCGTTCGCTCACAACCACCGGAATTCAGCAAGGCCATATGAAAATGCATTTGATGAATATTTTAAACCAACATCAAGCAACCAAAGAAGAAAAGCTACAGGTGTTAGCATTTTTCAAAGACACTACGATTTCGCACAGTTTAGTCGTTGATTATTTAGAACAAATCAGAAAATAATGGCAACCCAAACGTTTTACAGTAACGGAAAATTATTGCTCACAGGAGAATATGTTGTGCTTGATGGTGCGTCAGCCATAGCGGTTCCTACTCGTTTTGGACAAAATCTTACGGTAAAACAAGGTGTTGCTCAAGAACTAAAATGGACGAGTTTTGATTCCGATAATAGCATTTGGTTTCAAGATATTCTTACTTTTTCGGAAATTAAAAACAAAAACGTTTCAGAGAAAAACGATTCGGTAAAAAATACTTTAATCGAAATTTTACATCAAGCTAATCTGCAAAATCCCACTATTTTAAATGGTCATGGATATGAAATCGAAACCCATTTAACATTTCCAAGAAATTGGGGTTTAGGGACTTCTTCTACACTCATTAATAATATTGCCCAATGGTTTCAAATCGATGCATTTGAATTATTAGCTAAAAGTTTTGGCGGAAGCGGTTATGATATTGCTTGTGCACAATCAAATATGCCGATAATTTACCAATTAGAAAACGAAATCCCCATCTTTAAAACCGTCTCATTCAATCCTACCTTTAAGGATCAGATTTATTTTGTGTATTTAAATCATAAAAAAAGTAGTAAATCAGCAATCACAACTTATTTGACGCAACGTCATAAATCGCCTTCGATTTATTCAAAAATAAATACGATTACGCAGGAAGTTGTTCAGTGTACCACTCTGGAAGCGTTCGCTCAATTAATGGAATACCACGAAATATTGATGAGCGAAGTCTTAGAAACCACCACAATAAAAGAGCGTTTATTTCCAGATTTTAAAGGAGTCATTAAAAGTCTTGGTGCTTGGGGAGGAGACTTTATAATGGTACTTTCAAAAGATGATCCGAAACGATATTTTACTGAAAAAGGCTATGCTATAGTTTTAAAATATGATGAGGTAGTGTTATAAAAAATTAGTTCAAATCTATAGTAGACTAATATCTTCTATCATTTTTTTACAATAAATAATTATTCTTTTTACGAAAATTGTATATATTTGCCGTTGATTTAAAATTAATTACCCATATCAACAATGCGAATAGTACTGTTTTTTTTGTTTGTAGTTTCTGCATCAGCGCAATCGCTTCACCATCAAATGATTAGTGCACAAGGTGGAGGTGTTGTTACTAATTCTGGTATTACAGTAAATTACACTGTAGGGCAACAATCAGTAACTGGCACTTCTTCAGGCACTTATGTTGTTCAGCAAGGATTTCAACAAAATAATTGGAGTAAAATAATTAATAACAACACTAATTCGATTCAAACTACTCTATTTCCAAATCCATTTATAGAATATATAACCTTCAGATTTTCAAGTTCGCCGGGAACTAAAGTCAATGCAATGGTTTTTGATATACTAGGGCGATTAATTCACTCTGAAGTAGTAGTTAATGAAAATAACGAAATAAAATTAAATCTCTCCCGTCTGTCAAGTGCAGAATATCTCATACGACTGACAGCGGAGAATTATGAATACTCCGCCAAAATAATTAAAGAATAATGAAAAACAATCCCCTACAAATTTTATTGATTCCGTTTTTTTTAACCAAAGTATTAATTAATTATAAAGTTAACTTTAAGAAACGAAAAAAGTATCAATTATTTCCCCCAAATTTTTTTAGTAATAGAAATTATTTAACCTCTAAAAATTCAATCCGAAAGTATTTTGTTAATACAATAGGTATTGAATTCCAGTGTATTGAAAAACAATGTTTTTTCATAAATAAAGTACAATTAGGTTTTAAAAATATATAATATTAAAACGATGAAAAAAATATTTTTACTAGTAGTCCTATTAGTTTCATTATTAGGATATTCTCAAAATGGAATTTCGTATCAAGCATTAATTTTAAACCCATCAGGAGAAGAATTGCCTGGGGTTAACAATTCTAATGCGCCTTTGTCTAATAAATTAATATGTTTAAAATTTTCAATTCTTGATTCAAATGCAAGAATTGAATATTTGGAAACGCATACAGTTACAACTGATTCACATGGAATTGTCAATTTAATCATTGGAACAGGAGATCAAATTGGAGGTTATGCTTCATCATTTGCTGATGTTGTTTGGAATAATACTCCAAAAAACTTAAAAGTTGATCTTGATGTAAGGGCAAATTGTACTTATTTTGTAGAGATTAGCAATCAACCTTTTACTTATGTACCCTTTGCCTATTATGCCGCAAATGCCAATGTTGAGGAAGCCACTTCAATAAGTACAGGAGTTATTCAGCTTTCGGGAGATCTAGGCGGTATTGGTACAACAGCAAATGCACCCATTATTTCTAATAACGCAATCACTTCAGCAAAAATAATTAATGGAGCAGTAACTCCAATTAAAATAGCTCCCGGTACAAATAATTCAGTTTTAGTTACCGATGCCACTGGAAATGTAGCTTGGGTAGATAGAGCATCATTTGGTGCGGTTTCAGATCAAATTACCATTGAAGGCGCAGGAACATCAGCCAGTCCTTTTAAAGTAAAAGATTTAGGAATTGTTACGAATAAAATTGCAAATGGTGCTGTTACAAACGCCAAAATTGGTGAAGTAATAACTGTGACTAATGGAGGTACTGGCGCATCAACTTTAACAGGATATGTTAAAGGCAATGGAGTTAATCCGATGACAGCAGTCACTTCAATTCCTGTTGCAGATGTAACAGGTGCGCAAACGACAGCAAATTTAACTTCAAATATAGCTTCAAATACTGGTTCAACTACATTGTATCCTAGTGTTGCAGCAGTTGAGACATTTGTTGCTAACAATGCAACACCAGACGCTACTTCAACAATAAAAGGTAAAATAAAATTAGCTGGTGATTTAAGCGGAACAGCAGATTTGCCTAGAGTTCCTGGACTTCTAACAAAAGAACCTATAATTGCATCAGGAACCACTTCACAATATTGGAGAGGAGATAAGACTTGGCAAACGATAGATAAATCAGTAGTTGGTTTAGGTAATGTAGACAATACCGCCGATGCTGACAAACCAGTTTCAACCGCAGTTCAAACGGCATTAAACGCAAAAGAAAACGCAGCAAATAAATCAGATGTTACTACTTTAGGAACAAGTGATGTATTATTTCCAACACAAAATGCAGTAAAAACGTATGTGGATGCTCAAATATCTAATGCTACAATTCCAGATGCTACCACAACCCTAAAAGGTAAAATAAAATTAGCTGGTGATTTAAACGGCACAGCAGACTTACCAACAGTTCCTGGACTTCTAACAAAAGAACCTATTATTACAGCAGGAACAACCTCGCAATATTGGAGAGGAGATAAGACTTGGCAAATGTTAGATAAATCAGTAGTTGGTTTAGGTAATGTAGACAATACCGCCGATGCGGATAAACCAGTTTCAACTGCAGTTCAAACGGTATTAAACGCAAAAGAAAATACAGCAAATAAATCAGATGTTACTACTTTAGGAACAAGTGATGTATTATTCCCAACACAAAATGCAGTAAAAACGTATGTGGATGCTCAAATATCTAATGCTACAATTCCAGATGCAACCGATGTTGTAAAAGGTAAAATAAAATTAGCCGGTGATTTAAACGGCACAGCAGATTTGCCAACAGTTCCTGGACTTCTAACAA
>NZ_JBIIWV010000102.1:0-7960 GCF_044338735.1 Flavobacterium sp. | reverse complement strand
TTACCAATTAATTCCAACACGTTATTATAGGCTTTTATTTCTTGTTTCATAAAAAATAAATTATCTGAGGTGGGTAATTATTAGTTACCTCAAATCTCTGCAAATTTAACAAAAAAAGTTTAACTACTTCTTAATTTTTTCTAAATCTAATAAAAAAGCAAATTCCTTTGCCAATTCCTTTAATGCTTCAAATCTTCCTGAAGCACCACCATGACCCGCATCCATGTTGGTATCTAGAAATAATTGCTTATCATTTGTTTTTAGTACTCGCAATTTTGCTACCCATTTTGCAGGTTCCCAATATTGTACTTGCGAATCATGCAAACCAGTTGACACATACATATTTGGATAAGCTTGTGCTTTCACTTGATCATAAGGCGAATATGATAACATATAATCGTAATATTTCTTTTCATTTGGATTACCCCACTCATCATATTCTCCGGTAGTTAGTGGAATTGTGTCGTCTAACATGGTTGTAATCACATCGACAAAAGGAACTTGTGCTATAACTCCGTTATATAATTCAGGAGCCATATTTACGATTGCTCCCATTAATAATCCGCCGGCCGAACCTCCTTCAGCATAAAGATGTTCGGGAGAAGTATATTTTTCTGCAATGACAAATTTTGAACAATCCACAAAATCAGTAAATGTATTTTTCTTTTTTAATAATTTTCCGTTTTCATACCATTCTCTTCCTAAGTCTTCACCACCTCTAATATGAGCAATGGCGTAAATAAATCCTCTATCCAATAAACTTAAACGAGTTGATGAAAAATAAGGATCCATAGTGGCACCATAAGAACCATAAGCATATAATAAGAATGGATTTTTACCATCTTTTTGAATTCCTTTTCGGTAAACGATAGAAATTGGCACTTTAGTTCCGTCTGTTGCGGTTGCCCAAATTCGCTCTTCGATGTAATTATTTTTATCAAATTTACCTCCTAAAACTTGTTGCTCTTTCAACACTTTTTTCTCTTTCGTTCGCATATTGAAGTCAATTACAGAAGAAGGTGTTGCCATAGATTGGTACCCATAACGTAAAATTTCAGTATCAAAATCTATATTAGTGGTGGTGGAAGCGGTATACGTTTCAATGGCGAAAGGCAAATAGTATTCACCTTTTCCGTTCCAAGGTCGAATTTGAATTTTATTCAATCCATTTGAACGTTCTTCAACCACTAAATAATCTTTAAAAATATCGATACCTTCTAATAAAACATCTTTTCTATGTCCAATCAAATCCGTCCAATTTTCAGCCGAAGTAGCTGTTTCTGGAGTCTTCATCAGTTTAAAATTGGTTGCTTTATCTTTATTGGTAACAATATAAAAACTATCACCATAATGCGAAATTGAATACTCTAATCCACGAGTTCTTTTTTGGAAAATTCTAAATGCACCATTTGGATTTTTAGCTTCTAAAATTTGATATTCAGAAGTTAAGGTGCTTGACGAACCAATTACCAAATATTTCTTAGATTTTTCTTTGTAAACATATGTATTAAACGTATCGTCTTTTTCATGAAAAACTATAACATCAGCATTTGCATCAGTACCTAAAGTGTGTTTGAAAATTTTATCCGAACGTAATGTTTGTATATCGTTACGAGTATAAAATAAGGTTTTATTATCACTAGCCCAAGTTGAACCTCCAGTAGTATTTTCAATTTTTACGGGAAGAATTTCACCTGTTTCTAAATTTTTAATTTGGATCGTATATTGTCTTCTAGAAAGTAAGTCTACACCAAATGCAGCCCACTGGTTATCTTCACTAATACTAATTCCCGATAGATTAAAATAAGATTGCCCTTTTGCCATTTCGTTGCAATCGAACATAATTTCTTCTTTCGCTTCTAAACTTGCTTTCTTACGAGAATAAATCGGATAATCTTTCCCCGTTTCATAACGAGTAATGTAATAATAACCGTTATATAAATATGGAACCGAACTATCATCCTCTTTAATGCGCGATTTCATTTCTATAAACAAATCGTCTTGCAACGGTTTGGTATGTGCAGTTGAATTTTGGTAATATTCGTTTTCTTTATTTAAGTAATCAATAACTTCTGGGTTTTCTCTTTCGTTTAACCAGTAATAATTATCAATTCTTTTATCTTCGTGTTTTTCAAGAGTTTTAGAAACAATTTTAGCAACAGGAGGTTGTATTTTATCAGACATTTTATTTGTATTTACTTGACTATAAACAGGAGCAAAAATAAGACAACCAAAAAGGAAATACGTGATTTTTTTCATGAATTATTTAATTATTTATTTAATTGCTAATTTACTATTTTTGTTGGAATAAAAAAAGATATGTTGGGAGATATTATGGAAATGATTGGTAAATTAAAAGAAATCCAACAAAATATTGAAGAAACTAAAAAACGTTTAGACTTTGTTTTAATTGATCAAAAAAGTAAGAAACTGTTTAAATAATTAACAACTACAATTGTGATTCAAAAAACCAAATTACTAGTTATTTTCCTTTTTCTAAACTACTTCTCCTTTGCGCAAGTATCGGTTTGCAGTTGGAACATCATGAATTTAGGAAAGTCTAAATCAAATAGCGAATTAGAAGTTATGGCAAATGCAATAAAAAGCTATGATATAATTGCTGTTCAGGAAGTAGTTGCGGGTTACGGAGGTTCTCAAGCGGTGAGTCGATTGGTTTCTATTTTAAACACAAAAGGTTCAAAATGGGATTATACAATAAGTGATCCTACTACAAGCAAAAATCCTTCTAGTCAAGAACGTTATGCATTTATCTGGAAAACAGCACAAGTTAAAAAAATTGGAAAATGTTGGCTTGACCAAAACTATGAAAATGAAATAGATCGAGAACCTTTCATGGGAACATTTGATTACCAAGGAAATACCTTTACTTTAGTTTCTTTTCATGCAGTACCAAAGAAGAAAAAACCGGAAACGGAACTGAAATATTTTAAGTTTTTTCCAAAACATTATCCAAAACTCAACTTAATATTTTTGGGTGATTTCAATTGTCCGCAAAGTCATACCGTTTTTAATCCGATAAAAAACAATGGCTTCGCTCCTATTTTAGTCAATCAAAAAACCAGCTTACGCCAGAAATGCATTCAAAACGATTGTTTGGCTTCTGAATATGATAATTTGTTTTATGACAAACAGAAAATAAAAATTTCACAAAAAGGAATTGTTCCTTTTTATGAAAGCTTTTCTTCTGTTAAAGAAGCTCGAAAAATATCAGACCACGTGCCTATTTGGTGTACTATAATTTTTAAATAACCCTCTATTCTTTTTCGATTGCAATTAAAGTAATTCCAATTTAGAAAACACTTCCATTACATATTCGTGCATGACTTCTTTATAATCTAAATGTGTTACAATACGCAACTTTCCGTGCCCCATCGAACTAATTAAAATTCCTTTTTGTTTCAATTTTTCCATGAATAGCTTTTCATCAACTGATGGTTGCAATCCAAAAATCAAAATATTGGTTTCCACAGATTCTACATTGGCAACCCAAGGCATTTTTTCCAACAAACTGCCTAACTCTCTAGCACGTCTATGATCAATCTCTAATCGAGTTAAATTATTTTGTAAAGCATATAAGCCAGCTGCCGCTAAATAGCCCGATTGACGCATTCCGCCACCAAATATTTTCCGAATACGTAATGCTCTTTTCATATCTTCCTTAGTTCCCAATAAAATGGAACCCACAGGAGCACCCAATCCTTTCGACAAACAAACTGAAATCGTGTCAAACAACTCGCCAAATTGCTTCGGATGTTGTTTTTTAGCTACTAAAGCATTCCACAAACGCGCGCCGTCTAAATGATATTTCAAATTGTTTTCGGTGCAAATTTGCTTTATTGCTTGTAACGTTTCAATATCATAGCAAGCGCCACCACCTTTATTGGTTGTATTCTCAATACTTACTAATGATGTTAATGGTGCATGATAAAAATCAGGATCGTTAATAGCATTTTTTACCAAATCGGCTGTAATCATTCCACGTTTTCCATCAACCAAACAACACGAAACGCCGCTATTAAAAGAAGCACCTCCACCTTCATAATGATAAATGTGCGAATATTTATCACAAATTACTTGTTCACCAGGCTGAGTATGCAATTTAATCGCCGTTTGATTTGCCATCGTTCCCGAAGGAAAAAATAAAGCCGCTTCCATCCCAAACAAATCAGCCAACGTTTCCTCTAACTCATTGACTGTAGGGTCTTGCTTATACACATCATCGCCTACTTTAGCATTAAACATTACATTTAACATCTCTACAGATGGCTTGGTTACCGTGTCACTTACTAAATTTATTTCCATATATCAATCAGATACCTTATTTTTGATAAAATTTTTAGGAGCTAATTCCCGCTATACGTTTCAATCTTTTCATTTTTTTTATAAAAAACAAAAAGGATTTCCACTATTATCGGGGCTATGGCATTCCTTTTCAAAACAAAACTACAATATTTATGATAAATACAGAACATGTCAGAGATATTATTGATCGCCTTGGTGCGTTAAGGAGGTATCTTTGACATTGATGCCAAAACGATTGAGATAACTAACGAGGAAGAAAAAACCTTTGCCCCTGATTTTTGGAATAACGCACGTGAAGCCGAAATCATAGTCAGAAACCTGCGTTCTAAAAAGAAATGGGTAGAAGATTACAATAAAGGAATGGAGCAAGTGGAAGAACTTCAAATCATGTTAGATTTCTTCAAAGAAGATGCTATTTCAGAAGAAGAAGTTGAAGCGCATTATGACATTACCATCAATCACATTGAAGATTTAGAATTTAGAAACATGCTTTCCGATGAAGGAGATAGCATGAGTGCTGTACTTCAAATTACTGCTGGCGCTGGTGGAACCGAAAGTTGTGATTGGGCTTCTATGCTTATGCGAATGTATTTGATGTGGGGCGAAAAACAAGGATACAAAATCAAAGAATTAAACTTTCAAGAAGGAGATGTTGCGGGAATAAAAACCGTTACTTTAGAATTTGAAGGTGATTTTGCTTTTGGTTATTTAAAGGGTGAAAACGGCGTTCATCGTTTGGTCCGAATTTCTCCTTTTGATAGTAACGCAAAACGCCATACTTCTTTTGCATCAGTATACGTATATCCATTAGTTGACGATACTATCGAAATTGAAATCAATCCAGCCGATATTGAAATTACAACTGCCCGCTCAAGTGGTGCTGGGGGTCAAAATGTAAATAAAGTGGAAACCAAAGTTCAATTGGTTCACAAACCTACTGGTATTCAAATTCAATGTTCAGAAACGCGTTCGCAACACGATAATAGACAACGGGCTATGCAAATGTTGAAATCACAGTTATACGAAATTGAGTTAAAAAAACAACAAGCACAACGCAGTGATATCGAGGCCGGTAAGATGAAGATTGAATGGGGTTCACAAATTAGAAACTATGTAATGCAACCCTATAAACTGGTTAAAGATGTACGATCTGGAGTTGAAACAAGCGATGTGGACGGCGTTATGAATGGTGAAATTGATAAATTTTTGAAAGGATATTTAATGATGATGGGACAGAAAGAAACATAAAAAAAGAGGATATTTTCATATCCTCTTTTTTATATATTAAATGATCATTAAATAAATATTTTTAATAAAAAGTAAATTAAGGCTGCTAATAATGCAGATACAGGAATGGTTAAAATCCAGGCCCACAATAACTTAACGGTAACTCCCCATCGTACAGCTGAAACCCTTTTGGTTACTCCTACTCCAATAATTGAACCTGTAATGGTGTGTGTAGTTGATACCGGAATTTTAAAATGCTCCGTTGTAAACAAGGTTAAAGCTCCTGCAGATTCTGCAACAACGCCTTCAAAAGCAGTTACTTTTGTAATTTTAGAACCCATCGTTTTTACAATTTTCCATCCACCACTTAAAGTTCCTAAAGCAATTACCGTATAACAAGTTAATGGAATCCATGAAGGCATAACACCGTCAATCTTAATACCATCCTTATCTGAAGGTAAAACAACGTTTAGGTCTAACCACCCCGCAGATAAATCAATATCTGGGTTCGTTTTAATATAAACGGCAACAGCTGCTGCAATAATACCCATTACTTTTTGAGAATCGTTACCTCCATGTCCTAAACTAAATGCTGCCGAAGACAATAATTGCATTTTCTTTAAAACAGCTTCCGCTTTTGCAGTTGATAAAATACTAAAAAACAAATTAAAAAGAGCTAAACTATAAAATATAAAGGCAACTAAAAACCATTTTATGTTATGAGGTTCTGTAATAACACTCCAAAATTCACTTTCAAATCTTGGTTTTTTAATTTCTTCAAATGGAATCATTACCGAATATAAAAACCATGATACTAAAGCCATAAACAAAAGTGTAAATAACTTTGGATATATATTCTTTTTAGAGGAATACATCAACCACAATGAAATAAAATAGGAAATAATCATTCCTAATAAAGGAGCAAAAATGATAAATATGATTACAATTACAACTCCAGAAGGAACCAACTCGCCTTCCTTAGCTGCTTTGAACCAGTTTACAATTTTAAAACCAGCATGTTCAGGATCAGTTACACTTGATAAACCATGTGCAATTGCAGCACCGGCAAATCCGCCAATCAATGTATGAGAAGAAGAAGATGGAATTCCCTTTAACCAAGTAATAATGTTCCAAATAATAGCAGCTATAACTCCCGCTAAAATTGTTATCAAATCTATACTACTCGTGTGAGCAGTTTTTGCAACGGTGTCTGCAACTCCAAAACCAAATACCCAATAAGCTAAAAAATTAAAAAATGCCGCCCAAAGCACTGCTTGAAATGGAGTTAATACCTTTGTTGCAACAATTGTTGCTATTGAATTTGCTGCATCATGGAAACCATTAATGTAGTCAAAGACTAATGCTAAAAATATGATGATGAGTAATAATGTAAAATCCATAATAAGTTTTATTAAACAATTATGAATGTTTTACAGAAATTTGCTCCATTATATTGGAAACATTCTTACATTTATCGGAAGCAGACTCTAATGCAGACAAAACTTCTTTATATTTAATTATGTTTTTTGCATCATTTTCATTTTCAAATATATCAGCAACTGCTTTGTCAAAAACAACATCCGCTTTACTTTCTAATTTGTTTATTTTTATGCAAGTCTCCTTAATTATTTTATGATTCATTTTTTTTAATTCAATGATTGAAATACCAATTAATTGACAAGCTTCCAAATTGATTTCGGTTAATTTACGAATCGATTTTGTAATTTTATCTACTTGATATAATCTAATCCTACTTGAAGCACCTTGCATATAATCTGCGACATCTTCCATAGATTTAATTAATGAATGAATGTCTTCTCTGTCAAAAGGCGTGATAAAATTTTTGCTTAATTCTATATTTGTATTATAGGTAATTTCTTCAATATTAGCTTCTAATTCGTCAATTTTTTTAAAATAATCTTCTCGTTCGTCTTTGGGAGCATTAACTGCTTCATGAAGTGTTTCTGCTAATAAAATTAAATTTGCTGATGCTTGCTCAAACAATGGAAAGAACTTTTTGTCTTTCGGAACAAAAAACTGAAAAATATTATTTAATGTCATTTTATATTTATTTTATGACGCAAATTTAATCTTTCAATGTTAATTAAACATTAAATATGATAATCAATTTAAAAAAATCAAATTATCAATAAGAGCTAATATTAATATTGAATTTCGTAATTTTACCCTGATATAAAAATTCATCCAAAATGGACATCAATTTCAACAAAAACGAAGATCATAATAAGTTATTACTTTCCAATTTAAAAAACCGCTTTGCTCAAGTAAAGTTAGGCGGAGGAACCAAGCGAATTGAAAAATTACACGCTGAAGGTAAAATGACAGCTCGTGAACGAATTGCTTATTTGTTAGATGAAAAATCAAAAAGTATTGAAATTGGTGCATTTGT
>NZ_JBIIWV010000103.1:0-7960 GCF_044338735.1 Flavobacterium sp. | reverse complement strand
CAATTTATTCAATTGGTCCATATTACCATAAATATCTTTTGGAGTGAATACTCTGCCATAATAATCCCAAGTTGCCCAACCTTTAAAATCGGCGGGCTTGAGTTTGGTAATTATATTTTCTGCAGCAATCGCCGTTCCAAATTGATCAAGTAATTCAAGCCAGTTGGTAGCAAGTCTAAGTACGATTTGTTCGTATTGTATTGTCTGGCCTGGTTTTAATTGCTTACCTTCTCCATCAGACCAAACTTCGAACCCCCCTTGTTTTAATGTGAAATTCGGCATAAATATTCTCCAAGAAGTTGCACCTGCAAATAAATATTGACCGTCTGATAATCGTATCATCTCATACATATTACTTGAACTACGATTGGTTTGACCGCCAATTTTCTGTTTAAGTAGAGGAGTACGCCCCATACAACTTGCTCCAAAAACTACATCCAAGTTGTCAGACAACTTCGCTTCAATTGGAATACTAACAGTAATTTTTTGTATTGTAATTGGTTTATTGCTATTATTAGATAGCGATATAGTTAACCTTTGAAAACCATTCTCGATTTCTTTTAAGTTTATAGTAGATGATACTGTTCCGTTAGCATTAACATCAACCTTAATGTCTTTCCATGGCTGAGTGGTTCCGGCAAAAGACATTAAACCGTTTAAAAATACTATCGAAAGTATTGTAACTGTTTTTTTAAATTTCTTTGTCATTTTATTTATGAATATGTATTTTTGTTTTAAATTTTAACAAATCTGATTGAAAGTCAGTTTTGGATTATTTTACAAATTTACTATTGACCAATATTTGATATAGATGCAAATAGTCTCATTTTTAGTATAGATTTGTTTCATTTATAGATTGATGCCATTAAATAAATCGAAAAACAAAACTTTTTTATTTATTACAATACAAATCATCCAATAGTTATTGAAAAAATAAAATTCAAATTGATTTTTAGGAACTAAAAAGAGACTGTTCAAAATAAAATTGACACAGCCTCTTTTTTAATTTTTCGGGTTGTCCTTCATAATTTCAATCATATGAAAAACATCGTCCTCATTATCCTCATTCACCAAGGAGAAATCGCTATTTTTGGGACCCTTATTGGCAAATGCCCCATCGGCGATGACGATACTTTTGGTCACCCAATTACCACTGTTGGCTTTGGTGATGGTAACTGCGGTTTTGTCCGAATTGGATGAGGAATCATAACGAACAGAGAATTTTCCAGTCCCTTTATCCAAATATATGATTTTCAAAGTGATTGGTTTCTGAGCTTTCGTAAATAGAAAATTGTCATCCAGATCAAAATACATCCGGTTACGTGCGTTTAAATTTTCAAAGCCGCGCGCATATCTTCCATAGGGCTGATTCGTGGGACCAACCCGCCATAATCCTACACTGGTTTCATTCGCTTCGATCTGTGTAATAAATCGGCTATAGTTCCTGGCAATGAGTTCGAATCCTACATCGTTCATCGCCTTGGCTTCATAAAGATAATTGGATCCCGATAGGGAAGTAGCTGCATGCAAATCACCAACTTTCGCTCCGTATTTATTGAATTCCGCTTCAATTTTATTTATCCGCTCTGCGTTGTTCTGTTCAGCCTTCCCATATTTTACCTCAGGAAAGCGAACGGAATCGGCACTATCTAGCACATCACGGAGGGCAATAAAAGCATACGGGCTGGTATGCGGTTGTTTGTAATAAGAATAGCGACTAGCGAAGGCAAACCCTTCATCATATTGTCCTGTTTTTACAACATTATAATCAACCTCCCATAGATCAAGTCCTCTATCGACAGTCGAAATAGCGGTCCAATAATAATTCCAACCCGGATTTTCCTGAAATATTCCGCCCTGTGCGAATTTAGAAAACTCGCCGCGAACAAACTCCGGTTTCTTGCCGTTTAGGCCGAAAAAAGTAGGGCGAAGTTCATTATCTTGGATTATTTCTCCGTTAGCCTGATAACCAATTGCAATCGTAAATTGCTGTTTTCGGAGCTCAATCGGATAATTTTTACGAAGCCAATTCGCGTAAAGTAGTTCACCTGCTTTTGCAGCCTTAGTACCCTTCAACACTTCAGGATTACTTTCATTATCCACATTAAACAGGAATCGGATATGTTTGAGTTCTGGCTTATCGAAGGCTTCGTAGAAACGTTTCGTAGCTCCGCTGCAAAACTCTAAATATTGCGAAGCGCTAATTTTATATTTCTGGTCAATGGGTGTACCTTTGTAAAGTTGTCTATCACCCGTAGATCCAAAAGCCGGCTGTATAAACGCAAAAACGTTTCGCTCCTTCTCAGGTAGTGAGGCAATGTGTTCTGCTAGCTTGCCGATAAAACGATGGAAGTAATTGATATAGTTTTGATCTAGGTAATAGGGAAAAAAATCTTTTCCTTTGCCACCTTTTACAGTCACTTTGGGAACCCCTTGTTCATAAATCCATTCTGGAGAATGAGGTCCCGTCCATAAGACGAAATAGTAAAAATACTTACCCTTTACGGCATTACGGATTTGAGAATCCATTTTTGACCAGTCATACTCCTCGGGACTTGTCTCTATGTCGGCCCACTTAACTCTATCGGCAACCCCTTTAATGAAAGGAAACCGCTCTGTGTCAATTTTTTCATTCTTGCAATTGGTAAAGAATCCCGCCCACTGTGGGCGCTCGAAATCTTTTATATCATTTTCCTTTTTTTGTGAAAATGTCAGTTGAGATAATCCTATAAACAATAAGAAAGTAGCTAATATTTTAATTCTTGCGCGTTTCATAGTGCTATTTATTTTTTTTCTCTTTTTTTCTCTTTTCCCTTTTATCCTCTTTATCTCCTTTTTTTTCTTTCTTTTCTTTATCACCCTCAACGGCGTTTTCTCCTTTGCTATATTTGGTTCCTTTAGCGCTACCCTTGAAAGCACGATTTTCCTCTTGAGGTCTTAATAAAGGAAGCTCTTGTTCTCCTCGGTGAACCTCTACAAGGCTAAATATATCATCTTTATCATCAGCATTCAATAGTACAAAGTCAGCCCCTTTTGTTCCTCCATTTTTGAAAACGGCATCTTTTATAGTTATCACTTCATGATGCCATTTTTTGTCCCCTTTTCCTGTTACTGTCATTGCTGTCTTCATGGATTTGGTTCCTGCATCGTAATCAAGTTTCCATTTAGAACCTTCAATGGCATCATACCAAACAACAGTTATCGACATTACTTTAGGTTTATTATCTTGAGAAAAACCTTCGTGAAGTTTGAAGTATAGTGCATCTTTTCCCGTTGTGTGTTCAAATCCTCTTGCAAACCTTGAATAAATAGAAGAGGTAGCCGTGATAGGTCCGCCTACTCGCCATAACGGAATTGAAGTTTCATCTGGCTCAATTTGATACAATAATCTGGAGTAATTATCTGGCCATATTTCCCAACCCGCATCATTGAAACCAACTTGGTCACCGCGTTGCTTCACTTGCCCCATTTTGAGTGCATTTTTATCCTCGTTTGCTGCTCCATACTTCGCATATTCGGCAGTAATTTTTTCCATACGATCAATATTTCCATGCGATGCTTTACCAAACTTGTCTTCAGGATAAGTATTTGTATCAGCTGCATTCAAACCTTTATGCAAAGCACAAAAAGCATCGGTTGCTGTCTCAGGGTGTATTTGCCCGGCATACTTATTGAAAAAATAGAAAGAATAATCAAATCCTTGTTCCTTGCTAGCCTTCAAAGCGCCGCTTGTAACATCCCAAACACTTTGACCCGCATTTAAGGCATTAATTGCTCCCCAGTAAAAGTTGAGTTGAACATTTAGTTGATACCAAGGACGCGTCCAGGTTTGGTCCATCTCAGAACGACGAAAAAGCGTAACCCCTTTTGGGTCAACTAGATAGGGCAAAAACGTGTTTACTGCATCAATTTCTCCACTTAAATGATGTCCTCTAGAAAGTGCTCCATTTTTGATTCCAAAACCATCTTTAAGGTTTTTAATGGCCCAATCCCATTCTTGAACAAAATTATTTTTACCGTTATTGCTTTCTGGTTCTAGATTGTTCAGAAGCATACTAATATTCAATCCTGATTGTTTACCAAACAATTTATCATGCAAGGCAAAGGTTTCAAGACGGAATTCTCTCCATTTTTCACTTTTTACTGGTAAAGAATAATTTTTATCTATAGGCTCCCCTTTATAAGCACACTCATCTCCAGTACATCCTGTTTTAACTTGAATAAATGAAATAGCACTTATTTTCTCTTTAGAAAAGCTGCTAATATGTTTAGCTACTTCTGTCAGAAAACGGTGATAATATTTTTTATATTCTGGAGATAGATAATAAGGATAATGATCAAACGCCCCGGGTTTTTTGGTAGCGCTTGTAATTACTTTTGGCACCCCTTTTTCATAAACCCATTCAGGTGTTTTAGGCCCTGCTGCAAAAGAAATATATAGCGATATTTTTTCTTTATGGGCTCTTTCAACAGCATTGTCTAATATAGACCAGTCATATATTCCTGGTGTTTTTTCAACTTCATCCCAGGTAAAATCGCAGGATGTTCCTTTTAAAAATGGATACTCTCTTATATTCATTGCTTCTCCACGATCCCAAACACCAAAAGAGCTAGGTTTTGGACCTACTTGACTTATTACCATGTTAGAGAAAGCAATTACTGCTAAAATGACAATTTTTCTTGTTCTATCAAAGCTTTTTAAACTATATTCATTCATAATTAAAAATTTGTTATTTACTATTTAGACTGTTAAATTTAATATTGGTTTAAAATTTTAATCGGATAACAATTATTGGTTTAATACTATTTAACTTTGTTTTATTATTTTAAATCAACAAGTTTGGCTCTCAAACATACATTCATAAAAGCGGCCGAAGTCCATAGTTGGGATCCCGAACCTGAAATTAAACCTGAAGGCAAGGGTACTTTTTCGTGAAAAGAACCAAATCCGCCCCATTCCTTATCTCTTTTTTCAGAAAATTTAGTTCCCATTGTTCGTGCCAGTAATGCAGCATTATAACCTGTATAATCTTTACCATCGGCGATTTCTTTTGCCTGCAAGAAAAAAGTATCGCAAAAGGGCCATGCTGCGGCATTGTGATCTCCTGTTCCTTTTTCTAAAAAAGGATGAATTAATGGCGTTCCATATTGATTCGATGGATAATTTTCTATTGCTTTTCTGGCCGTTTCTCCTTTTACAATTCCAAATAGAATTGCAAAAGCTGTTCCCAGATTGTGCTGGTTGGGCAATACTTTTCCGTTTCTGTCTTTAAAGTAAGTAAAAGTGCCATTGGGCAAAAGTAATTCTTTGAGAATAGCCTTTTTGAGTGACTCGGCTTTTTTGGTCCAAGCTTTAGATTCTTCGGGTAAGTTACATTTTTTAGCAGCATTAGCCAGTGAAAGCATCGCTTTATAATACAAACAATTGGTTGAGGTGCTTTTTATCAATACGCAATCAGCTTGAGAATAACCCTCTGGATAGCCCTCAGATTGTAAGTCTTGAAAGGTATTTTGACCTTTGTACAAACCATCTTTTTTATCATACCAAGGAATATAAAATTGCTCGAAATTATTTTTTCCATTGGTATAAAACCAATTCCAATCTGCTACTTCAGGATGGGATTTAAACAAATCATCAACTGCCCAAATCCAAACTACATCATCGGTACGACGGGTGATACTATTGCTTTTGAATTGAGCCATTATTTGTTTTCTATCGTCAGTAATTACTTCCCAAGGAGCGTCAATTTCTTTAATTACCTCTTCTGTCGAAACTTTGTATCCCATTTTAGACACCACATTTCTCGTTACCCGAAGTGAAGTCATCATTTCTTTGGGATACAAAGCATTGAGGCCCAAAATTCCTGCATAAGAAATATCACGGGTATAAACTCGGTCGGTGTACCGTCGTCCTGCGGCAAAATAAGTCCCATAATCGTTGGTAATCAAGTTGAGCTCCACATCATTAAGTGCTATTGCCCACATTTTTTTGAATAGGGGTGTGGCCTCTGGTTTTAACGCAATAGTGTTTTTTGGGTTGACGCTGGGTAAATCGTTCGTTACAAATTGTCCTAACCCATCTTCTAAGGAATTGGCTTTTAATACCAATGTTCCTTTCTCATATACCAATTTTTGACTGTATACTGAGGTTGTAGCAAAAAAAATATTTATCAGAATTAATGTAAAATGTTTATTCATTTACGAGTTTAAATAGATAAACAAATAAACAAATTAAATTAAAAATGCAATCATTCAAAAAGTGTCATTCAGTTGTTCTTTTTGTTTCAAATAATTAAATATTTGAAACTTTTTTGCCTCATAAATGAAACTTTATCAACTAGTTTAGTATAAATGGTTAATTAATTTTACATAATAGTAACATAGAAAAAATAACCAAAAATAATTATTATGAAAAAACAATTACTCAATAGAAAAAGACTACTGCAACTTGCACTAAGCCTTTGTTTGATTTTGGTGAGCGCTAACACAAGTTGGGGGCAATCAATTACAGTTCCCAACGGTGATTTTAGCGCAGGGTCAACGCTTTCGGGCTCAAGTCCATGGACGATTACTGGATGGACAATTTCACAAAATACTGGAATTGGTTCAGCCGGTAATGCTAATCTAACTGTTGGTTCAAGTGGTGTAATAAGTGGGGCATTCACCTGTACTGGTGCAAATGCAACTTCTGGTGCAAATGCAAATGCTTACCAAGCAGCATTAATAATTGAATCTGATAAGATTGATATCAGTAGCTATGAAGGGACAACCTCAGCTTTTACGTATGCATTTCAAATAAAAGTTGCTACAGTAACAGCTACAGCTGCACCTTGGAATGTAGTTGTAAAAGTGTATGATGCCTCTAATGCTGAAGTTTTGTTGGCAATAAGTCAGACAAAATCACAAGGAAACCTTAAAACTACTGCTGCTGGAACTTATGTAAATGCTTCAGCTGTAGGTACACTATTAGGAGGTGCTGCAAGTGCTAATGTAAAATATATTTCCATTCAGGTTCACTTGGGACAAATGCTAGCGAATACTCCAACGCTCGATAACTTTACATTAACCGCTGCAGGTGCTGCAGCAAGTACTACGCTTACGCAACCGGTTAGTACAGCTTTGAGTTATGAAATAGGAAATGGTCCTTCTGCAGAACAATCGTTTCAGGTAGCAGGTGCAAACCTGGGTAGTAATAATATTACAGTTACTCCGGGTACAAATATCGAAATATCTTCTACCTCGGGTTCAGGTTTTGGCTCTTCAGCAATTACGTTAACGCCGAGCAGTGGAACAGTAGCTAATACAACCCTTTATGCACGTTTGATAGCTGGTCTAGGTCTTGGTACGGGTGGTTCAAATACTTTAAGACAAGTAAATGTAGCAGCAACTGGAACGACCACTAAAACATTACAGTTTACCGGATCGATAAATGGCATTAACACTTCAGGAATCACCGGAAGTGCTTTGAGTTATGTAACAGGTAGCGGCCCTTCAGCTGAAGGTTCGTTTACTGTTACAACGAATGGTTTAACAAGCGATTTGGTGGTGACTCCGGGTTCTGATTTGGAAGTATCAACTACTTCAGGCACTGGTTTCCAGTCAGCTGCCATCACTTTAGTTAACACCACTACTTCACAGATAATTTACAGCAGATTGAAAGCCGGTCTTTCCGCCGGATCTTATAGTGGAGCATCAACAGCGGTTGTGGTTTCATCCACTGGATTCACTAATGTAACAAAGCAGTTTACAGGAACTATAACAGATCCTCCAACTACTTGGAATGGAACAAGTTGGTCCAATACAAGCGGGCCTACAACTTCAATTGACGCAATAATTGACGGAAATTTTTCAACAACTGCATCTGGGGTTACCGCAGGATTTACAGCAAAAACATTAACTGTTAATGCGACAAGATCATTTACTATTAATAGTGGTCATAATATAACAGTTGCCGGAGCAA